>DATJDA010000348.1:0-27485 GCA_035497695.1 Marinobacter sp. | reverse complement strand
TCAGGTGGGCAAAATTTCCCGTTTTGGCCTGTTGGAAATGTCTCGTCAACGCCTGCGCCCATCTCTCGGTGAAACCCGCAGTGAAGTCTGCCCTCGCTGTGAAGGCCAGGGTACTATCCGGGGAATAGAATCACTCGCTCTGAGCATCATGCGGTTAATTTATGAAGAGTCCTCCAAAGAGAAGACTGGTGAAGTTCGCGCCATAGTTCCAGTGTCTGTGGCCACCTTCCTGCTCAACGAGAAACGTAAAGAGCTCGCCAGTATTGAAACTCTTCAGGAAGTTACCGTTGTTGTGGTTCCCGTCCCGCACATGGAAACACCACACTTTGAAATTCTGCGTATACGTCAGGATGAAACGACACCGGAGCATATCTCCAGCCACCAGGTGGCTCAGGAATACAACGAACGCGAAGAGGTTGTTTTTGAGACTCCTGCTGCAGAGCGTCCCGCAAGGGAGCAGGCCGCAGTCAAATCCATTCGCAGAAGTGTACCGGCGCCCACTCCGGCCGCTACTGCAGCGGCCGAAACCACCGAGCAGGAAGAAAGCTTGCTTCGCCGTTTAGGGCGTAAAATTTCGGGCTTCTTTCGCGATGCCGAAGAACAACCCGTCAGCGCCCGCACTAGCACTGGCAGTAGCGCCGGCGCTGCAAGAAATAATAATCCCCGGAGTCAGGAGCGAAGGAAGACACGGGTAGCTCGTGATGATCAGCGCGGCAGCAACGTAACCCGCACCGCTAATGGGCGCACCCAGAGCAGCCCTCAGGCTCGGGGTGACGATAATCGCACACGTAACAACCGGACCCGCAACGAAGATCAGGTCCGCGACAATCAAAGCCGCCAGACTTCGGACAGGAACGGTGATACCAAGAGTGACAATGGCCGCAAGGAAAGCCAGAACCGAACCCGCACTCAAAATCGCAATAAGCCACGGCGCGATCCTAAAGACAATCAGGATCACAAGGACATCAAAGATCCGAAAGACCTGCAGGAATCAGGACAGCAGGCCGTCGACAACGACAGGATGAGCAGCGACGACAAGCGCCGCAAGCCGCGCAGACCCCGTGGTCGCGATGGTTCACCCGCAGAGAGCCCGGCTTCCACACCTGCAGACCGTAAGGCAGCTCGTGGAGAAAAGCATCAGGATGACACTCAGTTAGAACAAGTACGTGAGAGTGGCAAGCCAGAAGTAAAAGCTGACACCCGTCGGGATAATCGCAGTGCCGATGTTGCCGCGGTAGAAAAACCAGCGGACGATAAACAAACGGCACCAAAAGTAGCGGCCGTGGCACCCATAGCACCCGCTGCCAGGAAAGCGGAAGATGATGCTCCAGTAGCGAAAACTGGCCAGCAACCAGCAACTCCGGAAAAGGCCGATGCAGCAGAGAGCAAGCCTGTTATCAAGGCAGAGTCTCAGTCAACAGCGGTCGCCGTCAGGCCTGCTGACGAAAAAGCAGCCGTAGCAAAGCCCGAAGCTGCCGGTGCCGAAAGGAAAGCACCGGAGACTAAAAAACCTGCTGACGTGATTAAGGAGCCTTCGGGCGAAGCGAAAACACCAGCCAGCTCAGATAAAGAGCCTTCTGGCCCGGCTAAAAAGCCGTCCAGCCCAGCTCAAGAGCCTGCGAAAACATCGGCGCCTGAACAAGCGGACACCAATACTGGCGAGAAAGCTGAACAAGCAGAGCAAGCACCAAAAGCCAGGGCCCGCTCCAGTGCAAGGCCTGCCAAGCCGGCACAAAATGCCGATGAAACTTCTACCACGGCTGGCCAGGAAAAAAGTGCTGCTCCCAAGGCTCCGGCCCCAAAACCCGCAGAGAAGGCAGATAAGGAAGAAAGCGGAGCAAAAGAGTCGGCCAAAACCAACTCTGGACAAAAAAATACCGAGCAGCAGCCAGTAACCGATATACCGGTAACACCTGGACGTGCTTATAACGACCCAAGAGAAGTCCGTAAGCGTCAACGCGCTGCGGAAGAAGCCAAGAAATCCGGGAGTAATTGATTGATGCTATCCGATTCCGACATTGAAGCACTGGAAGACATCCTCTTTGCTGAGCCCTGGAGCGAGGACGCCCTGGATTTTTTTGGTCTGCATGGAGTTGTTTGCGCCAGTGTCGTCGGGCCGGTTGAACTAAGCGTGGAGGATATCTTCCGCCTTGTCACGAATACCGATACCGTTCCCGAAGGCGGCGTTCCCGAAGCCTTCAAGCGCTGTGTCGGGCAACTGGCTCTGGCTATGGCTCACTCTCTTGATATGGGGCAGGCGCTGGAATTACCAGAACCGGAAGATGGCGATCCGATGAATGCTCTGGAGAACTGGTGTGCCGGATTTGTGGACACCTTTCTTGAGCATGAAGAGGAATGGCTGGAGCGTTCCAGTGAAGAAGAGACAGCAGATCTGATGATCCCCATGCTGACCCTCTCTGGCCTGTTCGACGATGAAGACTTCCAGACAGTGCGCAAGAGTGAAAAACTGTCACGGCAGATGGCGGATGCCATTCCAGACGTCCTTACCGACCTGTACCTGCTGTTTCACGCGCCGGATTAAGCCGGCGCAGAAGTCTCAACGGTTTTTTTGAAATGATGCCAGACGGGCTCTAATCCGTCTGGCATTTTCATTATACGGCCCAGCTCACACCAACTTGCACCCGGAAAATGAAAATCGCTGCCCTGAGAGGCCAGCAGTTTTTCGCGATGACATAATTCTGCAAGAAAACCAAGGTCTCCGCTGGATTGGCCAGATGTTAAAACTTCGATAGCCTGCCCACCAGAACGGCGAAAATCTGCAGTGAGTTCGCGCAGTTTGGTCGCGGTAAGCTGATACTTTCGGGGATGTGCCAGCACAGCAATGCCACCGGCATCGTTAATCCACTGAACTATCTCCGGAAGCTCAGGCCAAAAAGCCTTAACATCACCGGGTTTGCCACTGCCAAGGTGGCGTTTGAACGCTTGTGCCATATTACTGACCACACCGGCCTGAACGAGTACTTCCGCAAAGTGCGGACGCCCGGGCACGTCGCCGCCAGACGCTTCCGTAGCGCGCTTTAGCAAATCCGGCACATTCAGCTTGCCAAGCTTGTCATCAATCGCTCTTGCCCTTGCCCAGCGGTTGTCATTCTGTTGTTTAAGTGCCGCAATGAATTGTTCATTCCCGGTATCAAAGTCGAGGCCGACAATATGAATTGTCCGGCTCTTCCAGACACAGGAAAGTTCGATACCGGAGATCAGTGTAATACCGTGCTCTCGCGCCGCCACACCTGCCTCTGGCAGACCACTTATGGTGTCATGATCTGTTAGCGCCAAATGGGTTACGCCTTGCTCTGCTGCCCTGGCAACCAGTGCTGTCGGCGACAGTGCGCCGTCTGAAGCGGTGCTATGGCAATGCAGATCGATGCACAAGCGTTGGTCTTGCGGTATAGTCACAAAAATTCCTGAATCAGAGGGTTGGCACTATCGCCTGTTGGCTTACCAGTGTACCAGCCATCCCCTGGCACTGCTCAACCTTACGCTGTCGGAGATCCCGATAGCGCACCCTAATCAGATTGAAATCGGAGCCCAAGCATGCATTACGCTATCATCAGTGAAGATGTCGAGAACAGCCTGTCAAAACGCAAATCTGCAAGGCCTGCACACCTTGAGCGACTACACGCACTCAAAGCCGAGGGTCGCCTCTTGCTGGCCGGCCCACACCCGGCAATAGATACGCCAGAACCAGGTGAAGCCGGTTTTAGTGGCAGTCTGGTTGTCGCTGAATTCGATTCGCTGGAAGACGCTCAGAGCTGGGCAGAAGCAGACCCCTACGTAGATGCCGGGGTATATCAGAAGGTGGTCGTAAAACCATTCAAGGCAGTATTGCCATAGCCACGAACAAGGCACCCGGAAGACTCAAAATTACCGTTCCGGTTGCAATTCAGGCTACTATTTAAAGCTCTGTTTGTATCACTATGAGCTTATTGTAATGATGGTCAGCTTGAACCAATGGGTATCTATGACAAAATTGCGCTCTTGATGACTGACCGTCTATTTCTTCGTCCAACTCAGGGAACGTAACCAGTGACGCTTTTTCGTGTCCTTATAAGTACATTTTTTATTTTATCCTCCATAGCCGTGGCCCAGGCCAAGACCGTATGGGTTGATGACCAGTTGTATCTGCCGGTACGATCGGGCGCTGGTAGCCAGTTCCGGATTATTGAAAATGCGGTTCCCAGTGGAACGGCTCTGGAACTACTCGGACAAACGGACTCCGGATACACACGTGTGCGTACACCAAAAGGCAATGAAGGCTGGGTATCAAGCCAGTACATAACTGAAACCCCTATTGCAGCAGTCCGGCTGAAGCAGGCAAACCGCCAACTGGAACAGGTTCAGAAGGAACTGGCTGAGGCCAAAGAAAAACTGGCCAGCGTTACCAGAGAGCGGGATTCACTGGCGAGCTCGGAGTCTTCGCTCTCCAACCGGTCGGAATCCCTTCAGGAAGAGCTGAAAAAAATCAAAGGTATTGCCGCAGATTCCATCAACCTGGACCGCAGAAACCGTGAACTCCGCGAAGAAAACCAAAAAATCCGGAACGATCTGGAAGTACTGACGGCTGAGAACGAACGCCTGGAGGCCAGCAAAGAATCTGATTTTATGCTGCTGGGTGCCGGCCTGGTTCTTGGTGGTGTATTATTGGCGTTGATTATCCCTATGCTCAAACCAACAAGAAAAACCGACAACTGGGCCTAATGCTATGAAAGATTACTCCGAGAAGCGTGATTTTCACCGCATGCAAGTGGACTCAGAAATTGAGATCACAAACAGCAAAGGTGATGTATTCAGCGGCATTTGCAAAGACTTGAGTGCGACCGGAATGCAGATATTTGTTAAGCAACCCGTTGCTGTTGGACAAGAGCTGGTCGCGGTTCTGAAGGGGACTGGCGATCAAATTCCACCGCTAGAGACCGTTTGTGAGGTATTGCGCTGCGATGAAGATGGCGATGGCTATCTTCTGGGTACAGTCATCAACGAAGTCAGCTGACAAGCCTGGCAGCAATTAAATCTGAGCCCGATGGGTACACCGGGCTCAGATTCCATCACACCTTCTTAGACCAGAGGCTTCTCGGAAACGATGATGCCATTATTATCCGCATAGATATAATGGCCAGGATGGAAAGTGATTCCATGGAAAGTGACCGGTATATTCAGATCACCAATGCCGCGCTTCTCGGTTTTCCGGGGCACAGTACCAAGCGCCTGAACACCCAGGGCGGTCTGCCCGATCTCATCTACGTCGCGAATGCAGCCATAAATAATTAACCCGGCCCAGCCACTTTCTGCGGCTTTCTCCGCCAGCATATCGCCGAGTAATGCATTCCGCTTTGAAGCACCACCATCGACAACCATAACCCGGCCTCTGCCCGGCTGGCCGACTTGTTCTTTAACCACAGAGTTATCTTCAAAGCACTTAACGGTGACTATTTCGCCGCCAAACGCTTTCTTGCCGCCATAATTGATAAACCCTGGCTCAACCACCTGAACTTCCGGGAATTCGTCACACAAATCCGGGGTAATAATATCCGCCATTTTATGTACTCCTTATCCTGAAAATAAACTCAGTCGATTTTCTCATCGGCCAGGAAGAACCAGGTATCCAGCACGGAGTCGGGATTCAAGGATACCGAATCAATACCTTGATCCATTAACCACTTGGCCAGATCTGGATGGTCTGATGGCCCCTGCCCGCAGATGCCAATATATTTCCCTGACTTTTTGCAGGCTTCAATGGCAAGAGACAGCAATATTTTCACCGCTTCATTCCGCTCATCAAACAAGTGCGCAATGATGCCGGAATCGCGGTCCAGCCCAAGTGTAAGCTGGGTGAGATCATTAGAACCAATAGAGAACCCGTCAAAGTACTCCAGAAACTGATCCGCCAGCAGCGCATTTGCCGGCAATTCGCACATCATGATAATGCGCAAACCGTTTTCACCACGCTTGAGTCCGTTTTCAGCCAGCAGCTCCACAACTTGCCGGGCTTCACCCACGGTACGAACAAACGGCACCATAACTTCAACGTTCGTCAGGCCCATTTCATTCCGTACTCTTTTGAACGCGCGACACTCCAGTTCAAAGCAATCCCGGAAAGTTTCAGAGATATACCGGGACGCTCCGCGGAAACCGAGCATCGGGTTTTCTTCGTCCGGCTCATAGAGCGTACCGCCAATCAGGTTGGCGTATTCGTTGGACTTAAAATCAGAGAGGCGGACAATCACTTTCTTGGGCGCAAATGCCGCGGCCAGGGTTGATATCCCCTCTACCAGTTTGTCCACATAGAAATCGACCGGTGAAGCATAACCGGAAATGCGCTTTTCAACCGTCTGCTTGATGTCACGGGGCAAGTTATCGAAATTCAGCAAGGCCTTGGGGTGAACCCCAATCATACGGTTAATAATAAACTCAAGACGAGCCAAGCCAACACCTTCATTTGGCAGTGCCTGAAAATCAAATGCGCGATCCGGGTTGCCCACGTTCATCATGATTTTGAACGGTATATCTGGCATGGAGTGTATGGTGTTTTCACGCAGCTCAAAGTCCAGCGAGCCTTCGTAGATCATACCGGTATCACCTTCCGCGCAAGATACGGTAACTTCCTGGCCTTCTTTCAGAACTTCGGTGGCATCTCCGCAACCAACTACTGCCGGAATACCCAGCTCACGGGCAATGATTGCCGCATGGCAGGTGCGACCGCCCCGGTCGGTAACAATGGCTGCTGCGCGCTTCATTACCGGCTCCCAATCTGGGTCGGTCATGTCTGTAACCAGGACATCACCGTCCTGAACTCGGTCCATTTCCTTGACACTGGTTATGATTTTTACCCGCCCACTACCAATTTTATGGCCGATACTGCGGCCCTCCACCAGTACGGTTCCGGTTTCGTTCAGCAGGTATCGTTCCATTACATTGGCAGAGGCGCGGCTTTTAACGGTCTCCGGACGGGCCTGAACAATGTATATCCGGCCGTCATCACCATCTTTAGCCCACTCGATATCCATAGGACGCTGATAGTGATTTTCAATAATCATGGCCTGCTTGGCCAACTCTTCCACTTCGGCATCGGTAATACAGAACCTGTTGCGGTCTTCAGGCTCAACTTTAACGGTTTGAACAAATTCACCCGAACCTGGATCCGGGTGGTAAATCATTTTAATCGCCTTACTGCCAAGGTTGCGCCGAAGTACCGCCGGCCGGCCGGCCTCAAGTGAGGACTTATGAACATAAAACTCGTCCGGATTAACCGCACCCTGCACAACCGTTTCACCCAAACCGTAGGCACCGGTAATAAACACAACATCCCGGAAGCCAGATTCGGTATCGAGGGTAAACATTACGCCACTGGACGCCGTTTCACTGCGAACCATTTTCTGAATACCGGCAGACAAGGCAACCAGTTTGTGGTCAAAACCCTGATGAACCCGGTATGAAATAGCCCGATCGTTAAACAGAGAGGCAAACACTTCCTTCACGGATGTCCGGACCTGCTCAAGCCCGACTACATTTAGAAAGGTTTCCTGCTGGCCGGCAAACGAGGCATCTGGCAGATCTTCGGCTGTTGCCGAGGAGCGGACGGCAACTGCCATCTTTTCATTACCTGCCTGGAGCTTGCTGTATGCCTCTTTCAGAGCGTTTTCCAGAGCATCAGGGAAAGCAGTATCAATAACCCACTGGCGAATTTTTGCACCAACCCGGGCCAGCTCATTTACATCATTGATGTCCAAGGCGTCCAGGGTATTGTCGATCTTGTCTTTCAGACCGTCAGTAGCCAAAAACTCACGGTATGCATGAGCCGTAGTTGCAAAGCCACCAGGAACGGTAACCCCTGCATTGGCAAGATTACTGATCATTTCACCAAGGGAGGCGTTTTTACCGCCTACCCGTTCAACATCGGACATTCCCAAGTGATCAAACCAGATAATGTAATCTTCCAAAACGCGTCTCCATTGAGTCTGTGAAGCAAAAAGCATAACCGGGGGCCAGCGGTCCATAAAAATAAAAACAGGTAATATCCACTGCAGAGTCCCAAACTTGGCGTGTATGATACTGTAACCTGCGGAAATTACCTAGGGACCCTGCCAAGCCCTGGCAAAATTTTGAACCGGATAAAACACTATGAAACGCACTGCTTTCTTCATCTCTGATGGCACCGGCCTGACCGCTGAGGCGCTTGGTCACAGCCTGTTAGCCCAGTTCGGGAAGATTGAATTTGAACGGGTAACCGTTCCTTATATTGATGATAAGGAAAAAGCCCGGGATATGGTCAAGCGAATTAATAAGGCCGCAGAAATTGATGATGCCCGGCCATTGGTTTTCGATACGTTAGTTGATGATGATATCCGGGCAATCATTTCAACAGCCGATTGTTTTATGGCAGATATATTCGGCACCTTTCTCAGCCCGCTGGAGCGAGAGTTGCAGATGTCATCTTCCTATACTGTCGGAAAATCCCACTCAATTAGTGATGCCGGGAGTTATGAACGCCGGATTAACGCCGTCAACTTCGCGCTGGACAACGATGACGGCGCGCGCACTCGCCACTATCATGAGGCCGAGCTGATTCTGGTGGGCGCCTCCCGCAGTGGGAAAACGCCCACCTGTCTCTATCTTGCACTGCAGTATGGTGTTAAAGCAGCGAATTATCCGATTACTGAGGAAGACCTTAGTGATCAGCAACTGCCTTTAGCTTTGCGGCCTCATAAAGAAAAAATATTCGGACTTACTATCGAACCGGAGCGCCTGGCCACGATTCGTAACGAGCGACGCGCCAACTCCCGCTACTCGTCAATCAAGCAGTGTATGTTCGAAATTGAAGAAATCGAGCTTATGTACCGCCGCGAGCGTATTCCCTATCTGGATACCACCGCGTACTCGATAGAAGAAATCTCTACAAAAATTATGGTGGCTACCGGCTTGAGACGAAATCGCTAGTAGCCACCCTGAATTACATTTCTTCGATTGCCAAGCCCAGACTTTCCACCAGCTCGCGATTCTCCGGGCTGGTGACCACTGCAATGCTGGCTTCATCCGGTATCAGCCAGGTTTTGGCTACCCGCTTGAGGTCTTCCAGTTTGACCGACAGAACCCGCGCACGGAATCGTGCCCGCTGCTCCGGACTGCGATCAAACAACCTGTTGTGAAAAGCATGGCGTGCTGCACCGGCTGGGGAGCGGGGCCTGTCCAATTGCCCTACAACACCAAGAATGGCCTCCTCAAGTTCCTGATAGCCATGCTCTGTTTCCTGCAGCCAGACCAGTGACTTATCAAAGTCATCCAGAGTTTCTGACAGGCGTGGATCGCGGTATGAGTAGAAGCGGAATGTACCATTTATGCTGTCCTGTCCGGCGCCGCCGCCATAAGCTCCGCCCTTTTCACGGACAGCCCGGTGCAGATAACCATTCCGCAGAAAACCACCAAGCACGGTTAGCGCAGCAGCATCCGGGTGATCAATGGCGACAGTTTTATAGGCCTTCGCGCAAAAATTCACCTGCGTGGAGGTTAACCAGGCTTCGCGAGCCGTGTAGCCAACCGGCTCCATCTTCCAGTTTGATGTTTCTCCAGCGGCCTCACCCAGCCAACTGGATTTCACCTCTTCCAGCATGCCAGGCAATTGTTCTTCTTCACCAATAACAAGAAACTGACGATCCTGACTGCGGATCTTTGCGTGCAAGGCAGAAAGTTTCAAACACAAGGCCTCCAGCTCTTTCGGATCTTTCAGCGCCTGGTCCAGTTGTTTGGTACCGCGGATGCCCGCCAGACCGCTCAGACGGAACGATAGCCATGCGCCCGGGCTCATACCCTGCGACGCAGCACCCATTGCCAATGCATGACCGCTGCCGGTTATCGCCTGCTCCCGGCGGGTACGGATTTGAGCAATAATTTCTCTAATCCGGTCTTTCTCGTCAAAACGGGCGTTTGTGTATACGTCCTTCAGTAAGCGGGCAAGTGCGCCACGGTTACGTGCCAGAGCTTTACCATTGAAAATAATATAACCAGACAAGTCCTGGACATCGTCAGCCCGGCCCTTGGCACTAAACGACGCGCTGATGCCACCAGACTCTGCGGAGATTCGGTCTTGCATTTGCAGGTAATCCAGTTCGCCACAACCAACTTCCGAGATCAGAGTGGTGTAATAAGGCACCAGCAACAATTCCTCTTCTGTCAGATTCGGCACCGGGACTACGATTTGTCCATACACCAGCCCATTGGTGCCCCGGGCATAAATAGTTGCGCCGAGCTCATCATCAAATCGTGCTTCTGGCTCTGGCATCTGCAGCGGTACGTCGGTCAGATCCACTTTTGGCAGGATTGAGTCGTCATCTTTTCGCATCTGGCGCTCTTCAAGCGCCTTTGCCCGGTCAATAATCTGCTCGATCTGGGTGTCTGTCAGGCTGGCCTTGCGGCGGGCCAGAGCCTCACGGATTGCCTGTTGACGCCGACCTTCCAACTTGTCATCCGGCCGCAAAACCAGTGTTACCCGGTGAGGGTTGTCCAACAGATTTTTGCGGATCAGATCTGGCACATACTGCGGATCTTTGATTTTTTCACGCAGGGTTGCCAGCACCGGCTCAAGATCTAACAGTTCAACGGGATCACCACCGTGAACCATTGGTGCAATCGCGCTCATGATCAGTTGCAGCCCATACGGGAACTGATCGCCAGAAATTTCCCGCTGGTGCAACTCAAGCTGGTGAAGAATAGCTTCCAGACGCTCGGTGCTGACGCCTTTCTCAACCACCTGCTGCAGTGTCTGCTCAACCAGCGCTTCCAAATCTTTCAGTTTTTCCGGTTCGCTGCCATCAATACCGCAAACAAACGTCATTTCCCGATTAGAGTCTTCCAGCCCACACATGGGCGATGGTGCCTGCCCAAGATCGGTTGTCTCAAGCGCACGCATCAGAGGGGATGCGCTGTTTTCAAGCAGAACAGCAGACAGCAACTGCCCTTCCAGATTTTTTTGCAAGTCAAAGCTGTGACCAAGTAACCAACCCATCACGATATGAGTTTTGTCATCGGTGCTCTCGCCTTCGCTGACTGCGTAACTCTGCTCTACACGCACAGGAGCAAACATGCGCTTTTCATCACGAACCGGCAGCTTGATATCAAGACGGTCAAATCGTTTGAGCGCCAGCTCTTCAAACCGCTCATGGTGCTCACGCGCCGGAATATTGCCATAGGTGGCGAATATGGCATTACTGGGGTGATAGTGGTGACGATAGAACTGGACAAGGTCGTCATAGCTCAGATCGACTATATGATCTGGCTCGCCACCACTGTTGTAATGATAAGTTGTGGTCGGAAACAAGTGACTGCTCAGGTTTTGCCAGAGTTGCGAGGTAGGCGAACTCATGGCGCCTTTCATCTCGTTATAGACAACACCCTTGTAAACCAGATCTGTGCTTGAGTCATCCGGCTTTTCAAATTCAAGACGATGACCTTCTTGCGCAAAATCCAGCTTGTCCAACCTGGAAAAAAATACCGAATCCAGATAAACGGTCAAAAGATTATCGAAGTCTTTGCGGTTCATGCTGGCAAATGGATAAGCCGTCCAGTCGCTGCTGGTGAACGCGTTCATAAAGGTATTCAGCGAACGCCGAATCATCATGAAAAACGGATCGCGTACCGGAAACCGTTCACTGCCACACAGGGCCGTGTGCTCCAGCACGTGAGCAACACCTGTAGAATCCATGGGAAAGGTACGCAGGGCCACGAAGAAAACGTTTTCATCGTTATCCGCTGCCAGGTGCAGGTGACGAGCACCTGTTTTCCTGTGGCGATATTCCTCAACATCAAGGTTAAGGGTACTTATTCGGTGACTGCGAAGCTTCTCAAAAGCCGGATGGATTGCGTTATCGATCACTGCCGCCATTCAAACTTTCCTGTCTTAAGCTATTGTAGACTTGTAGGGTAACACGTAGTTTCAGTTATCATGCACACTCCAGCAGCAATAGGACAGCCAGGCAATTCATGACGACCAACTCACCTCACATAATACCTGATTCCGGAACCGTCGAAGCCCCTGAAGTTGCTGCCTACTGGGCAGAACGCCGCAGGTATCTTAAACGTATCCGCAAGGTACCAGAAATCAAGCAGCGTTTCTGGCGCGAGGTACTGATTTATCTGGTAAGGCGGATTCTCTGGTCGTTTGGTTTTTTCCCAGTGCTCATTGCTTTCTGGCTTCCTTTCGTTTTGGCCAGCTTTAACCCGGTGGTTATGGCCACCGAACTGATTCCCCTGCTGCAGAATTTTGTGAACGCCAATCCGGAAGTGCAGGCAACGACGGTCAGCACCCTGATCATCGCCTGGGCCTCCATCGGCTTTATTTTCCTGGTTTTCGATTTCCTGCTGACCCCATTTCGCTCGCCCTACGAGTATGAGGCCGACGTATACATGAGGTCCTGGGAACAGCTTAACCATGACCGACTTCCGGCCAAAATGTGATTTGACCATCATTCTCGGTAACTTCAGACACTTTGTGTTACATAACGTTGCTTGCACTGGGTAATATGAAGAAGTAGACAGAATTTTGGAAATGCAGGATTAAGAGGTTCCACTATGGTCGATTTCAGACCACTTCTTTTCATCAATGCGCTGGCCTTGATGTTACTTGTTACCGCCGGGTTCGCATCTGTGCGCGAGGACGTAAAATTTGCAGCAGCGAGTGAGGCGCTCACGGAAACCATCGCGGCAGTTTCTGTTGCCTCAGAACCCGCCTCCCGGACAGATATGGCTGCAGCCATACAATCAGCACCCGCTACTGAGCCAGAGCCGATACCAGAGCCGGCAGTAGCCGTACAGACAGAGCCGTTTCATATAGAGCCAATACCGGATAACGCCGTCACTCTGGCGGTGGCCGAGCCCACGGCCGCAATAACGAAAACAATCAAGCCGGCACCTGTACTGGCAGTTACGCCAGAGCCTGTGGTAAAAAAACTGCCAACAACCGGCACGCTCACTCTTCGCTCCAATGTGGCTGGCGATCACGTGACAATCAATGGCAAAGCCTACGGACCAACCCGGCTCGACCTTGAACTTGAGCCGGGCAAATACAATGTGACCATCAGCAAAGATGGCTTTAAGCCTTGGGCCCAAACGGTTGCTTTGGAGCCAGGCAGCGATGTGACACTCGTTGGTGAGCTTACGGCCTATACAACGGTTAATTTCCAAAACGGTACCTGGGTCGGCGGCGTTAAAACCGGAGACGGCACTTACACAGACAGTGACGGCTTGCGCTACGAAGGGCATTTTATCGATGGCAAATTCGATGGAACTGGCACCGCCTGGTATGCGGATGGCAGTCGCTATGAGGGCGACTGGGTAAACGGCGAGCGCGAGGGCGAAGGCAACTGGCGCAGCGCTGACGGATCCCGTTACTCTGGCGAATTCCGGGCCAATCAATTCAATGGCAAGGGAACCCTTACCGTAAACAGCGGCGATATTCTGACCGGCCATTGGAAAGATGGACGCTTGAATGGCCACGGTTCGCTTACTACAGCGGATGGCATGTTATACGTAGGCGGCTTCCGTGATAACGATTTTCATGGCCAGGGAAGCCTTACTTATCCCGATGGCCGTCACTATGAAGGCGAGTTTTCCAACGGTGCCTTCAATGGCACCGGCTCGGAAGTGTTTGCCAACGGCAAGAAATACGAAGGCGAATATATTGAAGGGAAATTCCACGGAAAGGGTCTGTTACGCAACCCCAATGGCAGCTCCATTGAAGCGACTTTCCGGCACGGTGAGCCCTACGGACAGGTACGTCTGACAACTGCTGCGGGGGAAGTTTTTACTGCCCGCACAACGGAACCCGGTGTCTGTTATCGGGACAAAAGCTATCGGGCTACCCAATGCCCAAAACTGGAAGGCTGGTAATACACCACAGCCCGATAACATACGCGTTTGTAGTAAACGATTGAGGTAGTTGAGATGGCGATCAAAAACGCTCTGCTGGTGGACGATTCAAAGGTGGCACGCTTTGCCCTGAGCAAGCTGCTGGAAAGTCGCGACATGGAAGTTAATATGGCGGGCTCTGCCGAGGAAGCGCTGGACTTTCTGAACACCAACAGCCGCCCTGATGTTATTTTTATGGACCATCTGATGCCGGGCATGAATGGCGTAGAAGCCACTAAAGCCATCAAAGGCAACCCGGCTACTGCCGCTATCCCCATTATTATGTGCACCTCAAAAAAATCCCCTTCTTTTATCGAAGAGGCGAGAAACTTCGGAGTTTACAACATTCTTACCAAGCCACCTCATACCGAAGGCCTTAGCCTGGTACTGGAACAATTGAGCCGCGATGTTGCTGAGGGCACACTCCCTAAAACACCCATTGTTTATAACAATGCCGACAACGAAGACTTCGACGACGATATTCTGAACATACCCGCTGACGCGTCAGTGCGTATGTCACTGAAATCGGAAGACGGATTCTCAGGAAGTGACAGCACTGCCGAAAACGTTATACCGCTGACCAGCGACCTGATAGAGCAGATTGCCCGCTCAGCCGTGAAAACACACATCAACAATCGTATGCACGAATTACTCAGCTCACTCTTCGATGAGCAGTTTGACCATTTGAAGCGCGCGCTTGATGAATCCCGCAACAAGCAGGAATCAGCGATTGAAGAGCGACTGAACGCGATGACCAGCCTGCTTGAAGAGCGAACATTGCACTTGCGCGATGAAGTTGCAGCGGAAGTAAATCTGAATATAGGTCGGGAATTAGCTGCCCTGAAAAAAGAGCTGAAGCGCAATTCCGGATTTACCGGTGAGCATATGGCTGAGCTGAAAGACCATATTACCAGTGTTCAGACGATTGATACCGAGTTCTGGCAAACCTTGCAGTCTGAGGCTATTCAGCAGGCCCATGAGATATCCAGGGAAACTGCCGAAGATATTGCCCAGCGCACTATCGATCTGTTTGTAACACAACAGCACACGGCATCATCAAAAATATATACCCTTGGCCTTGCCATCAGCCTTGGCATCTTCAGTGTTGGGATTGCCTGGCTTTCGGGGCTGTTTGGCTAAGCTGCTGTTTAATTCTTTGCCAGTCTTCCGGCGTGTCAACATCGTCATGGACACCCGGAATGTCAATCAGCGTTGCGCCGGCCTTTGCCAGTAACCGCCCTGCTCCACGATCGCCGCTGAGCGCCATCACGTCAGGCCACAACCAGCGTGGCAGATAGGCTGGCACCCCTGGCCGCCCATTATAATTCGCAGCGGCCGGTTGCCTTGGCGCACGAAGTGCGGCCGTGCGAAGAGCCCTTAGTGAGTCGATATTCAGCAGCGGCTGGTCTGCCAGTAACACAAATACGCCCGGTGCCAGGGGCCCGACCTGTAAAATGCCTTCTATCAGCGAGGCAGAAAGCCCCTCATGCCAATCAGACACCCTTATCCATGCTGAGGGCTGTGACGTACAGCGAAACCGGATCAAGGGGTACCCTGCACCACACAGCACACGGACATCGTGGCTGAGCACCCGCCCCAAATCTATGGCACGGTCCAGAAGAGTGCCTTTTTCGTTATTTGGAAGCGTTAGAAGCGCTTTGGCGCGGCCCATTCGGCGTGAAGCCCCAGCCGCCAAAATAAGTAGCGGGATATTCGGATCGCTCGATCGTGTATGTAGGTTTATGATTTATGTCCTGAGCTGGGCGGAATAACCAGGCCTGAATATATTTCAGTCTGCCTGTATCCTTGATTTTTGCTAGAATCTGACCACCCTTCAACCATTTTCACCTGAGCACTTAATGAACCATCTTTTTGTAGACAATCTGACCGTTATCGACTTTGCCTATCTTGACCCGATACGCGGGCTGGTCGGCGAAAGCTGGATTGCAGACATCGTACTGGGCGGCGATCTCGACGATCAGGGTATGGTATTCGATTTCAGTGATGTGAAGCGAACTATAAAGCGAGTGATTGATGAACAAGTTGATCACTGCCTGGTCATTCCAAGCCAGTATTCGGGGCTGACCCGGAGCGAACACGAACCCGATACATTTCGCTGGGCACTGACCAATGGCACCCACATAGTTCATCAGTCTCCACAGGAGGCGGTTGTATGGCTGCCAGCAGAGCAGATTGACAGGTCTGCCGTTGCCAGTTTGCTGGAGCGGGAACTCATAGCTGCTTTACCCGAAAACGTTGTCTCCGTAGAGGTTATTTTGCGGGAAGAGGTTATCGAAGGCGCTTATTATCACTACGCCCATGGGTTAAAAAAGCATCTTGGAAATTGTCAGCGTATCGCTCATGGCCATCGCTCACTCATTCGCATCGACCGGAATGGGCAGCGGGCACAGGATCTGGAACGCGACTGGGCCGCACGCTGGCAGGATATTTATGTTGGCACTGAGGCCGATATAGCCGGGCGCAATGTCGACGAGAGCGGAGTTAAACACATAACGTTTGCCTATGAATCCAATCAGGGTGCTTTTGCACTGACTTTGCCGGAATCGCAGGTCTATCTGATAGACACCGACACCACCGTTGAACTTATTGCTGCCCACATTGCTGATCAGATAAAGGCGGAGTTTCCTGCAGACACGATCCGGGTTAAAGCTTACGAGGGCGTTGGCAAAGGCGCTATGGCCTCTCGCTGAGGCCTGACTCAACGCCTCACATGTTTGTGACAGGCACAAAAAAACCGCCAACAGGCGGTTTTTTTGATGGTTTGACAGTGGACTAAACTGTTAAACCGAATTGGCGTCCCCTAGGGGGTTCGAACCCCTGTTGCCGCCGTGAAAGGGCGGAGTCCTAGGCCACTAGACGAAGGGGACTAGAAATTGGTGGAGCCAGACGGGATCGAACCGTCGACCTCAACACTGCCAGTGTTGCGCTCTCCCAGCTGAGCTATGGCCCCTTAACGGCTGCGTATATTAAGGATCCGCCCAGTGGGCGTCAACCTTTAAGACGTACTTTTTTCAATTTGCTGCATTTTCATGCTCATACCGTTCATTTAATCATCAAAATAATGAATCAGGCATCCAGCGCTGCGAATTCCTTTTCCACTTTTTTAGTTTCCTTTTTAGAAAAACCACCCAGAACATCCAGCGCATTACGCAACCGGGACCGGGTCATATCCGGACCAAGCAAAGCCATGGAATCCATAACAGACCACGAATTTGGTGTTCCGGCTATTGCTACGAAAATCGGGAACATAAAGTCGCCCATTTTCAGCCCCATCGCTTTCGCCAGAGCCTTTACATCGGCAAACACATTCTCTTTGCTCCAGTGGCGCTGAGCTTCCAGTTTCCACAAGGTGAACTGGAGCACACGCTTGATTTCGGCTTCTTCCAGCTTATCATGGGCAAAGCTCTGGGGCGTGAGAGCAAGCAGGCCAGCGAACATAAACTGCGCCATGGGCGCAACATCCGAGAATACATCAGCCCTGCTTTTGATATGCGGCACCAAAGCCATCAGTGACTCTTCATTAAACCACCACTGACTAATACGCTCTATAAACTGTTCGTCGGTGAGCTCTTCGCGGAGCCACAAACCATTCAGCCAACGCAGCTTTTCCACATCAAAAACCGGGCCGCCCAGTGATACCCGCTGAATATCGAAATTGGCAATCATTTCATCCAGAGTGAATTTTTCACTCTCATCCGGCATAGACCAGCCCATTCGGCCCAAATAGTTGGTAACTGCTTCTGGCAGAAAACCCATTCGCTCATAAAAATTGATGCTGGTTGGATTCTTGCGTTTGGACAATTTGCTCTTGTCCGGATTTCGCAGCAAAGGCAGGTGGCAAAGTTCCGGCATATCCCAACCGAAATACTGATAAAGCAGTTTGTGTTTCGGTGCAGAGTTAATCCATTCCTCACCACGAAGTACGTGGGTAATTTCCATCAGGTGATCGTCTACCACGTTGGCCAGGTGGTAGGTCGGCATACCATCAGATTTAAGCAGGATCTGGCAATCGACCTGACTCCAGTCGATCTCAATCGTACCGCGAAGCATGTCCTTAATTTCACAGATGCCTTCATCGGGCACCTTCATACGGATAACGTAAGATTCCCCGGCGTCAAGACGACGCTTTACTTCTTCCTGAGATAGCTCCAGGTCGCCCTTGATGCCGGGATTCAGGCCTTTGGCCTTACGCTCTTCGCGAATAATTTCCAACTCTTCCGGTGTCCGGAAGCAGTAGAATGCGTGGCCTTCGGTAACAAGATCTTCTGCGTATTGCGCGTAGGAGTCCTTCCGCTCAGACTGACGGTAGGGACCATACGGTCCACCAATATCCGGGCCTTCATCCCAATCCAGGCCAAGCCAGCGCAAAGCGTTCAGAATATCCCGCTCAGACTCTGCAGTGCTGCGCGCCTGATCCGTATCTTCAATACGCAGAATAAACTTACCGCCGTGCTGACGGGCAAAACATAAGTTAAATAGGGCCACGTAAGCGGTACCAACGTGTGGGTCACCCGTGGGTGATGGTGCAATTCGGGTACGTATTGTCATGAAGCTTTCCTGAAAGTCGGTGGCCATTTGATAAGCCGTGTATTATACCGGCCCGGCAACAATTTCCCATGACCGCACTGATCGCCAGAACAAAGACCTGCGGGCCATCCCCGTGAGATTTTTTTTGCACTCAAACAAAAATGTTATACTATAACGTCTCTCGCACTCAGGATTTCCCCATCTTATGGCCCGGTCACACTTTCCTCAAAGTACCCTTATTCTTGTGCTTTGTTTACTGATCCACTCGCCCCTCGTTGTGGCGTCGACAAAAATAGTAACGTCAATCAAGCCACTTGAGCTATTAGTCAGGGCCATCGCCGAAGATAGCGTGGAAGTCACTACACTGGTGCCGGCGGGTGCCAGCCCGCACACCTATACCATGCGCCCTTCCCAGCGTCGGGCACTGGAAATGGCTGATGTTATTTTCTGGGTAGGCCCAGACATGGAAAACTTTCTGGCCCGGCTGCTGGCCGGTGCAGACTTTCATCAGCGAACCGTGCAACTGATGGAAGGTGAAGGCCAGAAACACCATGACGAACACACCGCGCTCCTTAGCGAAACAGTTCCCGACGACCATAGCCACGAGGGCGAAGATCCGCATATATGGGTAGATCCGGCTATAGCGCTGATTATGGCCCGGGAAATTCGCGATACTCTTGCCCATCTGGACGGGGCGGACACGGAAACGTTAACGCACAATCTGGAACAGTTTGAGCAGACTCTTAAGCACACAGACGCACGAATCCGCACCATGCTGATGCCTGCCAGAGAGATCAGTCTGTTTGCATACCACAGTGCTTTCACCCGATTTGCTGAGCATTACAACCTGAAACTGGAGGGTGTTCTCACCCTGAATCCGGAACTGACTCCCGGTGCCCGGCACATTGCAGAAATTCAGGAGCGCCTGAGAGACGCCCATCACGCCTGCCTGCTGACCGAACCACAGTTCAACCGGCAGTGGTGGCACTCAATCACCCGCGGCCTGGACGTTACTTTCAGCACCTGGGATCCGTTGGCAACAGATATTACTGCCAATGCTGAGGGTTACAGTGCGTTTCAGCTCAGCATAGCGG
Organism: Marinobacter sp.; assembly: GCA_035497695.1. Lineage (GTDB taxonomy): Bacteria > Pseudomonadota > Gammaproteobacteria > Pseudomonadales > Oleiphilaceae > Marinobacter. The sequence continues at coordinate 7,929 of DATJDA010000348.1, read as the reverse complement.
AAGCTGTGCTCAAGTGCCTGCCATAGCGGCGTTCACCCGAAAACAGCAACGTAAGCTGTGAAGAGACAGCGTTACTCTACATAGATAACGCTGCATTCTGTCTCTTTGGACTGCGCGATCATTTCTCCGAAAGGGCTGGCCATAATCCCCTGGCTTTTTGCAGCCTGTTCAAATTCTGCTTTTGCTGAAGGGCCTACGGCTACCAGCAAACCACCGCTTGTCTGAGGGTCGCACATGATCAGGGAGTCGCTCTCTGCCATATTGTGAACGCAAGAGCCGAACGCGTTTGCATTACGATACGTACCGCCGGGAATGCACCCTGCCGCAATGTAGGGTGAGAGATTTGGCATTACCGGCAACAGGTTCCGATCAATGCGCGCAGACAATCCGCTGCCACGGCAAACTTCAAGCAGATGACCGGCCAGCCCAAAGCCGGTGACATCGGTCATTGCGTGCACACCGCTTAGTTCTGCAAACACAGCGCCTGGCTTGTTCAGGGTTGTCATATTTTTCACCGCCAGAGCCAGATCCGTGTCTGTCAGCAAACGCTTTTTTGATGCGCTGGTCAGAATACCAACCCCAAGTGGCTTGGTGAGATAGAGCAGATCGCCCTCACGGGCACGGTCGTTACGAATAATCCGGTTGGTGGCAACCTGCCCGGTAACCGCAAGCCCGAATATGGGTTCCGGTGAATCGATACTATGGCCACCCGCCAGCGCAATGCCGGCTTCACTGCACACCGCCCGGCCACCTTCAATCACTCTTGCTGCGATCTCCGGAGCCAGAGCGTTCACCGGCCACCCAAGAATGGCAATGGCCATCAGCGGCTTGCCACCCATGGCATAAACATCACTGATGGCATTAGCTGCGGCAATTCGCCCGAAATCGTACGGGTCATCAACAACCGGCATGAAAAAGTCCGTTGTGCTGATAATACCTGTACCATTGCCAATATCGACAATGGCAGCATCATCGCGACTTTCATTGCCCACCAGAAGCCGGGGGTCTGAAAATTGTGGAACGCTGGTATGAAGAATTCGCTCTAAAACATCCGGTGCAATTTTACAGCCACAGCCGGCACCATGGCTGAATTCGGTTAATCGTATCGTCAACGCGGTTATCCCTACTTTCTGACCCACTGATCATTCACCAGGATGTACTGCCCTGGTGGTGTTTTTTCGACGGCCTTCTGGCCTGCGACAGTTTCCACCTTGGTCACAGAAATTCCATGCTTTTGCGCAATTTCTTTATAAGCTTCGCGCCGGGCATCATTGATTGCAGTGACGATTTCCTGCGTTTTCTTATCGGAACTTACCGCCCCCAGATAACCGGTCGGGGTTTCACCAACCAGACCCTGGCTCTTTGCAGAATCGAGAGCATTTTTGGCTTCACTAAGGCTCATGGCCATTGTTGGCAGGGCCAGGCAGAGGGTGAGCATCAAGACACTGAATCGGGTAAATAATTTCATCGTTAACTCCTTAAAGAATCAGGGCTGCAAAAATACAGACTTAATCAGAAAAGACCCTTTTCGCCGAAAAGCTCGTCGACATCTTTATCAACCTTTACGTAAATCTCGTGCTGAATTTTCACGTTCAAATTCACGGTAATCGGTTCTTTCGGTGCAGCCACCTGAATAGTCGGGGTGCATGCTGCCAACGAGCCAGCCACCATCAGCCCCGCCAGCAACAGAACGGGCGCACGTCGGGAAAATCTTAAACCAAATTGCGACATATCGGTGTACTCCTTTATTGCGTTCTACTTTAACAGGTCGCCTGAATCGCGCTCACGTTTCTCGAGTATTCTTTTAACTCTTTCTGCCACAGCATCCGATACCCTGCCGCTTAACTGAAGGCTGGTAAGCAGAGCAGGGATGTTCTCCTCAAGATTTATGTTCAATACCAGCGGCTGGCCCTCACCAACTTCCGTACTGTTGCCTTCAAGATGCAGTTCCAGTACCAGAGTGCCGTTCTCGTCATAATTGATGCCGCTATCCAGCACCGAGTAACGGAAGTTCTCCAGAGCCTGTGCAACCAGCTTCATAGACTCACTCTGACTGGCAAGGGCTTTCAGACGCTCGGCTGTCACCTGCAAGCGCCCACCAGGTTTAAGCGCGTCAATACGGCCCCGCTCCACCCTGATTCCGGTAGCCGGATCAAATAATACTGGCACGGTGCCACTGAGAATGCCTGTGCCCGCCACGCCTTCAGCCGGGTACAACTGCAATAGCCGTGCAAGACTAAGCTCGGTAAGTTCAACAGGAAACCTCACCGGCGCCTGAGCCAGATCCCAGCTCCCTGGTTGTATCTGTACCTGTCCGCCCAACGCACCAGTGGTGGCGTGTTCCAGAGTTAACTGCCCGCCCGAGAGCTTTGTTAACGGTGCCTGATAATGCCCTGCAATACGCACCGGGCCAACCGGCATTCCGGCGTTCACTTCTTCGATGGTCAGCTCTGGTGTTGCCACACGGATACAGTCTCCTTCCAGGGCAAACTCTAAAGAGCCATTCATTTTGCTCAAGGCCGTACGGTCGTAGGTACCACTCCAGTCAATGAAAGCCAATTTTCCGCCAAGCCGCATCGCCCCGTTTTCCGGCAGCTCATAAATGGCATTGGCACTGACGGTGCCAGCAGAAACCGTAAGCAGCTCTGGCCATGCTGTGAACAGTTTGGGCAGGGCATTGGCTTCCCGTTCACCACTTACCCGCAGATTGCCTTCAAGCCTTAAAGGCCCCTGATACGGAAGATTCAGATCAAGGTTTATGGTTGTTCCGGTGTTTGCCTTAAGCACCCCCACAAGATCTGTGCGCGCCAGAGTACTGTTCAGCTTGCCGCTGAACTGCCAGGACTGTGGCAGCAATTGTGGGTGGCTGACCTGTTTCGCCTTCAGGACAACCGGCCCGCTCAGACTGATCTTGTCCAGGCCGTCCTGCTCCGGTTGGTAGTGAGCGTTCAGCCCGGCCTGCGCCAGATCGACCTTAAGGCCGGCAAGCCGTATGTCTGCCTCAGGTTGGTTAGCTGCTCCGTGAAGAGGTTCAAGCCGGTCAACACTCAGGACCGAAGGTGCACCGAGTTTTAAAGCGGCATCGGTAGTATTCAGCCAGCCAGTCAGCGCCACCTGAACTTTCGGTTTTGTCAGCAGCCAGCCGGCTGCTTCCAGCTCTGGCAGATGTGCTGTTATGTGTGTTTTACCTAACTGCACCATCCAGGGTGCCTGAGTGGCTATGGCAAGATGTGACTGGATGGAAACATTGGCGCCTCCACGGCTATCCAGTTTCACGTTCAGCGGCAACTGCGCTTGCTCACTGGCCGTTTTAGCTGTGGGGGTATCTGAAGAGGAAGCGATGGCCGAAGCCGGTCGGACCGATAATGTGAGCGAGTCTGGACGCAGTAGTTCTGGCACCTTTGTGACCCAGGCCGCCGGATGGTCGAGCACCAGATCAGCTTGCAGGGTCCCAGGCAGCCACTGGCCCTTATCCGCCTCCAGAGCAACTTCTGCATTGCCCCTGATGCTGCCCACCCCTGGCACTGGCCAGGGCTGCGGAACTTGCGCGTGGATGTTCACCTTGCCCGTTGCCAGCGCCAGGAAGCGTTCATCGCGCGGCCCCTGCAACTGCCAGTTTGCTTCTGCAGAACCGGTTTGCGGCTGTTCCGGCCAGTGTTCTGAAGGAATATTTTGCCAACTTTGCAACCAGGCCAGTAACCAGTCGGTTTGGGGTAACTCCGGCACCTCTACAGATCCGCCCAAAGACACCAGACCACTTTTATTCTGATAGCTGTATTCCGACTTGGCAGACAGATAGCGAGTGCCGTCAATAGAAAGCTCTGCAGAAAAGCTCAGGTTATCAAACGATGCTCCATCAAGAGTTGCCAGCATATTTACGGAGTGACCTTCATGGTCTAATTGCAGGCTGGCTGTGACTGGAAGCCGCTGGCTTAGGGCTGGGAGAGAGGCAGAACCAGCTTCCGTGACCCAGTCAGGTTGTGAGCTGTTAATCGTTAAGCTTCCTGCCAGTGGGCACCGCCCCGTCTCACAGGGTAACGTTACCTCAAATCTCTGAACCGTAACTTCGGCAGGCAACCAGGATGGCAAATCTGGCGGCCAGGCACTCGCCTCAGGGGGTCTAGCCACCTGCTGCTCTCCGGATTGTTCCTGCCAATCCAGATTCAGGTATTCGGCTGCAAGAGCCGTTAACCGGGGCTGCCATCCCTCACCCCATGCCGGCCAGCGCCAGGCAAGCGTCAGCTCTCTGGCTTGCACCGAAACGTTCCGCGATGGCAGAGATTGAATGAGCTCTAATTCGCGCACAGAAAAGCCGCTCAGCGACAGGCTCAACCCTTGCCACTCCAGCGCTTTGATTCCGTTCTGTTGCAGCGCCTCGTTCCAGAGCTGACGGCCCACCAGAACACATAACACGATGGCAAGCACCAGAACGATGAACAATCCCCACCCAAGTGGCTTCCAGGCAATGCGCATTCCCGGCGATCTCCTGACTCTTTGCGGCTTTTCTGTTGTCACTGTGCCCAATATTTGTCGCTAACACTACAACAGGTGCAGTATCTGCCTATATTAATTTGCACCACTCTTTGGCTTTTAATCACCGCACCGTCTCTGAATCCATATAAGAACCCCGGCAACCAACGCCACAAAAATACCGGAAAGCCCAAACGACCACCCAAATCCGCTGGCGCCAAGAATTGCACCAAACGCCAAAGGGGCGAGAAAGTGAACAGCCCGGTTAACCATCAGGCGCATGCCTAAAGCGCCTGATCGTTGTTCACGCTGCACACTTTCTGCCAGTACCACCATCGACAGTGGCTGCGTAAGCCCCCCACCCAGACCAATAAGCACCGATAACAACGCAATAACATAGGTGCTGCTTGTAAAGCCCAGACCACTCAGCCCCAGAAACAGCATACACAAGGCAAGAAGCGTTGCTTTGTCGCGCCCCCCAGCAACGCTTATCACCCAGGGTATAAACGGCCGTATTGTCATGGAAACAATCGATCGTAAACTCACCAGCACACCAATGGTCATCGCACCCATTGCCAAGCTGTCCAGGTAGACCGGGAGATAGCTGCTGTAGATGCCCAAAGCAAACATACCCGCCACGGTTATCGCAAGAGAGACCTGAACACCTTTGTTATGGCGCATCAGCGACGCCTGGGCGCGAAACCCGGCCTGCTTTCTGGTTACGGATATGCCCGAGGCTGCGTCTCCCGTTAGCGCCAGACCTGCGAGCCCGCTGGCCAGTGCAATTCCTGCCATCACCAGAAACAGATTGCCGACACCCCCCGCTGACTGAATCCAATAACCCGCCAGTAACGGGCCTGCCACCTGCCCACCAGACAGCCAGGTGTTATACCAGCCAAAATAACCTTCCAGCTTCGGGCCTACCGCTAACGATGAAATAACGGTTTGCGCTGACAGCACCATTTGAAGATGTGCCAGGCCAATTAAAAGCTGGCCACCGATAAGCCCGTAATAACCTGGCAGTGCCTGCATCAATAGCAAGCCTGCGGTCATTAACAGTGCCCCTGAAACGAGTGTGAACCTGCCCCCACGACGGGCCACCACGCCTCCCATAGGGATGGCCAGTAAAAATGGCAGTAAATACTGAGAACTGAGAATAACACCCAGCATCAGGGGAGAAGCCCCCAGTGCCAGGCCATATACGGGCACAGTCACCAACAGCATCGAATAGACAACGAAGCAGAATGTGAGGGATACACAGACGGCCAGGAAGTTCTGGGCGGCGTCGTCAGCCGGCCGCCGCAGGAGGTTTTTCAGCGCTGATCTTTTAATAGTTCACCACGTGTCTATCATTGGCCGACGACGGCCGTGACGGGCCGCCGGTTTTTTCACCGATTTCAGCCCACGGAGAATCCAGCTGCGGGTTTCAGCCGGATCAATCACTGCGTCTATCTCCAGTGACACCGCCATACTTAAAGCCTTGCCCCTTTCGTATTGCTTGGCCACCAGCTTTTCAAACATGGCTTTTTGAGCGGCTTCGTCGCCGGCTTTGGCAATTTCATTGCGAAAGCCCAAATGAACAGCACCTTCCAGCCCCATACCGCCAAACTCACCAGTGGGCCAGGCAACATTGAAAAAAGGCGCGTGAAACGAGCCAGCTGTCATGCCCATTGCACCCAAACCATAGCCCTTTCGCAACACCACTGACATGACCGGAATCTGCAGGCTGGCCGCCGTGACAAACATACGGGTGGTGTGGCGCACCAGGGCTGTTTTCTCAGCCTCCGGGCCAACCATGAACCCCGGGGTGTCGCACAAGCTGATCAAAGGCACATCGTAGGCGTCGCAGAGCTGCATAAACCGGGACGCCTTGTCGGCACCGTTAGAACAGATAGCGCCTCCAAGATGCCTGGGATCATTGGCAATAATACCGATGGGGCGACCTTCAATCCGCGCAAAGGCCGTGACCATGCCCGGGGTAAATCCGGGGCGCAGTTCCAGAAGGCTGTCAGTGTCTGCCAGAGTGCTGATAAGCGCGCGGATGTCATAAGAGCGCAACCGGTTTTCTGGAATGCTGGACCGCAATAACCGCTGGTCGACACACGTAGAATCCGGAAGATTGCCCTGAAAATAGGACATCAGTTTGCGGGCAACCTGAGCGGCCTCCCGTTCATCCTCGACCAGACAATCAACGACACCATTCGGTACCTGAACCGACATGGGGCCAACCTCTTCTGGCGCATACACACCCAGCCCCCCACCTTCAATCATGGCAGGGCCAGCCATACCCAGGCTGGCATTTTTAGTGGCAATCAGCAAATCGCTGGAGCCCGCAAATACCGCATTACCGGCGAAACAACGGCCGGCAACAATACCAATCCGCGGAGCCAAAGCGCTCAGCCGGGCGTATTGCAGAAAGCTGGAATAATCGAGCCCGGCGACTATAGTGCCGTCATCTGTATCACCGGGCCGTCCACCACCGCCTTCAGTAAAAAAGATCACTGGCAGTTGCTGCTCTTCAGCTACTTGTAACACCCGGTCGGTCTTCTTATGGTTCATCGTACCCTGAGTGCCGGCCATGACAGTGTAGTCGTAAGCCAGCACCGCACAGCGGGCCTGCTCTTCAGCAAACAGCTTGCCATTGACAGCACCAATACCGGCAACCAGCCCATCAGCGGGTGTTGTGCGAATCAGATCGTCCACTTCTCTGCGCCGGCGCTGAGCTGCGTAGGTGAGAGCTCCATACTCCATAAAGCTGCCTGGGTCGCAGATATTGGCAACGTTCTCCCGGGCCGTGAGCATGTTCAGTTTATGGCGTTTCCCGGCGGCCTGGGGGCGGGCTTCATCCAGAGTAAGCCGGTGCCGTTCAAAGGACTCCGCCAGATCTGGCCGGATATAATCCAGATCAACTTCCTGTTCTGCCGTTTCCTCAGCCAGATCACTGCCATCCGGCTCGATAAAGACGATAGCCTGACCCTCGCTGACATACTCACCATTCGCTACCGGCAAGCCACGAATAATGCCAGCCCTGGGTGCCTTGATTTCGTGTTCCATCTTCATGGCCTCAACAATGGCCAGAATCTGACCATTGGCAACGGCCTCTCCATCTGCTACCAGAGTGTTCACCAGTTGGCCCTGCATAGGCGCAGGGATTGGCTCCGAACCCTGTGGAGCAGCCATAACCTGAACATCAGTAGTATCGCGCACGGAGGATGCGCTGGCCCGAAACAACTTCGGGTAAGGCTTTTCACTCTCTGCAACCAGGGTGGTTATCTGGTCGTCCACATACCTTGTGTAGACCTGATTGGTAACGACTTCGTCCCGAGACAGGAGAGCCTGCAGGAAAGAGATGTTTGTTTTCACGCCTTCGACCCGAAACTGGCACAGAGCGCGATAGGCCTTTCCGACAGCCAGGGTGTAATCACTGGAATGGCTGTGAATAATCACTTTTGCCAGCAA
>DATJDA010000347.1:0-9229 GCA_035497695.1 Marinobacter sp. | reverse complement strand
CTGGGTACTGAAGCGCTATGCACCCTGGGTTTTTGACCGGTTGATGTATGAGGAAAGTAAGCGCTGGATGAGTAAGATGGGTGGCAAGGCCAAGGCCGAACCCGGAATATAAAAAAGGAGAGCCCTGAATGACTCAGATTGACCAGGCAGTGAGTATTCGCGAAGGCGAAGAGCTGGATAGCCAGGCTGTAGACACGTTCATGAAGAAGGCAATCCCGGGCCTGACCGGTAAACCGGAGATTCGCCAATACCCCGGAGGTGCCTCTAACCTGACGTATCAGGTGGATTATGGCGACCACTCTTATGTTTTGCGCCGTCCGCCATTCGGCAAGATTGCCAAATCTGCCCACGATATGCTGCGTGAAGCGAAAGTTATGCAGGCGCTGAAGCCGGTTTATCGCTATGTGCCAGATATTATTGCAACCTGTGATGATTACGAGGTATTGGGTTGCGACTTTTATGTGATGGAGCGCCTGAAGGGCGTTATTTTGCGCCAGGACTTTCCGAAAGGATTTGAACTGAGCGAAGCCGATACCCGCAAGCTGTGCCTGAGTGTGATCGATAAACTGGTGGACCTGCACCGGGTAGATGCCAAGGCGACCGGGCTGGATAAGCTGGGCAAAGGAGAGGGCTATGTTCAGCGCCAGATTGGCGGCTGGAGTGATCGGTTTCGTAAATCGCACACCGCGGATGTTGGCGATTTTGAGGCAGTAATGGCCTGGCTGAAGGACAACATGCCCGAAGATATTGCCCAGGTGGTTATCCATAACGACTTCCGCTTCGATAATGTTGTGCTGAATCCGGATAACCCGTTTGAAGTGATCGGGGTGCTGGACTGGGAGATGGCGACGATTGGCGATCCGTTAATGGACCTTGGCAACAGCCTTGCTTACTGGATTGAAGCGGATGACGAAGAGCCGTTCCAGATGCTTCGCCGGCAGCCTACTCACCGCCCGGGCATGCTCACCCGCAAGCAGGTGGTTGAGTATTACATGGAGAAGTCCGGTTTTCAGGTGAGCAACTTCGACTTCTACGAAATTTACGGCCTGTTCCGGCTGGCGGTGATTATTCAACAGATTTACTACCGTTATTACCACGGGCAGACACAGGACAAACGGTTTGCCGTATTTGGCCATGCCGCCAACTATTTGGAAAAGCGTTGTCAGCGACTGATTGCCGAGAGTGCACTGTAATGGCAACGGTGTACTTGGTGCGCCACGGCCAGGCCAGTTTTGGCGAAGAAAACTACGATAAGCTTTCCCCGAAAGGTTGGGAGCAGGGCCGGGTGCTGGGCCGCTGGCTGGCGGATAAGCTGGAGCCCGCGGTTGTTTTCGGAGGCGATCTTGTGCGCCACCGGGAAACGGTGGAAGCCATTACCACGGGTTACGGCAGCCAGTTCCCGGATATGCAAATAATGCCGGGTTTTAACGAGTTTGATCATGTGGGTGTGATTAATTGTTATCGCCCGGAATGGCAGGATCGGGCAGTTCTGGCACGGGAGCTGGCAGTGTTTCCAAAACCCATCAAAGCCTTTCAGGAAGCCTTTGTTTCTGCGGTAGAACGCTGGATTTCGGGTGATTACGACCACGAATACAGTGAAACCTGGCTGGATTTTAAAGCGCGCGTATTGCAGGCGTTTAACGAGATGATTGAAGTTGCCGATGGAGGCGATGTACTCGTCGCTACTTCTGGCGGACCCATCGCAGTGATCTGCCAGTATCTGTTAGGGATGAATGACCGGCGGGCGCTGGCTCTGACCGGAGTTATTGCCAATTCCAGCGTAACCCAGGTTTTGTATTCCGGTAACCGCCACAGTCTGTCTGTGTTTAATAATTACAGCCACCTGGAAGCGGAAGATGCTTCTCTGGTGACATTCCGATAATAATTGAGGTGAACGAATGAGCAGCAAGAACCTGTTTGATCTGACGGGCAGAGTGGCCCTGATTACCGGTGCCAGCCGGGGTATTGGCGAGAGCGTTGCCCGCACTCTGGCAGAATACGGTGCTCACGTTATCGTTAGCAGCCGTAAGATTGAAGGCTGTGAAGTTATTGCCAGCAGCATTCGCGAGGCCGGCGGAAGTGCAGAAGCCTATGCCTGTCACATTGGTGAAATGGATCAGATTGAAGCTGTTTGGGCCCATATCGAAAAAACCCACGGCAAGCTGGATATTCTGGTTAATAATGCTGCAACGAATCCCTACTTCGGGCCTATAGAAAATACCGATCTGGGCGCATTTCAGAAAACGGTTGACGTGAATATCCGGGGCTATTTCTTTATGTGTGCCCGTGGGGCGCAACTGATGAAGAAAAGTGGCGGTGGGTCTATTGTCAACGTAGCCTCTGTAAATGGTGTTATTCCCGGCCATTTCCAGGGTATTTACTCAATCAGCAAAGCAGCCGTTATTTCCATGACCAAGTCATTTGCTGTGGAGTTGGCGCAGCAAAAAATCCGGGTTAATGCACTGTTGCCCGGGCTGACAGATACAAAGTTTGCCAGCGCGCTCACGTCTAATGAGGCCATCAAAAAGCAGGCAATGGCGCACATTCCCATGAAGCGTGTGGCAGATCCGAGTGAAATGGCCGGGGCGGTTCTGTACCTGGCATCAGACGCATCCAGCTACACCACCGGCGCCTGCATCAATGCCGATGGCGGTTATCTGACAGTCTGATCAGCCTCCGGGTGAGGTTGCTGCGGATGACGATCCTGAGCCTGCCCGGGAAATCGCGGTACCGGTGGGTGGCCGGAAGTGCAGGGAATAGAGAATCCGGTCAAGAACGGCCTGGCCATTCCAGGCCGGGTCGTTATTGACCATACCGACAACCGCCCAGGTGGTGTTGTGTTCATCGCGAGTGAAGCCTGCAATCGAGCGAACATCTTCCAGATATCCTGTTTTGATACGCCCGGCTCCGTCCATTCCGATATTTGTCAACCGGCGAGCCATGGTTCCATCCATGGCAATAATTGGCATAGAGGCCATGAGGTCGGACGCAAACGGGCTATCCCACGCCTGCCGCAGCAGTTCTGCGCCCTGGCGTGCGGTAATCCGGCTGTGGCGGCTAAGGCCCGCACCGTTATCAATCACCATGCCTGCGGTATTAATCCCTTTTTTCTCCAGCCATTCGTAAATTTCCCGAATGCCCGCAACCCGGTCGTCTTTCTCGCTGTCGAGCCGGCCTTCAGCGCCGATTGTCAGCAGCATCTGACGGGCCATCACATTACTGCTCCACTTGTTAATATCGCGCACCATAGTAACGAGGTCTGGCGACGTGGTTTTCAGTACCAGCTTTGCACCCTCAGGGGTGGTGCCGGTAGCACTGATGCCGGTAATCGTTACACCGGTTTCAGCCAGCAGTGAACGAATCAATGAGGCGCTGTACTGATCGTGTGGCAGGAGCGACATATAAGTGGTTGTGCGACAGCCTTTAGGCAACTGGCCAGTCACGCGCACGGTTACCTTGTTGTCGCCATCGTGGTAAACAGGCGTCCAGTCAAAATTGCGCCGGCCCGGGCAGGAACCTTCTTCAACAACGGTTACCCGATTATCAATAACAACATCGGCCAGTGCGGGTGAGCTCCAGGCCTGTGTGCCGCGGTTATCGGCCCGAACCTGGAAGTGCAACAGGTTGAGGTTGGTAAGATACGCCGAGGGCTCTACCAAAAACGGTGCATGTGGGTTGTTGCCGTTGTCTGCAAACACCGGAAAACCACCGTCTATTTTAAAGTAGCTGCCATCAAGAACCAGTTGGCCATCGATGGTGGTGATGCCCATGCTGCGGAGCTCACGAAGGGTGCCCCAAAGGCGATCTATGGTGAGCTTGGGGTCTCCTCCAAAACGTACGTACAGATTACCCTTGAGTGTGTCTCCAACCATTTCACCGTCAGTCAGAAAGTCGGTTTCCCATTGGTGTGTGGGGCCCAGGATTTCCAGTGCGGCAAAGGTAGTCACCAGCTTCATGATAGAGCCGGGGCTCATCAATTCATCGGCATTGATATATTGTTCAATACCCGGTCCATTTAACGGAATGGCCGCCATGCTCAGGGCTTTTTCGTTATGCAGGGATTTGCTGGCATAGTCCCGCATCTGGTTACTCCAGACACGGTTTGGGGAAAATTCCGGTTTTGTGTCATCTGCGGCATACACAAAAGAGCTTGCTACAGTAGCAAGAGCAACAATTACGGCCAGTAAAAACCCCCTGACGGCAAAGCCTGTTTGCCTGTTTGTGTGAGCGCGCTGCATTCCCCGGATCACCATGATAGACGTTAATAGATTTTCATCTTCCAACAATAGCTCATCTTTGCCCTGCGTACTATGCAGAGAAGCTATACATGACGTTAAAATTTGGCAGTAGTGACCTTGTTTGTATTGAACTTTTGTGACGCAGTGTAAGTAATTTTTTGAGTTGTCAGGCTACAGATATGGCATGTTGTTGTTCCGGAACGATTATTGACCGGCCGCTCTACTGTGTATAAATGTGACCGCAGGCCAATGGAAAATTGCGTTAGTGCATGATAATGACGTACGAATTCAATAGAAGGTGTGTTTATGTCCAATTTCCTGGTTCACAACCTCAATGTACTTGGTTCGGTTGCTACCTCGACTTTCACCGCCTGGCGCGGTTGTCTGGTGGTTAAACAGGCAATTCAGCCCAAGCTGCCGATTATTTTATACGACATGGAGGGCTGCCCATATTGCCGTCGGGTTCGTGAGGCGCTGACCGCGCTTAATCTGGATGTGGAAATCCGTCCTTGCCCCAAGGGTGGCCGGGTGTTTCGGGCCGAAGCCGAAAACATTGCCGGCAAACAGCAGTTTCCGCTTATTGTTGACAAGAATACCGGCACAGTGATGTACGAATCGGCCGATATTGTGAACTATCTGTTTAAACAGTACGGCGGGCGCCCGGTGCCTGGGTACTATCAAAGCAAGGCCTGGCAACCGGTGCTGGGTTCTTTGGGAACGGCAGCCAGTGGCCTGCGCGGGATGCGGGCACATTTAAGCAAACGGCCTGCGAAACCATTACATCTTTGGAGCTTTGAAGGCAGCCCGTTCTCACGTCTTGTCCGGGAAAGATTGTGCGAGCTGGAAATACCCTACACTCTGCACAATCTTGGCAAGGAACACTGGACGGAATTCGGCCCGGCAAAGCAGCGCCTGAAGCCGGGCCCTTACGTGCCTGCTCCGGGTGGCAAACGGGATGCGTTTTTCCAGAGACACAAGCGGGTACAGGTGCCGTACCTGGAAGACCCTAATACCAGTGAAGGCTTGTTTGAGTCATCGGACATTCTGGACTATCTGAATTTGCACTACTCTGCCTGAGCCAGAGCGCCCCGGCTTAATCCCAAACGGGAGAAAAGCCGGGATTTGCAATCCGGTCACCGCAATCCAGAGCATTAATGGCTTGAATCTCATCGTCACCCAGCCGGATTTTCAGCGCAGCAAGATTCGCTTTCTGGTGCGCCGGCCGGGTTGATGATGGAATAGGCACCACGCCGCGTGATATCAGCCAGGCAATGGCAATCTGTGCCGGTGACGCGTTGTGTTGGCTGCCGATCTGCTGCAGCACCTCGTTGTCCATCACTTTACCAACGGCCAGCGGCATATAACCGGTAACGGTAATCCCAAGCTTCTGTGCATGCTCAACAACACGCCGATTGGCCAGAAACGGATGCGCCTCTACCTGATTGGTAAAAATAACCGCCTCTCCCAGAATGGACTTTGCCTTGTCCATTTGCGCGCAGTTGAAGTTGGAAATGCCAATGTGCTCGGTAAGCCCTTCCCGCTGGGCATCGCGCAGCGCGCCCAGATACTCCTCCATAGGCACCTCATTGTCTGGGGAGGGCCAGTGGATCAGCGCTAGGTTAACGTAATTGGTTTTCAGCTGTGCAAGGCTGTCATGCAGGCTGTTGATCAGATCGCTGGGCTGTAATTTGTCATACCAGATTTTTGTGGTGAGAAAAATCTCGCGGCGCGGAATGCCACTGGAAGTGATGCCATCACCGACTTCCGCTTCATTTCCATACATCTGTGCGGTATCAACATGGCGATAGCCCAGAGACAGGGCACTTTTCACTGCATCCCGTGCATCATTACCTTTCAACCGGTAGGTGCCTATCCCAATCTGTGGAAGTGCGCTGAATGACATAATGTCCTCCTGTTGCAACTGTGTGTCAGTAGATGGTGCTGGCTCTCTGGTTCTTCAAGTGGTCCGCAGGTATTATCGGCGCGGCAATCTGTTGAGTTTGCAGGAATCGAGAGGCAGTTAATTATGTTTACCGGCCAATGTCTGTGTGGTGATGTTACCTTCGAATACACGGGCCCCCTTGGGCCAATCGCACTCTGCCATTGCAGCCAGTGCCGGCGTGCCCATGGCAGCGCCTTTTCCGCCAGTTCGCCGGTTCAGAAAGCCCGGTTTCAATTCATCACTGGTGAAAATCTTATAACCGAATATCAGTCTCGCCCCGGGAAATATCGCGCATTTTGCAGCCAGTGTGGCAGCCAGCTATACAGCCGGGTAGATGCTATTCCCGGTATTTTGCGCTTGCGGGTTGGCGCAATCAATGAACCCTTGGGGAAAAAGCCGGCGCAACATACCTACGTGGGCTCAAAATCTGACTGGTTCGAGATTACAGATAACATTTCCCAGTACGATAAAACCGAAAGAACCAACGATCCGAACTGATCTTCCCGCTGGTAATGAAATATACAAAATACTCTTGCAAATAATAATCATTATCATTAAGCTTTGATCTGAAACGGAGCAAAGTCAATGCTGATTTTTGCAGTTTCATCAGATTCATGAACACACGGAGACATCATGATGACACCAGAACGGGAAATGATCGAGGGATTCAAAATCGCCGCTAGTGCCGGCTTGCTGGTTGCGGTGGTTGCCATTGCTCTGGTTCTGAGCACGGGAATGGGCGGTTAAGTTCAGCCAAACGCGCCTTTCTGTAAACTCCGCAAGTACCGCAGTAGCCACCCTTTGGCAGCTGGAACTTCAGGCAGCAACCCCGTCTCTGGGGAACAGCGCCGGCTCTGTCGCCAGCCCCTGTGGATATCCATTCAATAAACTGATGTGCATCGCAGGCGAACTGCGCCAGCCATTCTTGCGCCAGAGCACACACAGAATCTGGATCAGCGGTATTCCATACCGCCGTAAATGGCGCTCCCAGCGCGAGGCCTGTGTTGCTCCAATAAGCGCCCGGGCTGACGCCCAGCTTGTGCCGGAAAACCAAATACCAGTCACTCAACTGATGCGCTAATTGCTCCGTAAACTCAGCAATACCAACCTGCTTGTCGGATGCAGTCTGAAACCAGCGCGACATAACCTTGCCACCTTGGACAGGGCCGAAAAAGATTCGATCATTATCAGGTAGTGGTGCCTGGCCATGAAGAAAAAGCCGCAGCGTTAAGGGTGCTATAATCGATTGCACCAAATCCAGGTGGCTAACGGACAGGCAGGTGAGAAGAGAGCGCTTGTCTGTTACATCGGCATAGTCTGCCCGTACTTGCTGCAGCAGCAACTCTGGTTTGTTCAGGCATTGGCTGAGCGAAAACAGCGCCGGCCGCTCCACAGGTTGTGGTGCGAGCGCCTTGCTCAGAACCGTATCGGCGCAGAGATCTGAATTAGCCAAAAGTTGCCTGTAGCGATTGGGCCAGTTTTGCTTATTGTCAGGCATGGCCATTCAGTGGCCGGTGTTATTAATGGACATAAGAAACCCACTGCCCGGGAGCTCGCTCCAATACCCCCATTGGTACCCCGTAAATGCCCTCAAGAATGGCACAATCCATAACATCCTGAGGACGGCCATCGGCAATAAGCTGCCCACCGCGCAGGGCAACCAGGCGATCGCAGAACCGGGCGGCCAAGTCCACATCGTGCAAAACCACCACCACGGTAAGTTCCCGCTCATGGGCCAGCCGATGAATCAGTCGCATGGTCTCCACCTGATGTTTCACATCCAGTGCAGAAATAGGTTCATCCAGTAGCAAACACCGGGTTTGCTGTGCTAACAGCATGGCAATCCAGGCACGCTGCCGCTCGCCGCCAGACAGGGTATCAACAGACCGGTGTTTGAAGCCATCAAGGTTGGTATCGCTAATAGCCTGGTCAATCAGCTTGTGATCTTCATCCGTATAGCGACCGAGTGGCCCGCGCCACGGATAACGGCCCAGTGCAACCAGCTCACGAACCGTAAGTCCGTCTGTTCCGGCAGGGTGTTGTGGCAGGTAACCAACAGTTCGGGCAAATTCCCGGGTACCGGTTGCTGAGAAGGAGTTGCCAAGCAGGCTGACGGTTCCGGAGGATGGCAGAAGCTGGCGGGCCAAGACCTTCAGTAAAGTCGATTTCCCGGAGCCGTTGTGGCCAAGCAGGGCGGTTACTTCGCCTTCCTGAAATCCTATATTGAGATTGCTGGCAATAACCGATCCGCCAATCCGAATCTCTAAATTGGAAACTTCGAAAAACGCAGGCATGCAGGCTCCGGGGTGTTCTGAAGATCTGCAGGATAATCTAAATGCGAATCCGTCTCAATACTTTTATGCCTGCCCGGTCTGCACCCGCCACTGAGCGTTATACGCCCCCTGTTTTGCCAGCAACTCCTGATGGGTACCGGTTTCTATAACCTTGCCGCTGTCGATGACTGCAATAATATCCGCATCAACAATGGTAGAGAGGCGATGCGCAATCATAATAATGGTGCGATCCCGTTGAATTCGTTTGATCGAACGCTGGATGGCCGCTTCTGTTTCGTTATCGATGGCGCTGGTGGCCTCATCCAGAATCAGTATTGGCGGATCTTTCAGCAAGGCACGGGCCAGTGACAGCCGTTGGCGCTGGCCACCCGAAAGCCGGACACCCCGTTCCCCCACCTCCGTACCCAGGCCGTCGGGCAGGGTTTCTATGAATCCCCAGGCTTCGGCCGTTTTCGCAGCCTCTATAATCTCTTCATCACTGGCGTCTGGTTTGCCGTAGGTAAGATTGTCGCGAATGCTGCCTTCGAATAAATAAACATCCTGGCTTACCAGGCCAATGGCCTGTCGCAAAGAAGCTAAGCTGACGGACTGAATGGGCTGATCGTCAATCAGAATGCATCCGTTGGAAGGATCGTAAAAGCGCAGCAGAAGTTTAATCAACGTTGATTTGCCAGAACCCGTAACACCCACCAGCGCCAGCGTGTCTCCGGCGGCAACATGGAGGTCTATACCCTGTATGCCTGCACCACTTGAGG
>DATJDA010000346.1:0-37804 GCA_035497695.1 Marinobacter sp. | reverse complement strand
CCACAGACAGCGCCTGGTACTGTGTGGAGTCACCGTCCCAGTCGATAGGGTTTTTGGCACTTACCGGTTGCCGGCGATTCAGCCAGGCTTCCATTATCGGGACAAAATCAATGGCTTTTGCCGGAGTCAGGTAGGCTCCGGGTGTTCGCGGCATAAAGCGCATCATGCTTCCCGCGTCAATGTTCATCATTGAGCCGACCACCTGATTGCCGGTGCCTGCAGCAGGCTGAGCCACCATGGCGTTGAAGAGAACTCTGGACTCGTCCTTTGGATGCATCAAACCTTCGTAATTCGGTTTGGTATTGGACGTTGATTCGATTTCCGGTTGCTCAACCCGGAAAACAGTATGAAAGCGGCGTTCGCCCAGAATCCTCGACGGGTTGCTGAATGGTTTGCAGTAAGATCCCGGGTCATCACTGAACAGGTCCGGATCGTTCAGCAGGCTGTCTTCATCGACGTCCAGCGGGGTTTTGCTGTTCTTTGGGGGCATGTTGCTGCCTGGCGTTTTCCCCTCGTTGTCGGTGTCTTGCCACGGCAGCATTATCCGGATACCAGTCAATGGCCTGTAGACAGAACCGTCGGCGCGATAACCTGCAATCAGCCGGGGGCCATTCAGTATCCAGGCCCAACCAGCGGCTTCAGTGCCAGGTTCAAACGGGCGGGAGAGGTGAAATGAGCCATCAAACTTCAGATCGGCACCGGTCAGCGACAAAGCGCCAAGCTGTTCCGCTGTGGTTGCATCGAGGGGAGCAACGCTGGCACTGGTTTCCAGCTCACGCTCGGAAGACCAGCCCATCAGTGCCTTGATTGCGACTTGCTTGGCAGGCGTGTCTATTAAATCGACACTCAGGGTGTAACCATCAAAACGGCTGTCAGGATTACCCAGGTTGACGAATTTGCCAGAGCGCTCAAAGACCGGTTGTTCTTCAGGCTCCTTGCGAGCCAGAGCTTGCTTGAGCACGGCGGTGGTAATAATTAATTTGACGGGTTCTCCATCGGTTGCCGGAATTGTCTCTATCGTTCCCAGATTTGCAATCTCAAGACCCTGACGATTCTCCAAAAACGCCGTGACGGGCTGTTTGAGGCATATAGGGCTGATGATAACATCGGCATGGGCATGCCTGTTCAGGCGAACCAGTTCGCTGGCCTGGTGAGTTGACGGCTCAGATTCTGAGGCTGGATTCAGTACGTGGTAGTTTATGCGAACTTGAAGTGATTCTGCTTCTGAACTGTCTACAGCATCCTTAGGCTCAATCCTGAGCGTTAATTGCTCTGACATGGTATTCCCTTCTATCGGTTGTTTGTGCACCCGGACTGTTGTTACCGGGGGTAAAACTCTGCAGACAATACAACCGATCCTGGAAGCGCCTGTGTCTTCCGGGTAAGACAACCTTGTCAATCAGAACGCAGCCCAACCCTTGGGCCACGGGAGCTCCAAGTCTCGCTGCTAAAATGGTATTTGTAAAATATGAATCCGGATTTTTGTGATAGTAATGGCAACTGACTTGCTGTAAGTGTGTGATGCGAGCTTGTATTTTTGTCATTTGCGCCAATGATATATAACCAGAGAGCAACCTTTGATCAGATGCGAGGAGTGCAATGGACTTTAAGGACTATTACGCCGTACTTGGTGTGAGCGAGTCTGCCTCTCCCGAGGAAGTCAAAAAGGCTTACCGGAAGCTGGCCCGGAAATATCACCCGGACGTCAGCAAGGAAAAGAATGCCGACGAGAAATTCAAAGATGTTGGTGAAGCCTACGAAGTACTGAAAGATCCTGAAAAGCGCGGTGAATATGATCAGCTGCGCAAATACGGCTCTCGTGCAGATGGCTCATTTCAACCGCCCCCTGGCTGGCAGAGCTCGTCTGGTTTCGGTGGCGGTGGTTACACCGAAGCCGATGCCCAGCAGTTCAGCGATTTTTTCGAGCAAATCTTTGGTGGTGGCCGTACCGGCGGATTTGGTGGTCCCGGCGGCGGGCCCCGGCAGAGTATGCGTATGCGTGGTGAAGACGTTCTTGCCAAGTTGGCTTTGTTTCTGGAAGAAATTTTTAGCGGCTGTGAAAAGCAGGTTTCCTTCAATGTTCGGGAAGTGGATGATCATGGCCGGGTTGTAGCGCGTCAGAAAACCCTGAAGGTTAAAATTCCCCCTGGCATGAAAGAAGGCCAGCATTTACGCCTGAAAGGGCAGGGTTCACCCGGTGCTGGCGGTGGGCAACCAGGTGATTTGTTGATTGAAGTGGAACTGGCACCGCATCCCCTGTTCACAGTAGAAGGGCAGGATATTCTTGTTACCATTCCCGTTGCGCCCTGGGAGGCTGCACTGGGCGCGAAAGTGACGGTGCCCACTGTTGGTTCAAAGGTAAGTATGACGATACCCAGGAACACCTCAAGCGGCCGCAGGTTAAGGCTTAAAGGTAAGGGGTTGCCGGGCAAGCATCCGGGGGATCAGATAGTGATTGTTCAGATTACCATGCCAGAGCAGCATTCGCCGGAAGCGAAAAAGCTTTACGAGCAGTTGGCCAAGGCCGAGGCAGACTTCAACCCACGCAGTAAACTCCATGTGTGAGCGGGAGAATAAGAGATGAGTTCTAAAAGCCAGGCTCTTACTGTCGAGATTATTGATGCTCAAGGGAGCAGATTTACGCTCCATGAGATTTGCGAGCGTGGTGAATGCCATGCGGAATTTGTGCTGAAAATGGTGAACTACGGAATTATCGAGCCGGTGGAAACCGGAGCCGATCTTGAAACCCGTTACTGGCAGTTTGATCTTGTGGCATTGATGAGATTGCGCAAGGCAATTCGCTTGCAGCGGGATCTCAGAATAAATCTGCCAGGGCTCGCCATGTCACTGGATCTGCTTGATGAAGTGGAGTCCATGCGCCGGGAAATTGCCCAACTGCGAAAGCAGTTAAGTCACTTCGAAGACAGCTCTGACGGCGAATAGTGCCGTCAGAGCGCCTCTCCTGTTTCTCTTTGTGAAAATTAAATAAATTTATGCCATGAAAGCTGGACTATTTACATTAATGGGATTAAATTCCCAAATACTTAACTGGGAATAATATCCCAATTTGTAAATAATTGGCTGCAAACTGACCGCGCAAGTCAGTACTGGCTCAGGAGAAAAGCGATGAGGCGGAATACATTTTATTCGGTGATCAAGATGGCTGTTGCTGGCGCATTAGTCGGTGCCTTGGCGGCTTGTGGCGGTGGTTCTGGTAGCAGCAATGAAAGTGCTGCATCTGCCGGCACCAGCGTGGGCACTATATCCGGGTTTGGGAGTGTGTATGTGAATGGCACACGTTTTCGGATTAACAATGCCTTGTACACCGGCAACGACGGTATTGAGCGGGAGTCCCAACTGGATAAAGGGATGATTCTCAAGATAACCGGCACGTGGGGAGCAGATGGCCAGGGTGAGGCGCGGAATATTTATTACGATGACACACTTCGCGGGCCCGTTCAGTTAATGAGCTGGGACACAGTGGCAAAGAAAGGCACCATCACAATTGCCGGCCAGACCGTGAAAATTGATGCCCGCACTGTCTTTAAGGGTGCAACGGTTAATCAGCTACACGATGCGGTAACAAACGACACGGCCGACTATCGCATTCGCATCAGCGGCTGGCGCATGGCTGATGGCACATTTCAGGCAACCTTTGTAGGTGCGAAGAAAAAGGGCAGCGGCTGGACAGGTGAGTGGACCACGGTTGAAGTGGAAGGCGCGGTTTCGGAGCTCGATACACAGGCTCAGACGTTCAAAATCAATGATCTGATTGTGGATTACCAGTCTGCAGAGTTTGACGACGGCGTTCGCGAGGATCTGGAAAACGGCGCCATTGTTGAAGTTGAGGGCAAGCTTGTAGACGGCAAATTAATTGCCGGGGAAATTGAGTTCGAGAACGATTGGTTCGACGACCACGACGACGTTGAAATGTCAGGCACCATCACCGCAGACTATGATTCTGCTACCCGGAAATTCCAGCTAAATGGTATTGCCATACTGGTTGCCGAGAATGCAGAGCTGGATGACGGGCTTACCCTCGGTCGTCTCACTGAAGGCACTGAAGTCAAAGTTGAGGGTGAGTACCGCAACGGTATTATCGTTGCTGACGAACTGAAGATGCGAGACGGCGATGCCGGGTTGTCTGGCTTTATTGAAAGCAAAGAGCAGGGCGGTGATGTTCTGATTGTCAGCGGCGTACGGGTCATATTAACAAGCAGCACACTGATCGAAGATGAAGACGCCCACGACGGATCAGACTCTGTTACCAGGCGAACTCAGGATCTGGAAAACCTGCAGGTAGGCGAGTACATCGAAGTTGAAGGCCGGGAAACGTCTGAAAATGGCGGTGGCCTGATTGCATTCTATATTGAACGCGATGACGATGATGACCTTGAACTGGAAGGCCGCATAAGCCAGATCACCGATACCGCCGTTACCGTGTTGGGCCTTGAACTTATGCTAACGCCAGCCACGAAAGGACCTCTGTCTGATCTCCGGCAAGGCGATAAGGTTGAGATTGAGTTTAAAAAGGCAGGCGGTGAGTACCACATTAAAGAAATTGAAAAGGACGGCTAGGTAACGCCATTGCCGGCAACGGGCAAAGCCAGACTAATAGCTAATACAGAAGGTCTGGCTCATCATTGATAATGGGAATATAATCCCAAACATGAAAGACGCTATGACTAACCCACTCCATCAGGCTCTGTTCCGCATTTTGCGGCCTCTTGCACGGCTGCTTCTGCGTAATGGTATTCCTTATGGAGAGTTCTCGGAACTGGTAAAAAAAGCGTATGTGGCAGCCGCGCTGGAAGATTTCACAGATGGCCGCCGCAAGCCTACAGATTCGCGGGCCGCGGTTATGACCGGGCTTACCCGCAAAGAAGTCAAGCGCCTGCGCGATATCCTGGCAGGGGAGGGCGCGGGTAAATCCACTCCTCATGCGAATCGCGCATCAAGGGTGGTATCGGGGTGGGTTCACGACCCGGTTTACCAAAGCGCGAAAGGTGAACCAGCCAGCCTTCCGTTTGATGGCGCTTTGAGTTTCAGTGGGCTGGTCAAACAATACAGCGGGGATATGCCGCCCCGGGCCGTGCTGGATGAATTGCTTCGCGTGGGGGTTGTTTCTGTCGACCCGGATAGCGGCCGGATAATTCTTCAGAAACGGGCGTATGTGCCAGTAGGCGACAGCAAGGAAATGCTCGAAATTTTCGGGGAGGACGTATCCGACCTTGTCGCCACGATGGATTACAACCTTGTGAGCAGCGAGAAAGGCCAGCAGCCACTTTTTCAGCGTACGCTGACCTATAACAATATTCCGTCTGACATTCTTGAGCGGTGGCGTGAACATGCGGCAAAACAGTCACAGACATTGCTTGAACAACTTGATAACTGGCTTGCACCCCATGATCGGGACATCTCGGGTAATACCGATGGTCAGAATAATCTTGAATCTGTCAGAACAGGTGTGAGTGTCTTTTACTTTGAAGACCCGTTGCAGCCTCAGTTGCAAGCCCAGGTACAACCGGAGGGCAAGTTATGACTCAGTTGGTTATTGGGCCTCAGTGGGATCTTGCCGGGATGGCGTACACCATCCTGTCTCCCTGTGCCCGTCAGATTTTAAAATACTGGATTCGAAACCCGGAATTTCTGGATGAAAGCCTGCATCCGGTGATGCTTGGTACAACGGCGTCCACTTCGGATGGGAATAAGGCGTTTCAGCATCTCGTGCACGAAGCAGACCCGACACTTTTGTCATCGGTCATTCTGAATGAGTTGCAACGTAAAGAGATTGTCGAAGTGCTGGATAATGGTCAGATACTATTAAAACGCAGTGCTTACGTAGTCAGCCATCCACAATTTGAAAATGAATCGTACGAGCGCAGTACGCTGAATCTGGATACAGAGTTTCCGTGCAGGCGATATAACGATGCCAAATGATATTGCCGGCTTGATGAGTCTGGCAGGGAGAGCCCTATGAATCTGTTTCGCAGTTCATTTGCCTTAGTGACAGCAGGCGCACTGTTGTTAGGTGTGTTTGCAGGATGTGACTCTGCAGGCAGCGGCCCGATAGCGGATGGTGGGATCCGGGGAACAGGCTCCAGCGTCGGCCCCGTGTCTGGTTTTGGCAGCGTGTTTGTGAATGGCGTAGAGTTTTTTACTGATCGCATTCTCAATCAGAAAGTCATCAGTAACGACGGTGTTGAGAGTGAAAGTGACCTTGAGAAAGGCATGATTCTTCGAATAAATGGCGAGTGGCAGAAAGATGGAACCGGTCATGCTGAATCCATGGAGTATGACGACAGCCTTCGGGGTACGATTTCGAATCTGAGCGCAAGCGCTGCAGACAGAAGGCTTGAGTTTACAATCCACAACAAGCCTGTTTTTGCAGATACGCAAACCGTCCTTCAGGGAAAATCGTTTGCTGACTTCGCCAATGGCGATTATGTGCGCATCAGTGCCTGGCGTCAGGCGGATGGTAAATACCGGGCGAGCTATATCGGCATCCTGCCAGCAGATTATGCTGAGCAACTGAAAACCACTTGTGCCGTAGGTGGCCAGAACGATTGTTATCCGATTGAAGTTGAAGGCCCTGTAGACAAAGGCTCGTTGACAGGCACTCAGTTCACCATGAATGCCCTCACAGTCAACTTTAGTGGTGCGGAATTTACCGGTGGACTGTCGGCTGAGACGTTAGAGCAGGGTGCTGTTTATGAGGTTGAGGGCGAGTTGATTGGTGGTGTGCTTCATGCTGGTCGCATCCAGAAAAATGATTTCCGGCGATACCAGAGAGGTGGTGATGACATTGAGTTGGCCGGGCCGGTGTCTTCCGATTATGACAGCAGCAGTAAGTCATTCGGGTTAAATGGCCTTACGATTCGTATAACGAAAGATACCGATATGGAAGGCCTCACGCTCAATGATCTGAAAGCGGGGTTGTTGGTACAGGTTGAAGGAGAATTTGTTTCCGAAGCAGTCGTTGAGGCAAGCGAGATTGAAGTCCGTGAAGGCGATGCTGAGATTGAGGGCACCGTCGACGGACAATGCCCTGCATTCCAGAACTGTCTTACGGTTGGCGGTGTTCGCATTCAGGTTACATCACGAACCATTATTACTGACGATGAAAATGATAAAAGGCTCACTATCGCTGACCTCCTGTATTATTCCCCTGCCTCAAAGTTTGTGTTGGTAGAGGTTTCCGGACTTGAGAGGAAAGATGAGTTCGGCCAGGTTTATGTTGAAGCACTGCAGATTGAGCGAGAAATATCCGATGACCAGGAAGATGAGTATGAGATTGAGGGGAGACTCAGCAGCGTAACCGGCGAATACATCAAGATGCTTGGTGTCAAAATTAATACTTCCGGTGCCAGCTTTAAGAAAACCAGCCTCAACGATCTGCAGTCCAGGCTTGCTGAAGGTAAAAAAGTTGTCCTGGAAGTAGAGTACAAAAAAGTGCCTGCAGGCTCGGGCTACAACGCCACCGAAATTGAATCAGGCGATTAACCCCGCTATCTGCAAGACCCCAGCAGAGGCCACCCATGGATGGGTCGTCTCTGTTTTTTTTGTCAATTATCAAACTGCAACAAAACCATACATAAAAGTCTGCCTTTTCAGGCCATTTTTTGCTAATACTAATGAATAGATAATGCATGGAATGATAAGGACATCCGGGCATAGTGTTGAACTGAGCGCTTTAACGGAGTTGTTATGATTTCTCGTATTCTCAAAAACATGGTTACGAGCCGGTTGCTGAGACCAGTATTTCTCATCCTGATTATTGCCGGTCTGCTACAGGTGGTAACCAGCCAGTGGCTTATCTCAACCCAGGTTGAACGCCTGGTTGATACGGCAGGCTCGGCACTCGAGTCCAGCAGCAAAGATGTAAGCGCGTCGTTTGATACCACCCGGGAAGACGTCCGTGGCCGCCTGCAGGCCATGCGCGAAAAGACCATCGACGAGCTTGCCAGTGAATTGACCCGGCAACAGACGGACCAGCAGCAACGTGTGGCAAATAACGTACGCACCGCGGTAATGGCCGAAGCACAGGGCTTGGCAGATGTACTTGCGGCGGTAGCTGCGCCTCTGATCTGGGATCGTGATATTCCGGGATTGACCCACCTTGTAGAGCTGGCGGATGCCCGGGAGTCTGTGCTGTTTGCCGTTTACTTTGACCAGTATGGCAAGCGAATGACTCGTTATGTTGACCGCACGGATGAGCGGGTACTCAGGTTAATGGAGCAGGGCGAGGGCCGGTCAGCGGCAAGCCGTGTTCTGGATGCGGCAGAACGCGACCCCAATGTGGTGATTGTAACGGCCGATATCAAACCCCAGGGTTCTGCGATCGGGCAGTTAAAAATTGGGCTATCGCTGGAGGGTATCAACCGCGACCTTGCGCAGATCAAAGAAGAGTTCGGCGCTACTATTGAAGGCAGCATCGCCACTTCCAGGCAAACTCTTGAGTTTGAAATCCAACAGGTGAATCAGCGGCTTCAGCAGCAACTGTCGGGTATGGATGCCGATACCCAGGCGCGGATCCATAGCACCGTGGAAGCCCTGAACAGCGAAGCATCCAGCCTGTCGGCCAACTTTTCAATGCTTACTGTTGGATCGGTCATTGCTCTTGTTGTTCTGATTGCCGCCGTACTGGGCGGCAGCCTGTTACCGCGGGTGCTGCGCCTTAATTCCGCTATTTGGAATATTGCAGATGGAGAGGCTGATCTTACCCGCAGAGTGTCCCTGAAGGGTAACGACGAGCTTACCGAAATGGCCAGGGGTATGAATCAGTTTATCGCTCGCATACAGGGGCTGGTTCTGGATGTGAAAAGCTCTGCTGAGTCGGCTGCTGCGCGAGCACTGGAACAGGGAGATAT
The DNA here is from genome assembly GCA_035497695.1 of Marinobacter sp. Lineage (GTDB taxonomy): Bacteria > Pseudomonadota > Gammaproteobacteria > Pseudomonadales > Oleiphilaceae > Marinobacter. Next base: position 28,934 of record DATJDA010000346.1, on the reverse strand, counting down.
CAGCCGCACCGCTGTGTCTGCAGTCAATCATCAACAGCAAGCCGTGGGCGAAGTGTCGGAAACCATGGCGGTTATGTCGCAAAGCATTTCCCAGGTGGCCGGAAGTATTCAGGAAGTGGCTGATTCTGTACAAACCATCGGCACGGAAAGTGAGGCAACCGCGGGCATCTCCCGAGATGTACGTGGGCGGCTGGACGTAGTTGTGGGTAATGTTGAAAAAGCTGTTTCTGCGGTGACTGAGCTAAATAAGCAAACCGCAGAAATTGACTCCGTGCTGACCGTGATCGGAGCAATTGCCGGGCAGACCAATCTGCTTGCACTGAATGCTGCAATTGAGGCGGCCCGGGCCGGTGAGTCCGGACGGGGTTTTGCCGTGGTAGCTGACGAGGTGCGAACGCTGGCAAGCCGCACTCAGCAGTCGACAACCGAGATTCAAACGATTATTGAACAACTGCAAGAAGATAGCAGCCAGGTGGTGACGGTGATTAATCAGGTGTCTGAGCAGGTGGCGGAATCATCCACAGAATTTCGCAAGGCGGATGAACATTTCGAGCAAATTAATCAGCTACTTGCAGAACTTCGGGAGCGCGCCATGACCATTTCAGCGGTGGCGGTAGAAGAAGGCCGGCACGCCGGAAAAGTCAGCGTGAGTGTTGAAGATATTGCCCGCTCATCGGAAGCCACGGTTGTAGCCATGCGTCGCTCCGATGAAGCCAGTCACCAGATTGGTGAACTGTTGTCGGCACTGCAGGACAAGGCCGCTCAATTTCGTGTCTGATACAGCTAACCGGGAATTGTCAGCTCCCGGTTAAACGTTTCGGTGTTATTCGCAGAGCCGGGCTCGGGCAGTGGTGTATTCCTGCTTCATGCGCTCCACCAGCGCCTGAACGCTGAGTACATCGTGAATCTGGCTTACCCCCTGGCCTGCAGACCAAACGGTTTTCCAGGCCTTTGCCTCGTCACTCATTGGTTTCAGCTTCTCGCCGTAGTTAATGTCGCCCGCCTGGCCAAGCTTGGCCATGTCATAACCCGCAGCTTCCAGACTTTGGCGCATAAAGCTGGCGGGGATTCCTGAAACGGCTGGCGTGTGGATTATATCGGCCGATACCGCCTCAATAATCATGTTTCTGTAGGCCTCGTTTGCCTCACTTTCTTTGGTGTTGATAAACCGTGTGCCCATATAGGCCAGATCAGCACCCATGGCCTGAGCCGCCAGAATATCTTCACCGTGAGACAAGCCACCGGCAAGAAGTATGATGCCGTCAAATACCTCGCGAATTTCATGCACCAATACCAGCGGGTTGATTGTGCCCGCGTGGCCACCGGCACCCGCAGCAACCGCAATAATTCCATCAACGCCGGCTTCGGCAGCCTTGAGCGCGTGTTTTTGATTGGTTACATCGTGAAAAACCAGCCCGCCATAACTATGTGCTGCCTCAACAACCTGACTGGCAGCCCCAAGAGAAGTGATAATAATGGGTACCTTATGCTTTACGCACAGCTCAAGATCTGCCTGCCAACGCGGGTTGGTACGATGTACAATAAGGTTGACCGCATAAGGGGCTACCTTGGCGCCAGGGTTCTGCTGCCTGAAATTGTCCAGCTCCTGATTCATTTGTATCAGCCATTCCTCGAAACCTTCGCTGGTGCGTTGGTTCAGAGCAGGAAAGCTGCCAACAATGCCTTCTTTGCAGCAGGCAAGTGCCAGCCTGGGGCCGGAAATAAGAAACATTGGCGCTGCAACGAGCGGAAGAACCAGAGACTTCTTCAGGGTAACGGGTACGGCCATGAGTATTCCTTAACTTGTATTGAAACTTTTGTGAGGTATAACGATCTTATCCTGACCTTAACCCGGGAGCCAGATCTTGAATTCGTTAAATGCCCGATAACTAATAAAAAAGGAGATTGTAATGGGTGAGGCCAAGCGCCGCAAAAGTGTGGGTAAACCGCCTTCCGGAAAAAGTAAAAGTAACAAACCGTTGTTTGTGGGGATCACCATTCTGATTGTGGGAGCGATACTGCTCGGGGTGTCCTTTTTGACCGCAAAGCCAGAAGTGGCATCGGGTGAACTGCCTGTTGCAGCAACGGATGCAGCACCGTTTCCTGCTGAACTGGATCAATTCGGCATATCCGTCGGTGCTGCCGATGCTCCTGTTGTTGTCCGAGAGTTTGCTGATTATCAGTGCCCGGCCTGCGCCCGTTTTGCTGAAGCGAGTAAACGGCTGATAAACGAGTATGTGGCAGCAGGTAAAGTACGGTTTGTGTATTTTGAGTTACCCCTGCAGCAACACAAGAACGCTGTGCCAGCAGCACTGGCGTCACGGTGTGCTGCCGATCAGAACGCCTACTGGCCGATGCACGAAAAGCTTTATAGTGCACAGTCACAATGGAGTGACTCTGATAATCCGGTCGCAATATTTACCGGTTATGCCACCGGGCTCGGCCTGGAAGAACGCCGGTTTCGCCGTTGCATGACCACGGAACTGCATAAAGAAGCCATCGAGCAAAGCCGGCAGGTGGCTATACAGTTGCGGGTGGTTAGCACGCCGACTGTATTAGTTGATAATATCCGCCTGACACGCCCGGCCTGGGGCCAGCTTTCCGCCGTTGTTGAGCGTGAGCTTGCCGACCGGGCTGACTAAAACACTACAAACCCATGCTCCGGATTTACGATCCGGCCCGCAGGAGAATGTCATGAGCAATAATATTGTTGTTTGCGCACTTTATAAGTTCGCGGTTTTGAACGATTACAAAGCCCTTCGACAGCCGTTGCTAAATCTGATGCTGGCGCAGGAGGTGCACGGCACGCTGTTGCTGGCGGCGGAAGGGATTAATGGCACTATCGCTGGCAGCCGCTCGGGCATTGATGCTGTGCAGGCCTGGATCGCCAAAGATAAGCGCCTTGACGGGATTGATTACAAAGAATCCCATGTCGATATCCAGCCCTTCAAGCGCACCAAGGTAAAGCTCAAAAAAGAGATTGTGACCATGGGCGTTGAGGGTATAGACCCACAGCGTATTGTTGGCACCTACGTAGATCCAAAAGAGTGGAATGCGCTGATTTCAAGCCCCGATGTACTGCTGGTGGATACCCGCAATCAGTACGAGGTGGAAATTGGCACGTTCAAAAACGCTGTTAATCCGGCCACGGATACGTTCCGGGAGTTCCCCGAATACGTACGCCAGAATCTGGATCCTGCAAAGCACAAGAAAGTGGCCATGTTCTGCACAGGTGGCATTCGTTGTGAAAAATCTACGGCATACCTGAAAGAGCAGGGTTTTGACGAGGTTTACCACCTGAAAGGCGGCATTCTCAAGTACCTCGAGGAGGTTCCTCAAGAGCAAAGCCTGTGGCAAGGCGAATGCTTTGTATTCGATGACCGGGTAACGGTCAATCACAATCTGGAACGCGGTGGGTTTGATCAGTGTCACGCTTGCCGCAGGCCGATCACCGAAGAAGATAAATTGCGTCCGGAGTATGAGCAAGGTGTCAGTTGTCATCAGTGCCTTCATTCACTGACCCTTGAACAAAAAGCCCGTTTTGCCGAGCGTGAACACCAGATGCGGCTTGCTGAGGCTCGCGGCGAAGCCCATGTGGGTGGCGAAGCTGCACGCACTATCGCCAGGCGCAAAGCCAGAAAGAAGATTGAACGTGAGCGTCAGGCCAAAAAAAGTCTGGCGGGTGAGCAGGCCTGAGAAAAGTTGCAGGAGCCTGCTCGAATAACCAGGGAGATTTCATGAGGTTTGAACAGGCAGATTTTATGCGGGCAGTGCTTATTGCTGCCGTCACGATATCACCCCTGGCTCAGGGCCAGGAAGGCGATAACTGGGAAGGCGAAGCGGAACTGGGTGTACTTATCAGTTCTGGTAATACGGACGAGAGCATCGTGAATACGCGGCTTGGTTTGAAGCACGAAGTTGAACGCTGGCGTAATCTTGGCGAGTTCAGCTCAAAGTATTCGGAGTCAAATGACGAAACCACCGCCGAGCAGTATGAAGCAATGGCAGAAACCAATTATCGGTTTCATGAGCAGAATTTCTGGTTTTTGCGCGGCGAGTACGCAGACGATCGGTTCTCGGGCTACGATTTTGAGTCCTCCGCTTCCACCGGTTATGGCAATCGGGTGTGGATGGAGGGTGAACGCTCTTTTCTGGATCTTTCGGTGGGTGCCGGTTATCGCTATAACAAGCTGGATGAAGTAAACGCTGACGGCGATGATGCCGAAGAGGAAGCTATTATCCGGCTGGCAGCAAAATTTGACTATGCTTTGTCAGAAAATGCCTTGTTTCGTCAGAAGCTGAGTGCGGAAATCGGACTGGATGAAAACAACCGGATAACACAATCCGAGACATCACTTAAGACAAACATAGTTGGCAATCTGTCCATGAAGGCCGCCTTTCGTGTTAAACACGCCTCTCAGGTGCCTGATGATAAGAAAAAGACCGACACAGAAACGTCCTTGTCACTGCTTTACGGATTCTGATCAGACGTTATTTCTTAATCCCGGATTGGGTTTTCCTGGCCAGTGCCAGGGAGTTCGCGTACAAAGTACGGACATTTTTTGCAAACTGCTCTACTGAAAAATCTTCAGCAAAACTGAGGGCCTGCCGCGCCAGTTTCTGGCGCAGTTCATCATCTTCCAGCAGGCATTTGACCTGCTCCACCCAGAGATCTTGTCTCTCGGGTGTTTTAAAGCCGTTAACGCCCTGTTTTACGACGTCTTCAATGCCGCTTGATCGCACGGCCACCACCGGCAAGCCAGCCGCCATGGCTTCCAGTATCACCATTCCCTGTGTTTCTGACTTCGACGCAAACAGGAAGACATCTCCAAGGTGGTACCAGGCCGCCATGTCTTCCGGAGGAACAGCCCCAACCAGCGTTACATGGTCTTCCAGGCCCAGCTCCCCGACCTTGCGTTGCAACCGATTTCGCTGGTGGCCCTCACCAATCATTAAAAAGCGAAATGGCACGTCGGTTACCTGGCGCAGGGTATTGATTGCCTCAATCATAAAATCAATATTCTTTTCATTAGAAAGCCGGGAAACACTGACGAGTACCTTTTGATCGCCAAGATTCATCTGTTTGTGAAGCTGCCTGATGCTGTCTTCGGAGACGTCCTGGAATCGCTGGTACTCAATACCTGTTGGCTGTACAAACGTGGGTGCTTTTACGCCAATCATGCGCAGGTATTCTTCAGCGGAGTAGGTAGGAACAATAACGCCGTCACACTTGTTGGCAAATCGTCGGATCAGTGCATGGGATATCAGGTTGCGAAACAGCATGCCCGGAAGCGGTACGAAGTGAGCGTAATGCTCAAGCCGGGTGTGATAGGTGTAGATAACCGGTATTCGCAAGGCTCTGCCCATGAACAGCCCGAGCGATCCAAGCCAGAATGGGTGATGCACGTGAATAATGTCTGGATGAAACGCTCTTATCTGCTTACGAATATGGCCCAGAAATATATTGGCCAGTCGAAATTCCCGCTTTTGGCCCATCGTCAGCAAAGAGGGCACACGCAACACCTGTTGTTCATCAGCGGGCTGGTCTTTATAGCGCGGTGCAACAATGAGAAGTTTGTCGCCAAGCGTCTCCAGACCCAGCCGAAGGCGTGCAATCGAAATAGGAACACCGCCAATAAACGGCAGATAGTTGTTCGTGAACATGGCCACGCGAAGGGGCTTTTCCAACCAGGGTGATGGGTCCAGATCGTAGTCCGGATAGTAATCTTTGCCGACAAAGATCGTGGTATAGAGTTTTATTGCAATAGCAACAAGCACAGCCAGCATCAGGATAAAATTCAGGTAGCCGGTATAAAATAGCGAATAGATAAAGAACCAGAGGCTTTCCAGGCGCTTCAAAACAGGATGCTGGCCAACTTCCACACGTATCAGTGAGTGGCTGGTTTTGCCATCAGCGTCAACTTCAACCCGCACATAGTGATAGAAGCTGACTTCGTTATTAAGAACCAGGCCCCCGGCACCGCCGGTAGTAATGAACTCTGTGTCTCCTTGCTTCGAATCGGAATACAGCGACAGGTTGGCCGAGAACACCAGATTGATGTGATGTTTCCCAGCTTGCTGCAACAGGGCCTGCCTGAACTCAGCAGGCTGCAGGTAGTCTTCTGGCTGATCAAACAGTGTGCTCTGTTCCGGCTTTAGCGGTGGGTGTCCGATAAACAGAATCCGTGCTTTGGAGTCGTCTTCGCTTAATAAATCATTCAGCCAGCGGATCTGCCATTGCCATGGAGTTTTCCCCGTGCTGTCCAGGAAAATAAGCCGACTGCTGCCAACCCGGATACTGAAGAAATGCGGGCCAAAGTGGTCATAAAACCGAAAGCTGCCAAAGTTCTCATACTCATGAGCGCCGAAGGTTAGTAAATAGGGAATGTGCAGATGGCTCAGGCTGCCATAGAGTGCCCGGTATTTGTCTTCACCACCGCCACTGACCGCGTTGCCGGCGGACACCATAAAATCAATGTCAGAGTCATTCAGCATGGGAATGATGCGGTCTTCAAAAATACCAATTGAATTATTGATGTTACCAACAACAGCAAACGCGAATGGGCTGCCGGCGGCAATTTTCTCATGAATACGTTCAACTTCAGCGGTATGAAGGCCTTCGAAGTCTTCCATGAACAGGTTGAGGTAGGTTTTATAGCCCACCAGAAGGATGATGATCAGCACGCAGAGGTAAAACAAAAGTTTTAGTGGGTTGCGGTAAATCATCCGGGTGTTCCTTTATCTTTGAGCAGTTCTCTTTGCAACACAATCAATCCAACGATCATACCCAGGTAAATTGTCAGAAAACGCCAGGTTACTGTCACCAGTAAAAGATGATTGCCGGTCAGAATGTTGTGGAAAAAGCTTCCGAACACACCTTCAGATATACCTGACGCGCCGGGCGTAGGGGAGAAGTACATGATGAATGTGGTTACAACCAGCAGTCCTACAGACGTCAGGTACTCTACGTCATAACCCAGGCTGTACATCAGCAAGGCCGGAAAGCTGAACAGGCTTAAGAGGAAGCCCAGGGTGCACAAAATGGACAGTCCAACAAAAAGCGTACGCCCGTGCAGATAGTCATTAAAGCTGCGTGAAAACCGCAGCATTTCCCGCTTGGCCCTGAACTGCCAGCGTTGGTTGTGGGTATTGCTGATCATGTGAAAACGCTGAAGCATATTCAGCAGGCTGCTTAATGGTGCAATCAACCAGCGGGTACGAAACAACAAAACAGCGAAGAAAACCAGATACAACGTGATAAATACCGCCAGCGCAACGCCAATGTTGCCGGTAACTTTATGGTTGGTCAGGGCGTCCAGGGTGAGCAGGAAGATAGGTGTTAGCGTGAAAATAACCACAACCGCCAGCAAGGTTCTTATGGTGGTTGCGGCTGTTGCGCGGCCCAGCGGAACCCCCTGACGATTGAGATACCAGATCTGGGCAAATCCGCCACCTGTTGCCATGGGTGTGACATTCGAGAAGAGCAGGTTAATGAATACCAGTCGAAACAATATCCCAAAAGGCAGGTTGTGGCCGAGCGCCCGCAGTGTGAAATGCAGCCGTAAACCGTCCATCAAAAAATAGATGAACAGCAACAGACCAATGCTTGCCAGAGTTACCGGTTCAAGAAGGCGGGCATCGAACGTAATGGTTCGTTCGGCAAACTGGTCGAACACGGTATACAGGCCGGCTGCAGTCATGCCGATAAAGATCAGGCTGAATACGGTCAGCCGTCGCCAGGATGCACGTTTTGAGTGAGAGTGGTTGTCAGCGTATGTCATGAACTGCCCGTCTTATCTGACGGGCAGTTTACAGGAAAGGGGCAGTTGCTTGTCTAGTGCAGCCTTAGTGGCCATACACCATCATGGTGGTATCTGAAATAACAAAGTCCGTGAACTGAACACTACCAATACTGGTGGGGCCTACTCTGAATACCGGCATGTCTATGTCCGCCCGAAATTCGACGTCGTGAATAGACAGGCCTTCCTTGCCAGACACGGCACTTGTGCCTTTTGACAGCTTGGCGGTGACGCTTGCCATGCCAAAATGGCCCAGAGTGTCGTTACCACGACGGTTATGAATCTGCAGCCCCTCGATACCAACGGCGGCGAAGTTGAAAAGCAGGATAACGTCGGCAACTTCCCATTCCAGGTGGCCATTAGTAATCTCAAAATGCGAGTCCAGCTCGAGCTCAGCCCCGGAAACAACGTTGCCATTGGCGAGAGTGCGTGTGGAAGTGCCACCGTTGCGGATAACCAGATCGGTTGGGCCAACATAACCCTGTAATAAAACGTTGGAGAACAGAGCGGTGGTGCCCCCGGTACCGGATGTGGTTACGCTGTCGACAGCCAGTTCAAAATCGACCGAGTGCAGATAATCAGTCAAAACCGATGGGTCGCCGTAATCTGTAGCGCCCAAGTGGATTACCAGGTCACCGTCGTTGAATTTCTTGCCAAACTCGCCCCCCTGATTGTACTTTGCCAGGGCATCAGCAATATCTGCATTGCTATTAGGGTCAAGCAATCCGGCATTGGCGCGTCTGGCGATCTCTGAGAAGCCGTGCTCAAGCACTTCGCCATCGCCCGCGATATCAATGGTCAGTTTCAGGTTATCCAGAACCGTATCGTTGTGGCCTGAAAGCCTGAGTCCATTCACATTCAATGAACCTTCGTCAGTCCAGCTCAACCGGTCGAGATTCAGCTTGGTTTCCATCTCGATGGTAACGCCAGCCTGTCCGGTTATCCCTGACAGAGCAATGTCGTCCATGGGTTTGAATTCTGCCGCGGCGTGCAGAGGCAGTAAAGACAGAGCGAGAAACAGCAGGGTGCAGTTACCACCAGGAAGCTCTCGGGTAGGCTCGTTGCAGGTATTTGACTGAGTCATGATCGCCCCAAAATCCATTTTTTACATGGTTATTATTGTATATAAAACGTTCCGCGTATTTCCCGGGCCGCAGGGGGACAGCACAACCAATGCAGCGAGAATAACCTTTTGTTACACACTGTAACGATAAGCGCGAAATAGCGACATGTCTGTGAGATGGATCACAATCGGAGGCGGTGTGTTGCTAATGAGCAATCTGTGTTCAGGCCAGTGCCTGTCGAATCAGTAATTTTTGATGTTCAGCAAAATCACGCATCAGAGTCCGGGCTTTGTTGGCATCCCGCGCTAATACAGCTTCTGGCAAGTCGGAAAAGAATTGGGTGGTTTGCTCGAGCCCCTGGCGGTATTGATCGGCACTTAAATAGTAAGCCCGACTGACCGCCGGTTTGAAGTTGGACAGAGCTTCAGTAAGATAAGGGTTACCAACCAGCTCACAGCAGGCCTCCATAACATCAAAGCTGGCTTCAACAATAGCGGAAATGTTGGCAGATGACTTTTTCATTTGCTCCACCACCCGATGGACAGCATCAAGCATCCGGGGCTTGTCTTCCTCCTGCCAGCGTTCGCACAGACGGGTGGCCAGCATCATCAGTAAATGCATATACACATCGTAAAGTTCAGAAGCATGCTCGGCATCCAGGCGTGTTGCTGCCGCACCTTTGCGTGGCGTGATCTCTACCAGATGCCAGCGCTCAAGCGTATACAGAGCCTCTTTGACCGAAGCCCTGCTTACTTTTAACTCTGTTGCGATTGTAAATTCATGAATACGCTGTCCTGGCCGGATTTGCCCGGTCATAATTCGCTCTGCCAGATAGTTGGCAATTTGTTCTGCCAGGGTGTTAGGCGCTTGAAATTCCATTAGATCTCTCTGAGCATAACCTAATCGGCCGGATGGATTTGCCCAAGCCGGGCCAACGTTGAATTTGAGCGTAGGAGTTTATCACAGCCTGTCCGGCTGCCCTTGAATTTTGCTTGGTGTGCACACAGGTATAGGGCTTATATTCTATGTGTAAAGAAAATAAGGAATAAGTTATGCCCAAGCATTTCGAGCAGGCGGGCGGCCTGTATAACGAATCTGTTCCTGAAACCGAAGGCTACGTATTCAATCAGACCATGATGCGCATCAAAGACCCTGCGCGTTCTATGGACTTTTATACCCGGGTGATGGGTATGCGCCTTGTACGCAAGCTCGATTTTCCGGAAATGAAGTTTTCGCTTTATTTTCTGGGCTATCTGGATGACAGGCAAGCCAGTCAGGTACCTTTAGACGATGACCACCGCACAACCTATACCTTCGGGCGAGAAGCAATGCTGGAGCTCACCCATAACTGGGGCACCGAAGACGACGCTGATTTCGCCTACCATAATGGCAATGACAAACCACAGGGCTTTGGCCATATTGGTATTGCTGTGCCCGATGTTTACACGGCCTGCGAACGCTTTGAAAAACTCGGTGTGGACTTTGTCAAAAAGCCGGATGACGGCAAAATGAAGGGCCTGGCGTTTATTAAAGATCCGGATGGTTACTGGATAGAGATATTGCAGCCAGATATGTTGCAAAAGCGGCGTAAGAGCAGTTAATCAACAGGGTTAAAATGCCGCAGGAGTATGCAGGCAGCCCGGATTATTAAGTAACCTGCTGCCTGGGGCGGAAAATCCGGGCAGTGGCAGGGCTCCACCACCCTTGGCTTTATTTTACCGCCAGACGCTCGGCATTTTTCTCAACCGTGCGCTCACCAATACCTTTCACATTAGACAAATCCTGAGGCGTTTCGAATGGGCCATTGGCTTCGCGATAGGCCACAATGGCTTCTGCTTTGCTTTGGCCTATGCCGATTAGTTCTGTAAGTGTTGCTACGTCTGCGGTATTAATGTTGATGACGGTTTGCTCGGCGTGAGCAAAACCTGTAACCAGACTGAATAACAGGATTATTGTGGCAACAAAAGGTGTGCGTTTCATAAGTGTAAGTTCCTGAGGCTGAATAACGTTGTTAGGGTTATGTGCCAGGAAATACAAATCAGCGAGTTGCCGATATGAGAAAATGCTGACGTGCAGCCGGAATCTGCTATTTCTGAGGCATGTGCCTGAATGAAGCTGTAGGTGTTTTTAGCAGTTGTATCTGATGCACGGAAGAGACCACCTTCCCTGTGATCCCATATTCCGTGACTGACCCCTGCCTGATCCTTCAGGCTGCACTCGTCCTGAGCGCTTCATCCCTGCTATCGTCCCTGCAAAACCTGATCCCTTTGGTTACTCCAAATCCTTGGAATTCTCATCCCTGAGTCAACAATCCTTGCTGACTTGCCATCCCTGACACCAACCATTGTAGCGGCCGTAAAATCTGACTGAACCGGAGAAGTACCCCATTGTGTGTGCGATATGGCTTACATGCCTGTAAGCCAATAGATGACATTCAAGATGAACGCGGGTTCAGTATTTTTCAGGCAGCAAATGCCGCACAAGCGCCTTCAACGTGCAGGTGCACTTGATCGCCAGGTACTGGTGAAGACAGCGACGAGCTCCGCAGAAGCAGGGTTTGTTCCTGCAGACAAACTGTCAGCAAGACATGATTGCCACGAAATGAACGCTCAATAACCTGTGCCTGAGCGCCGTTTCTGTTGCTGCCGCAGGTGATCTGCTCAGGGCGGAGCATGATCGATGCTTTGCCTGCGGCACGCGTATAGTTCGGGTGAACAGGCAGCACGCCGAGTGATGTCAGCACCGAGCCGTGCTGGAAGACGCCGTCGATAAAAATAGGCCGGCCGGTCAGGCGGGCTACGTGTTCACTTGCGGGCTGCCAATAGATATTGTCCGGGGTATCTACCTGAATAATTCGCCCTTCGTGCATAACCGCTACCAGGTCAGCCACAGCGAAAGCTTCAACGGGGTCATGGGTGACGAGTATAGCGGTTGCACCTTCACGGCGAAGCATGGCGGCCACGTCGTCACAGATTTGTCGGCGCAAGCCCAGATCCAGCGCATTGAAAGGTTCGTCCAACAGAATCACTTCCGGCTCTGGTGCCAGAGCCCTTGCCAGTGCTGCCCGCTGTTGCTGCCCGCCCGAGAGTTCGTGAGGAAAGCGATTGCCAAGAGCTGACAAGCCCGCCAGAGCCAGTATTTCGGCCACACGCTGACCCTGGCGGCCACTGCGTGATAAACCGTAAGCAACATTGTCGGTCACCGAAAGATGTGGGAACAGGGTGCCTTCCTGAGGCACATAACCGATGCGCCGCCGCTCGGGCGGTACGTGGGATTGCGGCGAAGCAACCACCCGTGAATCGAAGCTGATTTCGCCGGCATCCAGCCGGTCAAAGCCACCAATCAGCCTCAGCAGTGTGGTTTTTCCACACCCCGAAGGCCCGAGCAGGGCAACAATTGAACCGGCGGGTATATCAAGATTGATTCCCTGCAGAACAGGCTGACCATTAAAGCTTTTGGTAAGGTGACGGATATTAAGACTGGTCATGTGATTTCGTATGCCTCCAGAGTGCGGCGGGTAAACACGTATACAGGTACGGCAGACACCAGTATCAGAAGTGCAGCAAAGGGCGCGGCTGCTGCATACTCAGCGTCGTTGGTATGGGACCAGACCTCGGTTGCGAGTGTTACCACGTCGGTTGGTGCCAGCATCAGGGTTGCGGTAAGTTCACGCATCAACTCCAGTGCAAGCAGCGCCAGCGCAGCACCAATACCAGGTGCAATGTTGGGTAAAGTTACTGACAAAAAGGCCTTGAACGGGCCGCGCCCGAGGCTGCGGGATATTTCTTCCAGGCGTGGTGGTACAAGAGCAATCGAGGCACGTAAGGCGGTCTGTGCCAGGGGTAATGCCAACACGGCATAAGCAACAATAAGCAGCAGCACTGTCTGGTAAACGGCTGGCACGTAATGAATGGAAAAGAATACCAGGGCCAGGGCAATAACCAGCCCCGGCAACCCGTGAATAATATAGGGTAGCCGATCGGCAAACCGGGCTAACCGGCCATTAAATCGCGTTGCCAGTAGCACCAGAGGTAAAGCCAGTAGCGTTGTTACTAAGGCGCCAGCGATTGACAGGGTGCTGGAACCCCATATTGCCGGCCATACTTCAGAAAGGCCATGGCCAGCGGAATTGCCTATGAATAACCAGTAGGCAAGCGCGGTCAGTGGAACGCCAAGCGCCAGCAAAGATAATACAATCTGCCCAAACATCACCGCAGGTGTAGCGCGCCCCAGTGTTGCCAGAGACGGCTGGCGGGCAGCTCCGCGGCCAACTCTGGAGTGTCGGGTTCCGGCCCGCATTCGCATTTCGGTATAGGCGGCAAACAATGCAAGTATCAGTAGTATTCCGGCCTGCAAAGCCGCAGATACATTGTCGAAGCGCAGCTCATAAGAGGCAAAGATAGCCGTTGTGAATGTCTGCACCCGCAAGAGGGATAAAGCACCGAATTCAGCAAGCATGTGTGATAACACCAACAGTGCCCCGCCGCCAAGAGCCGGCCTTGCCTGAGGCAGAATGGTAAAGAAAAATGTATGCCAGGGTCCGCGTCCAAGGGAACGTGAAACGTCTTCAAAACCTGTATCCATCCCGCGCAATGCCGCGGCTACGGGAAGGTAGACAAGCGGGTAGGATGCCAGTGTAAGCACCAGAATGGCCCCCGCCATATTCTGAAACTGGCTGCCCATAGACGACCAGGCAAAACTGGACACGAACGCCGGTACCGCAAGGGGCAGGCTGGCGACAACACGCCATATTTGCCGCCCCGGCAAATCCGTGCGTTCTACGCACCAGGCCACAGCAACACCAATAATGCTGGCAGCCAGGGTGACACTGATGGCAAGTACCAGTGTGTTGGTAAGCAGCGAATAGGTGTAGGCACGGAATATCTCATCACGAATGCCATCCCATCCGGCCTCCGCCGCGCGCGTAACAACGTAAACGAGCGGCAGTGCAATTAAAGCGATCGGAACGAGTGCGGTAGCGATCAGCCACCATGGTGGCAAAGCTCTGTTCAGCGGCCTCGTCCCGGTTAGTGTTAACAAACTCAAGCCAGGCCAGCCTCTCGCTCAAGGGTGAGAGCATCTGCCCCATCGCCCAGATCTGCGGCGGTTATGTCCGGAGCGTCCAGCTCATCAAAAGGCTTGAGTGGGTAAGGCGACTCCACCCCTGCACGAAGGGGGTATTCTGCTACTGAGTCCACAACGGCCTGTTGGCCAGCGGCACTCACCATAAAGCTCAGGAGCTTTTGCGCGGCTGCCATGTTTTTGGCGGATTTGAGCACGCCGGCTGCTGAGAGAGTAATCAGTGCGCCCGGGTCCTGGTTGCCCTGATGGAAGATTGCCGAACTGAGATTTTCAGAGCCAAATTCCGACGCCAGCGAGTACCAGTAATAGTCGTTGATCAGTGCTGTTGCTATCTCTCCGGACTCAACGGCCCGCAGCGCCGACATATTGCCGTTGTACTGCTGGCCATAGGCCTTCAGTCCACTAAGCCATTTGAGTGTGGCGGCACGTCCCTTTAACAGGTTGATGGCTATAATCTGTTCTTGAAAGGCGCCACTGGTTGGCACATAAGCCACTTTGCCTTTCCACGCTTCGGTAGCAAAATCGAGAACGGAAGCAGGCAGTTCATCGGGGCTGATCATCTTCGTGTTGTAAGCAACAACCCGGCTGCGTGCGCTGATGCCCGTCCAGGTATCATCTTTGGCCCTGTATCTGGGTGGGATCTGTTCAAGGGTTTGGGGCTGCAACCGGGCAAGTAAACCGCGGTTAGCCAAGGCAACGACGGGTGGGCTTTCTTCGGAATAAAATACATCGGCTGGTGAGCGCTCACCTTCTTCAATAATCTGATTAGCCAACTGTGAGCTGTGGCCATTGCGAATATCGACATTGATTCCAGTGGCGTTGGTAAACGCCCGCACAACAGCCGCTGTAGTTTTCTTATGCTGTCCGTTATAGAGAGTCAGCGTTTGTTGCTGAGCTGCCAGTAAGCGGGCAGGAGCGCTTGCTCCGAGGACCGCGGCACCAGCAAGTGTTGCACTACCAAGTAAAAATTGTCGACGTCCAAAAGAACTGTGAGCCATCTGATACTCCGAAGATTGACGTTATCCGAGTAGATCAGGGTGGTAATAGTGATAGCCCCGGGGAATGCGTGCAGCGAGGTGTTGCCAGACCTGAACCGTCCCGGAAGTTCAGTGAGAGTTTAGAACTAGATCGGGTGTAACAGATTATCATTTGCATCCTTTCGCGGCAATAATTTGGTTCCTGGTATTGGAGTTTTTCTGACATGCGAATAATTGTGGCGCCTGATTCTTTTAAGGAATGTTTAGGGGCAAGGGCCGTTGCTCACGCCATTCGTCGTGGCTGGTTGAAAGCTGCGCCAGAAGACGACGTTGAAGTTGTTCCAATAGCGGATGGTGGGGAGGGAACCACTCTTGTGTTGGTAGAGTCGCAACAGGGCACCCTTTGTACCGTTGAGGTTTCAGGCCCTTTTGGCATGCCGGTAATGGCAAGCTATGGTTTGGTGGATGATGGTCGTGTTGCCATTGTTGAAGTCGCCGAAGCCAGTGGGATGAATCAGACGCCTGTCGGTAACCGGGACGCCCTTCGAGCCACAAGTTTTGGTACGGGCGAGCTTATAAAGGCTGCAATAGCCAGTCAGCCAGAAACTCTGATTGTGTGTCTGGGGGGCAGTGCCACCACAGATGGCGGTGTTGGCATTCTTCAGGCATTGGGTGCTCAGATGCTTGATTCTGCAGGGTGTGCTATATCGCCGGGTGGTGCTGGTCTCTCGTCGTTGGTCAGAATGAATGTTGCGCCAGCCATTCATGCATTAGCGGGAATTCAGCTTGTGGTTGCGTGTGATGTGAGTAATGCGTTATTGGGTAATGAAGGCGCAGCCGCAGTATTCGGCCCGCAGAAAGGCGCAACATCTGAACAGATAATTCTTCTTGACGAGAATTTACGCAGATTTTCTGATCTTGCAGATAAAGCCGGTCATGACATCCATTCTTTTCCGGGCAGTGGTGCAGCTGGCGGTATCGGCGGGATGATGGTCGGTATTCTGGGTGCCAGCCTGAAATCCGGGGTTGAACTGGTTATGGAAACCGTGAATCTGGAAGATAAGATTCGTGCAGCAGATCTTGTTATTACCGGCGAAGGTGCCATTGATCATCAGAGTGCATCGGGCAAAACTCCCGCGGGAGTGGCCGCGCTGGCTCGCAAGCAGGGTAAACCTGTAATTGGTTTGGCCGGTAAACTTGGCAATGATTTGTCCGCACTTCATGGCCTTGGGCTAACTGCAGCATTCTCCATTATATCTGAACCCGCAACACTGGCTGATGCCCTGCGAATGGGGGAGCACAATCTGGAGCGCGCGGCCGAGCAACTGGCCCGGTTGGTACATGGAGTGCGTCGGCTCTAAAGATCGCAAGGCACCCGTCAGTCGATCACTCTCGATTTACTCATCAGTTCCGGTTCAAATACACCGGTCTTGTCAAAGTTATCCAGTGCCTGCTCCCACTTGCTCAGATCCAGCCCCTGAGCATTTACCCAGTCCGGGTTAAAATAGGTATCTGTGTAGCGTTCGCCACCGTCGCATATCAAGGTGACAACAGAGCCCTTTTCCCCTGCTTTTTGCATGTCGCTGGCCAGGCTAAGGGTGGCTATCAGGTTCGTACCGGTAGAGCCGCCGCAGCGCCGGCCCATGTGACGCTTCAGATAGCGCAGTGCAGCAAAACTGGCGGCATCCGGGATGCGCATCATGCGGTCAATCACCATTGGCGTAAATGATGGCTCTACCCTTGGCCGGCCAATTCCTTCAATGCGTGAGCCGCAAGTGCCAGTGATGTCCGTGCGGCCGGTGGCGAAAGCTTCAAAGAACACCGAGTTTTCAGGGTCTGGTACACACAGCTGGCAGCCTTGGGCAAGATAACTTCCATAACGTATGTACCGGCCGATAGTGGCTGAGGTTCCGCCCGTGCCCGCACTGGCTACAATCCAGCGTGGAACCGGATGCGGCTCGTAGCTCAGCTGCTCAAAAATACTCTCGGCAATGTTGTTGTTGCCACGCCAGTCTGTTGCCCGTTCTGCATAGGTAAACTGGTCCATGTAATGGCCCCCAAGTTCCTGTGCCAGTTGTTGGGACTTCGTGTAAATCTCACTACCGTCGTTTACCAGATAGCATTCGCCACCATAAAACTCAATTTGTGTGATTTTTTGCGCCGACGTAGTTTTAGGCATAACGGCAATAAACCGTAACCCAAGAAGCTTGGCAAAGTAGGCTTCAGAGACCGCGGTAGATCCGCTCGAAGCTTCAATAATAGGCGTTCCTTCGGTGATCCAGCCATTACAAAGGCCAAACAGAAACAGTGAGCGGGCCAGCCGGTGCTTCAGACTGCCTGTCGGGTGGGTAGATTCATCTTTCAGATAGACATCGACGGTTTTCAGCCCGGGAAGATCGAGCTTGATCAGGTGTGTGTCTGCCGAGCGATTATAGTCCGCATCAATCCGGGCAATGGCTTCTGCAATCCACTGGGCATTCTGGGGCATCTTTGGGTTCCAGGTGGTCAGGAATGTGTATGAACTCGGATGACAAATCTTACTCCAGAGTGGGTTGCCGGGCCAGAGAGAAGCGTTGATCGGGGCACTGGTAAACGATTCCTTTTTGTTCAAAGTTGCTATGATGGCACCGACAGTATTTCCCGTTGTTGTTCCCGTTAATTACCGTACGCACACGAGCCTTATGGAGGATTTAAATGTCCGCTCAAACAGTCTGGATAACCGGCGCATCATCTGGCATTGGCGAAGCACTTGCCGCCCAGTTTGCAAAGGACGGTGCCCGCGTGGTTCTTTCTGCACGCCGGGAAAGTGAGCTTGAACGCGTAGCCGAACGGTGCCGGAAGGCCGGGGCTGCCCAGGTGCTGGTATTGCCTCTGGATGTGATCGACTGGGATGCCTTACCCAAGGCAGTGGATACCGTAGTCAATAGCTTTGGAACGATTGATCTGCTGATCAACAATGCGGGAATTTCACAGCGCTCATTGTGTGTGGATACGGATCTGGAAGTTTACCGCAGGTTGTTGGAGGTAAACGTAATGGGCCAGATTGCGCTTACCAAAGCCGTTTTGCCCCATATGCTTGAGCGTAAAAAAGGTCATATAGCGGTAACGGCCAGTGTTGCCGGAAAGGTAGGGGCACCGAAGCGCACCGGGTACTGTGCCGCCAAACATGCGGTGATGGGCTTTTTTGATGCCTTGCGAACCGAGGTTGAAGATCAGGGTATTTCGGTTTCCACCATAGTGCCCGGATTTATCCGCACCGACATTGCCCGTAGCGCACTTTCCGGGGATGGCAAAACCTATGGTCAGACGGATTCAGACATTGCCACAGGTATGGATGTGGATGAATGCGCAAAAGTGGTTTTTAAAGGACTCAAGGCCAGGAAGCGGGAAATTCCCGTGGGCAAGGGTAAGGAAATGGCAGCGTTGTGGGTCAAACGGCTTTCGCCGGAATTGTTATTCCGACTTGCCAAGGCCCGTGGATAGGCTTGCGAGGATTAAGTAACAACATGGCAAGAGTCAAATCGTTTGTATTACCGGTACTGGCGTTGGCTGTTTTGTCTGCAAGCTTTTGGTACAGCCCGGGCTGGCTGCAGTTGTGTGCTGGTCTGGCGCTGTTTTTATTTGGTATGCAGTGCCTTGAAGAAGGTTTGAAAGAATTGGCCGGTAGCCGGCTGGAACAGTTGATGGAGCGCAGCACAGCCACGCCCCTCAAGGGTTTGCTGTTCGGTATGGGGGGCACGATGATTCTGCAATCGACCACCCTGATGTCATTGTTGACCATTGCATTTATCAGTACCGGTTTAATACAGCTGGCAGGGGGCATCGCCATTATTCTGGGGATTAACCTGGGCACCAGCGGTGGTATCTGGTTGCTGGCAGCAGCAGGGCAGAACTTCAGCCTGAGCCCACTGGCATTGCCACTGCTGGTATTCGGTGTGCTTGCTGGTTTCAGCTCTCCCAAAGGTAAGGCGGTTGGTCGGATTGTCCTGGGAATTGCCTTTATTTTTCTGGGCGTTGACCAGATCAAAAATGGTTTTACTGAATTTGCCGGCGCTATTGATATTGCCGGGCAGGTTGATAATACCCTATGGGTGCAACTGAGCTTTGTGGCTGTTGGTTTGATGCTGACGGCGATTCTGCAATCCAGCCATGCCACGCTGATGTTAATTCTGGCGGCCCTTGCCAGTGGCCAGATAGAACTCTGGCAAGGTATTGCCCTTGCCATCGGTGGCAACATAGGTAGCAGTGTTACCGCCGCCATGGTGGGCTGGATGGGGGGCAACCGAAGTGGGCAACGATTAGCCCTTGTGCATGCACTGTTCAATATTCTGACAGGGATCATAACTTTTCTGCTGTTGTCTCCTCTTGCCTGGTTGTCTCAGTTTTTGATGGCAATCTTTGGTGCAGGCGGTAACACCTTGTTGCAGTTAGCCATGTTCCAGACCTTGTTTAATGCAATTGGAGTGCTGATTTTCTGGCCGTGGCAGGCACAACTGGAACGTGGCTTGCGTCGATTTTTACCGGACCGGAAAGAGCCACAGGTGCTGATTAAAGATGTGCAGGCCGGTGTGCGTACGGCCGCGGAACAACGCGAGGCTCCGGTAACCCATGCCCGGTATCTGAATGAGGCTGCTCTGGCCTCGGTTGATACGGCTTCCCGGGCGGTTGTTCAGGAGCTGCAGCATCTGGGCCGGCTATCTCTGGAGGTTATTTGTCACGCACTGTACCAGCCTATCGAGCAGCTGATTAATGCTCAGGTAGATGAGGCGCGGCTGAATGCGCGGCCTGATGACGCAGAAGGGCCGGATACGGAAGAGCTGTATCAGCGCCATATCAAGGTGGTGTATTCGGACTTGCTGGGCTTTATGAGCAGGCTGGATTTCACCAAAGAAGAAGAGCATCAGCAATTCTGGATGACTTGTCAGATGGTCGCATTGCAACTGGTGGATGCAGTAAAAGACGCAAAGGCTTTGCAGAAAAACCTTGGCCGCTATTTGCGGGATGAGCGCTCATTGGCACACAAGCACTATCTGGAATTGCGTCGCCATGTTTTATGGGTGTTAAGGCAGGTGCGCGAGGTCAGTCGTCTGGAATTGCCGGATGATGCATGGCGTAACCGTCTTGATTGGGTTGACGGGCAGTCCATCGAGTTTGATGCTGATTTTCGTCATCGTATTTTTATTGATGTGCGCAACAGGCAACTGGATAACCTTCAGGCCAGTTCTTTAATGCATGACCTTAACTACTCCGCCCGCATAACCCAGAGCTTCCGGAATGTGCTTCAGCTCGGGCTGGCAGACGGTAATGAGTTGCTACGGGAAGTGCGCCGGCTTGGTGGCGATGACGACGATTTGCCGCTGATCGGTATGAGCAGGTAAATCTTTCGGGTTCTCGGCCATGGAAGGCCGGAGCCTGGATCATTTCATGCTTGCCGGGGATCATCGCCACGGGCCACCAGATAATGCATCCACAGCATGCGAGCGGCAACGGAGCGCCAGGGCGACCAGCTATTTGCGAACCGGATTTGTTCTTCCCGCGTTGCCGGTGCATCCAGGCCTTTTACTTCCTGCAGCGCGATGGCCAGGGCAAGATCGCCCTGGGGCCAGATATCCTGCCGGCGCAGGGCCATCAGATAGTAAATGTCGACACTCCATGGCCCAAGCCCGGGAACTGCCAGCAAGGTTTTTCGCCCTTCGTTATCGTCAAGCGTTACCAGTTGGCCAAGATTGAGCTGGCCGGAACATACTCTGTCTGCAAGGGCGCTGCAGTAGCGGGCTTTCTGCCGGGTTAGTCCTATCGATCTTAATCCGGGTTCGCCGGCTTTTCTTACCGCCTGAGGCGTCACTTCCCCCAGATAGTCACATAATCGCAAATACATTGTGCGAGCTGCTTTTAGCGAAACCTGCTGCTCCAGAATAATATGCACCAGCGTTGCAAACCCTGGCTCTCTTGCCCACATTGGGGGCGTGCCAAGCCGTTCATGCACGGCTGCAAGATGCGGATCGGTTGACGCGAGTTGCCGGGCACCAAAGTGAAGGTTTTCCGGAGTTAATAAAGTAGTCACTATTATCTCGTTTTTGGCGTGGGCTTTTTAGTTCGGGCTTTCCCAAATGTAACCAGCAAAACACCCGCTGCGATCAGTACCGACCCCAGGAACAGGCCTTCAGGGGGCGCCTCGCCCTGTAAGAATATGGCAACGGGTACGCCAACAACAGCGCCAACGGACCCTAAAAGGCTAAGAAGAACCGGGCCGCCTGTCTTCTGCAGAATGAATAACAGGAGAAACTGCCCGGCAAAAATAACAGCCTGCAGGATAATAAGCAGAAGTGGCAGAGCGTGATCTGGCGGCACAGAGAGCGAAAAGCCGGGTAGCAGTGCCGCAACGGGCAGCATGAGTGCGGCAGCGGTTAGCATGCCGGGTACCAGAGTGTCTGCGGATACCCCTTCCGGCCATCGCAGTGTGCGATAGATGTTACCGATAGCCAGTAAAGCCGGGCCGCAGAGAGCGAGCAGAATCCAGAAAGCGTCAGCATCCGGAGCGGCGAATTTGTGAGCCGCCAAAACACCCGCTCCCGCCAGTGCAGCTGCCACACCTGCGGCCCGGGCAATCCGGAAGTTCTCCATGCCCAGAATCAGGGCACCCAGATAGGTTAATAATGGTGGTAGTGTGATAATCAGCGCGACAAAGCCTGCGCCTATATGTGGAATTGCAGAGAAGAAGATCAGGTTAGGCACGGCCACGCCCACCAGTGCAGCCACCACATAATATTCAAGAGTGTGTCTCGAGACTGGTGGCAGATCCCTGCGCAAAGCGGCAAGGCACATCAGAATAAGTGCTGCGCCGGTGATGGACCAGCTTAAGAATGCCAATGGCGGCAGGTTCACTTCTCCCGCAAGCTTTGCAAGATTGGTCGAAATGCCCAGCAGCGCTCCGCCGGCTAGCAGGCATAACAGTGGAATCAGCCATGCCCGCTTGCGATCAGGCAGGTGGTTAACCGGGTTTGCCATACTGTGTTTTTCCATTAACTTTCGTTGTCAGAGCGTGTTGTGGGGCACTGCCTGCCAGTTTATGCCTCGTCTACTCGAGGATTACGGGGGTAGTACCGTTCTGGCAGCCGCTCAATATGAGAGAAGATACGGGTGTCTTTGTAGGGCATTTTCATAAAACCGGAAACACCCAGCCCGGTAATCTGGTTCACCGCCGCCAGTATGTCATCCAGTCTGAGGCGAAATTCATCTTCTTTATCCGGATCCAGCAGGCGGTACTGGCTATGAATCTTGAGATGAAAGGGCAGTGCCTCGAAGATAATCATACCGGTGTGGCGAATGGTATTGAGTGCTTCAAGGGATTTTATAATGGGATCAGGCAATATTAAAAACTCTTCCGGGTCCGGGCCATCCTCAAAGTAGGAGTGAACCCTGGACCGGTCTTCAACTTCCGGCGCTGCACTCACCTGGTAAGGCAGCCGCATGCCCGGAGGGGCAATGAACGGCAGGTCAGATCGTGTGCGTTCTATGTGCAGGGTATCCCGGGCGTTAAACAGACAGCTTTTGAAAATACCCTGACGGTAGATCGCCTGCGCCAGATTCACCATATTGTTTACCGCCGTGGTGAATGCCGTTTTCAGATTGGGATCGTGCAGGTTCAGGGAGGTGTCAACGTAAATGCCGTCAGTTTCCCAGCGCACCGCAAGCCCGCCTTCCACCGGGTACCGGCCGAGGCGGCTGACCGCCGCAAGAAACGCCTTTTCGGTTTCTCCCATGCCCTGCATAAAATTTTTATAGTAGCGGTCAAGCTGCACATCGTTCACATCGTTAAGAGTTTCCGGTGCGCCTTCTTGCCGAAGGAAGGCTTTTCGTGAGCTGTAAACCACAGTGTCGATTTCCCGGCCTGTCTGGCGCGTCCAGATTGGTACCAGAGGTACCAGTGGTGGTTCCGGCAAATCAATCATCACCGTGCGGGCCATTCGTGGCATTTCTTTCAGAAAGTAATCACCGGCCCGCCTGCGCTCTTCAATATCTTCCGATAGCATGCTGTCCAGCACCCGGGCAAATTCCATCGGCAAGCCCAGTGACGATGCCGGGATTGCTTTGTGGCCAAAACGGCAGGACTGCCCCGAGGCAAGGGCATAAAGCGTTGCGGCTGCTCCCTGCTCGTCAAAGCGTGGAGACGACAGCCCGCCATACAGTTGTTCCTCACCAATAAAGTAAACATCGCCCAGGCGGGCGTTGGTTTGCTGAAGGTTGTCAGACATCAGCTCCATTACATTGGTGTGCAGAAACTGCTGGTTGGCATCCAGTTGGGCGAATACCGAAGAACCCCAGTCGATCAGGGCAATGGTTTCGGTGTCGGCATCAAACACCAGATTGGACGGTTTTATATCGCCATGAACAATAGGGCGTTTGTCCGGATCGGATTCACTGCGCAGGCTGCGCAACAAGTCTGCCAGTTGTGAGGCAATGCGAATGATCAGTCGAGGGCTTAGCCGGCCTTCGCGCAGGGATACCTCTTCCAGATTCAGGCCCGGTGCCCGCTCCATGACCAGAATCGGCTGGCTGTGGGCACGTTGATAAGCTACCAGGCGGGGCACTCTTGGGTGCTCCACCTGTTCCAGAATATAGGCTTCGTCTTCCAGCCTGTCCTGAAGATGCCGTGGCAAGGTAATGCGAGTGAACTTGAAAACATGCTCAAGATCACTCGCGCCTTCCAGTGGCCAGCGGCCGGCAAACACGAAGCCATAAGCCCCTTTGCCAATCATTTCAATATCGCGATAGCCCAGTTGTTTGAGCTGGGCAGTGCACAGTGCAACCCAGTCTTTCAGCTTTCTCGCATCATCATGACTGAGCAGATAAACAGACTGCTCTTCAGGGATGTAGAACTGCTGTAATTTTGACTCCCGGGAATACTGGGTTGATTGCGATATCGGGTTCGCCATTCAGTCAGCCTAGATGAAGCAGCATGGTTTGTGGTGCCTCCAGATAACTTTTCCAAAGGTTATTGAACCGGGTAATGGTGCCACCATCAATAATCCGGTGATCTCCGGCCCAGCTTATCGTCATGATGGAGCGCGCTACCACGTCGCCGTTGCTGTCAAAGCGCGGCAGTTTCTGAGTGCGGCCCAGCGCCACAATCGCCACTTCCGGTGCATTGATAATAGGCGCTGCATAAGTGCCCCCCAAAGCGCCTATGTTGGAGATGGTAATGGTGCCGCCTTTAAGGTCTTCCTGATTCACCCGGCCTTCACGGGCAGAGTCCGTCAGCCGGGCCACCTCGTCTGCAATTTCCAGCAAGGTGAGTTGCTCAACACCTTTTACGTTGGGCACCAGCAAGCCAGCCTTGCTGTCTACCGCCATACCAATGTTGCACTGGGGCAGGTAGTGAATCTCGGTAACATCGTCATTGAGCCGGCTGTTGAGAATTGGAAACTCCTGAACCGCCAGGGCCATTGCTTTCATAATGAAAGGCATAAGTGTTAGCCGGGTGCCCCGGGCTTCTGCTACCGGTTTGAGTTGCTGCCGAAGGTTCAGCAAATCGGTGACATCAATTTCTTCACTGAAGATAAAGTGGGGAATGGTGGATGCCGAGGCCACCATGCGTTTAGCCATAACGGCCTGCATGCCTCTGATTGGCTCGACACGGATTTCCTGACTTCTCACCGGTTTGCCGGCAGTGACTGGCGAACTTTGAGGCTGGCTGATGGCGGCTGGTTTTTCCAGATACGCCAACACATCGGCTTTAAGCACCCGGCCGTCTTTGCCTGAGCCGTGAATATCTGCCAATGCCAACTGGTGCTCCCGAACCAGCCTGCGCACGGCGGGACTGGCAGGAATGCGTTGCCGTTCTGATGGTGCCGAAACGGATGCAGATGCAGGCCCAGCGGGCTGTGGCTGTTTAGCTTGCGCTGGCTTGGGCGCGGCTACGGTTTCCGGCCCATCTTCACGGTCACGGGGGATAAAGGCGAACAGTGGCGAGTGTACCTTGGCCAGTGTTTCCTTCTGATAATAGAGTTTGGTTATACGGCCAGCTTTGGGTGCAGTAATCTCGACCATGGCTTTGTCGGTCATTACATCGACGACTGGCTGGTCTTCTTCAACCTCGTCACCCTCGGCAACGCGCCACTCCACTACTTCACACTCAACAATACCTTCTCCGATATCGGGAAGGACAAAATCTTCTGATTCATTATTACCGGCAACTGAATGTTCGGCGACCGGCAGGGTTTCTTCTGGCTGCGCGTCCGTCACAACTGCCTGATTTTCGCTGGCAGCGCTTTCAACGCTTTCATCCACGAGTTCAAACAGTGGTTTATGGACTTTGGCAATGTCACCTTCCTTGTAATAAAGATGGGTGATCCGGCCTTTATAAGGTGCGGGTATTTCCACCAGTGCCTTGTCGGTCATCACTTCAGCAACCGGCTGATCTTCTTCAATAACATCGCCTTCATTAACCAGCCATTTGACCAGTTCGCACTCCACGATACCTTCGCCGATATCAGGCAGTATAAAATCACTCATGCTCGCTCTCCTATCCTGATATCAACTAGAATTCGACGCTGTCCCGAATGGCCTCGAAGACCTTCAGGTGATTGGGAAGGTGCTCTTTTTCCAGCACCAGCGGGAAAGGTGTGTCCATTCCCGTAACCCGCGCAATCGGAGATTCCAGATAAAGGAAGCAGCGTTCCTGGATAGTTGCGGCAATCTCGCCCGCGAAACCACCGGTTAGTGGTGCTTCGTGAGTAACCACCAACCGCCCGGTTTTGAGAACGGACCTGGCAACGGTTTCGATATCCCAGGGCAGAATCGTGCGCAGGTCAATGACTTCGCAAGAGATGCCTTCTTTCTCTGCCATATCAACCGCCTGATCAATCACCTCCATCTGAGCGCCCCAGCCCAGCACGGTAATGTCCGTACCTTCCTTGAGAACTTCCGCTTCGCTCAGTGGCAATCGGTATTCACCTTCCGGCACCTCACCAACAGAGGCCCGGTAAAGGCGCTTGGGCTCAAAGAACAGCGTCGGGTTGGGATCGTTGATGGCGCTTAACAACAAGCCTTTTGCCTGATGCGGGTTGCGCGGTATAACAACTTTCAGGCCCGGAGTGTGCGCAAAGTAGGCCTCGGGAGACTGGGAGTGGTATAGGCCACCGGCTATGCCACCACCGTACGGTGACCGGATGGTGAGACCACCCACATTAAACAGGTTGCCCGACCGGTAACGGAATTTGGCAGCCTCGTTAACAATCTGATCAAATGCCGGAAAAATGTAGTCTGCAAACTGGATCTCAGCGACTGGAAATGAGCCTTGAGCCGCCAGGCCATTGGCAAAGCCAATAATGCCCTGTTCCACCAAGGGCGTGTTGAAGCACCGGTCTTTACCGTATTTTTGTTGCAGGTTACTGGTTGCCCGAAATACACCACCAAATACGCCAACATCTTCCCCAAAACAGAGCACACGGTCGTTGGCTGCCATTGCGATATCAAGGGCATTGTTGATGGCTTGCAGCATGTTCATTTTAGCCATGTTAAACCCCCTTTCCGGCGTGGCGAGCCGACTTTGGATACTCATCCGGATACCGGTTTATGTGTGCCTTAAGTTTTTCAAACTGCGCGCTCAGCGCGGCAGGCACTTCGTCATATACGTCGGTTACCAGAGATTCCAAAGGAGGTGGCGGGCGCTTCTGAGCCCGCTTCATGGTTTCCAGAACCTCACGGCGCAGCCGCTCCTGAAGTTCTTTTTCCTCGCTGTCACTCCACCATTTCCGTTTTTGTAGCCAGTTATTCATTCGCAGAATAGGGTCTTTGTCACGCCAGACAGACTCCTCGTCTTTGCTGCGATATCCCGACGGGTCGTCTGAGGATGAGTGCGCCGCCAGACGGTAAGTCATGGCCTCGATCAGTACCGGTCGGTTTTCTTCCACAGCCAGCTTGCGAGCGGCCTCGGTGGCCAGATAAACCGCGAGAATGTCGTTGCCATCAACACGGATTACATCCATTTTATAGCCGTAGGCGCGGGGGGCGATGCCGTCTGCGGCGAACTGCTCATTAGCGGGTGTGGAAATGGCGTAACCGTTGTTACGGCAAATAAATATGGCCGGTACCCGATGTACCGCCGCCATATTCAGACCGGCGTGAAAATCACCCTCTGACGCAGCTCCTTCACCAAAATAGACTGCCGTACAGAGCCCGTCGCCCGCCATTTTCTGGCCATAGGCGTAGCCGGTTGCCTGGGGAATCTGGGTTGCCAGTGGTGAAGAGATGGTCATGTAGTTGAGTTTGGCTGAACCGTAATGAACCGGCATCTGACGGCCTTTGCCGTAATCCAGCTCATTACCGAACAACTGATTCATAAACTCATCTATGGTAAAGCCACGATAGGCCAGAGATCCTTGTTCACGGTACTGGGCCATGATCATGTCGGCATCATCCAATGCCGCGGTGCTGCCAATAATGGCGGCTTCCTCGCCGGTGGACTGCATGTAGAAACTGAGGCGGCCCTGGCGTTGGGCAGCAAGCATCCGTTCGTCCAGAATGCGTGTTGTGACCATTGCGAGGTAAATTCGCAGGGCTTTTTCTTTGTCCAGATCGGGTGCTTTGGCACCCTTGTATAGCGAGCCGTCCTGCTTCAGTAATCTGAAGGTCGGAATGCTGAATTCAGAGCCGTCGGTAAAAACGGCGGAATGCACAGTTTTGGATTTTGTTGTTGTCATAATCCTCTTCCTGGAATAGTGGCTTGAGGAACCGAGCGCCCCTTGTGAGGGCCCACATAGTTTAAGAAACGCTGGCCTGTACTCTGCTGCTTTCACAGAGTATAGAACGCCTGAAGCTACCCTGCCGGTATAGCTGTTACGCTTCTGTTGCTGGCCTTTCTGATTTGGGTAAAATCAGTTCGAACCAAACATAGTTGACCTTAACGTAAAGTGCGAGACTTGGATAGTGTTCTTTACTAATGAGTAATGAACCCGGAGCAGATAGACTAACGTCCTGCATAAATGTCTGGTGTTGGGTATCTGATTTAACAGAAGAGGGGAAGGGCGCTTGGAAGCATTACTCATTTTGGCGGGTGCCGGATTGGCGCTGTTTATTCCTGTGGGTTCCGTGCTTGGATTTTTGGCTTTTCAGCAGCGTGGGAATCAATCATCCCGTATTGAAGTGCTTAGTCAGGATTTGCTGGAACTGCGCCGTGAACTTACAGATCTTAAACAACGCACAACTCGCAATGACCATGCGCCAGTCCCGCTCGGGCAACCCGATGAATCTTCAGATGTAACGGTTGCGCAGCATGTTCAGCCAGAGCAGAACATCGTCGTGCCTGAAAGTGCTTTTAGCACCAGCAATGCAGCGGTTTCCGAAGCTCTGCCTGCCGGGACAGAAGCAGAAGAGTGGTCGGTGGCCGCTGAGCCTTCCCGAATCGCTCAGGCCCTGAAGGAAAACTGGATGGTCTGGCTGGGTGGTCTGAGCGTGGCGTTGGCCGGCATTTTTATGGTTAGTCATACAATCAGCGCCGGCCTGATTGGTCCGGTACTGCAGTTTATGCTGGCCATTGCTACGGGCTGTGCCTTGCACGCCGGTGCGGAATTCCTGCGTCGCCGCCACATGAGCACAGATCAGGTATTTGCGGCCCTGGCGGGCGGCGGGAGTGTCACCCTGTATGCAGCGCTGCTTGCCGGTGTTCATCACTATGAACTGATCGGCCCGGCGTCTGGCCTGGCCCTGCTTGCCGTGGTATCTCTGGCAACCATGGCACTGGCGTTGGTACATGGCCCGTTATTGGCGATTATGGGCCTGAGTGGCGCGTACCTGGTACCGCTGCTGGTTGGCGGCAACGATGGCAGCATTACCTTCCTGCTGGCTTACAGCTTTTTGATTACCTTTAGTTCGCTGTTGTTAATGCGCTATGTGTACCGCAACTGGCTCTGGTATGCGACCTTGGCCGGCGCTTCGTTGTGGTGGCTGCTGTCTGTCGCCGCCCTTGATATTGGTCCGGCAACACCCTGGTATCTGGTAGCGCTGTTGGT
>DATJDA010000345.1:0-12069 GCA_035497695.1 Marinobacter sp. | reverse complement strand
GCACTTAAGGATGCACGTGGAAGTTTTTTAGTCCACATAACAACGGCATGGCAGGTTCCGGCACTTAATGCCCTCTCGGCCAAGTCCTGAGCCGGGTGTTCAGCGGTAGAACGCAGCACCAGTAGTTCACCAGTGACAATTCCATGCATCTTCTGCCATTTGGCCACCAGTGTCTGAGGCGGATCGATCCAGGCCAACCAACGTTTTTCCTGATTGAGCTGTGTCAGCATTGGTAATAACAGCTGGAAATTTTCTACCTGACCTTCTGGCAGAATAATTTCAGTTACATTACCAACGTCTGGCGTATTAACCGCCTCGTCTCTGCGCCGGGCATGGATAACAGGGCGCTGTCCGGGAACAGCCTGCATAGGCGAGGGACAAGCCATGGCAGCCATTGCGCCCTGCTGATATGCCAGATTTTGATTGAAACTGAGTTGTTCCATGATTTACCTGCTTCTTGATTTCTGCTGATATTCAATGACCATCAGTGAAGATCGGAGCGACGGATTACACCCACACCCAGACCTTCAATAAATAGTTGCTGCTCTGTGAGATCTACCTCAATCGGCGCGAACTCTTCATTTTCCGCAAGCAGATAAACCTTTGAGCCTTTCTTGCGAAAACGCTTCACTGTCACTTCTTCTTCACCAATCCGGGCTACAACTATCTGACCGTTATGAACATCCTGGGTGCGGTGAACCGCAAGCAGATCACCATCCAGGATGCCAATATCTTTCATGCTCATGCCCCGCACACGCAACAGATAATCAGCAGAAGGCGAGAAGAACTCAGGCTTCAGCGTGACATGATCTTCAATATGTTCCTGTGCAAGAATCGGGCTGCCCGCTGCAACCTGACCAATAACCGGAAGCCCCAAATCCTGCTGCGATTCTGGCAGTCGGATGCCCCGGCTGGCGCCCGGCACCATTTCGATGGCACCTTTACGAGCCAGTGCCCGCAGGTGTTCTTCTGCAGCATTGGCAGACTTAAACCCTAACTCGGTAGCAATTTCCGCACGGGTAGGCGGATAGCCTGTCTCGTCCAGATACCGCCGGACTATGCCCAACACTTCAGCTTGCCTTGCCGTCAGTTTCATTAAACTACTCCATTTACCGGGTTATCTGGCCTGATGAAACAGCCTGTTGTTTTATACAGTAGATTGACTATATACAGTGTTTTATCCAGTGTAAAGACCACTCCCCGATTTTCTTTCAGCCGCGTAATAATGCCCAGCGGAATGAGTGTGATAATGTGGCTGTCTGGCCCGGAAACCGACTTCACGGCCGCCGGCACTGACACTAAGTTTGGAGTACTCGTGATGAACAAACGGAATCTTTTAGCCAGCGGCGTGTTGTCCTGCATGCTGCTGCTTCCGGGGCTGACACTCGCCGGAGAGGTCAGCCTCAGCGCACAAGGGAGCGTAAGCTATGAACCAGACAGTGCCCGCCTGCAATTTACGGCCAGTGCGGAGAATGAGCTGCCCCAGAAAGCCACTCAGCAAGTAACCGCTTTGATGAACCAGTGGCGTGAAGGAATCAAGAAGTACCGAAGCCGGCTAAATAACTACACAGACGCCAATGTAACCCTGTACACCCGGGTTATTCCGGCAGAAAAGCGTGGCGACGAGCCACTAAAGCGGGCAGTGGCCTCACAAACGGTGAGCTTTGAGATTGCCGATCTGGCTCTGCTCAATCCGTTACTTGAGCAAGCCCAGGCTCTTGGTTTGGATTACCAGCTCAACCCGAACCAGTTCTTCCATTCTGATGAGGCGAGTCTTCAGCGGAAGGCTTTGGCTAACGCCATTGCAGAGGCACGGGAGAAATGTAAGTTTGTGGCCAGCCAGTTGGATCAGACCTGTGGCGAAGTCATCAATATAAATATTAACAGCGGTATGCGCCCCATGCCGATGATGATGGCCAGCGCAAAACGCGAGGACTCCGTGGTCTCCAGTATCGGAGAGCAACAGATAGAAGCAACGGTGAACGCCACCTTCAAGCTGAACTGACTCAAAAGCTTCTGGTGTAGAAGATATCAAGTGAAGAGGCCAGGCCACTGGCCGCTTCAAGGTAGAAATATCTGCCCAAATCGTAACGTAAAGCCACCGTCGTTATGGGCTCAAAGATACCAACCCCGTAGCGAACACTGAGCTCGTCCGTCAGGTAGCCGCTGGCTACCACGGATGTCTGATCTCCTGAACCCTCTGCTTCCAGTATCAGGTTTTGTATGCCGAATTCTTTGCCCAGCTGCCCGGTTACTTTGCTCGCTTGCGTCAGGCCAAGTGATAATGCTGCCCGGCTCATTTGCCCTTCATCACCACGGCTCTGCGGAGGCCGCCCAAGGATTACGTAAGACAAAGCGTCCGATTCCTGCATGTCCGGGCTCGAAAACACCTCGGTGACCGGAGACTGCACTGGCCCTGTCAACCGTATACCAGCCACCACCGTGTCTACCGTTCGAATGGCTTCAATATCCAGGTACGGCTGGGTCAGGTCACCAACAAACAGTAGCCGTGCGCGGCGGAGCTCCAATTCCTGCCCATAGGCCTCATACTTTCCGTTTACCAATTGCAACGTGCCACGAGTGTCCATTCGGTTGCCAATTCTTAGCGTACCCTCCAGGTCCCCCTCCACACCAAAAGCTTTAAACGTTACCTGATCTTCACCCACCACTACCGTTACGTCCATGTTCAAAGATCGAATAGCTGGCTCTTCCTTGTCTACACCTACCACGACTTCATCTTCGGAAACAGAAACGGCCTGCGGCGGCAGGCCTTTTATTTTGATACTTCCTTTTGGGACAGCAACATGCCCACTTACACTCAAATCACCGTCCTGAAAAGCGATTGTCAGATCCGGAATGAGCTCAAGGTGGGCATAGGGTTCAAGATTAAAAGGCACCCGCGTACCACTGATGGCCAGCGTGCCAGCCGGACTGCCTTCCCAGTTAACCATTCCCTCCAGTGTGGTCTCACTGCGGGCATTACTTCGGATTCTGCCACTGATATCTGCAGAATGGCCGTTAAGATCAACATTAAGACTTACATCCTCCATAGGTATGGGCAGACGTTGATCAATCAGAGTCCCGTTGCTGAGTGCAATATTTCCGGTCACCGCCGGTTTCATGAGCGGGCCCGATAACTTGCCCTGACCGTTCACCTCACCGGCGATTGTTTCGAATCCGCTAAAAACCCCAAGCACGGCGATATCAAGCTTCTGAAGGTTAAACTGACCTTCTATGGTTTTATCCGGAGAGTCCGGGTCAACCGTTGCCGTCACTGACAACTCACCCAACCCTGTACCGGAAAGCTGAATACTCATATCGACACTGTCTGGCTCAAGCGACAAACTCGCCGTGAAGGTTTCATAATCAAACGATTCCCATTCACCGTCTGTTAAAACCCGGAAATTTCCCCGGCCGGCATCCATCTTGATTTGCCCCTTGGGACCGGCGTCCGTTATAGCGATATCAACACTGCCATCAAGATGAGAGCTCCAGCGCAACGTTTCTGGCATCAGCGATTCAAAGGCTGCCGTTGGGAAGCTGTGAATCCGATAGGCAATCACCGGTGAGGGCAACAGGGTTTGGTCTTCCGCGCAAAGCGAGCTGACTTGCCAGCGCCAGCAATGGGCGGCAAATGTCAGCTTTCCGTCGGCCTGGTAATCAATATCGGCTGGCGATGATAATTGCCAGGTCTGCTCTTGCTCCGTCAAATTCACCAGGCCGGTGGATAAGGCCCCCTGCCAGGCATTCCAAGCTTCGCGGAAGCCGCCATCAAAAGTCAGCTTCAGGTCAGCGTCCTGGTTGGCAGCGGTCAGTGTCAAGTGATGATTTTCGCGGGTTCCTGCCAGATTTACGGTAACCAAATCCAGCTTCTGCCCACTCGCGGAAATACCCTTTGCGGTAATCCGACTGTCCAGAGAAAGCCCAGGGTGCAGCGTCGCATTCGCATTGAGGCTTTCCAGCGCCACACTGTTTTGCCACTTGAGTTCCCGTGCATTTATAACCAACTCACCCTGTGGCTCATCAGGAGACCCTGAGGCGGTCAGCCGGGCTTCCAGGTGACCACCAAGGCCATTCAGGAAATCAGCCGGAGCAGGTAACGACAGTGCGAACTGTCCGGCCAGCCTGTCGCCCCAGGTGCCGTTACCCTTAAGCGTGTTCTCACCGACGGTCACCGTTAGCCCAGATACTTTCCAGGCACCAGAGCCAGTATCAATATCACCCCTGGCACTGGCAGGCTTTGACTGCCATTGGCCTGTCAGGTCCCAGTGGGCTCTCATATCAGGAAGGGCGTTTTCACGAAGAACACCCTGGGTTGTCACATCACCACTCAGACTGGCTTCCAGCAGGGGGAGCCAATATCCAGGATTAAAGTCGTCCAGTGTTAACGCAGCGTGCCATGCGAGAGGGCCGGAAAAATTCAGTGAACCGTCACCCGCCAACGTACCTGCACCGGTTACCACAGCGAGATTTGTCAGCCTGATTTCATCCAGGTCGCCGCTCACCTCTGACGACACTGTAGCCTGCCCCTGCGGGCTTGTTGTTTCCGCCGTCAGACTGGCATGATAGCCGCCGTCAGCCCAACTCACTGAGCCTTCGAGGGTGTTCAGAGTGACTGGCAGCTTGTCAAAGTCCGGAATCAGCGAATACCACGGAAACTCATGGAGCGACACTTCAGTGTCTGCGCTAAAGCCATTTTGCCAACTGACCTTCCCTGTGGCTCTGGCTGTACCCGGTTGTTCAGGGACACCGGTGGTTAGCAGTAGCTCAATATCCCTGGCTCCACCGGTGTCTACGTGGCCATCGAGTGCCAAATCTATTGGCCCTTCGGTACCCGGCAAAGTAGCGCGGCCATGTGTCTTGAAACCAGTTTTGAGACTACCGTCTGCCTCCAGAAACCAGTTTTGAAGAAGAAGCGTTTCCGGTAATGAGTCCAGAGCCAAAAACTGCTCAGAGCTGATCTTGAGCCTTGCCGGTAACGCCGGATCGAGCGGGGCAGTTTTCCCACTAAGGTTAGCGTTCAGATATCCCTGGCTGTGCCCGGTAAGCCTGAGATCCCGAACACTTCCCCCAAGATTGATATCAAGCAACCACTGATCACCGGAAGGCGGTGGCAAGGACACTTTAACGTTAAGATCTACCGGCCAGTCCCGGCGGGTTGTCACGCGCCCGGACACCGTCAGCGTATAATCATCCAGCTTGTAAAACGCTCGCGTCAGTTGCCAGTCCGCACCTGACCCCTCACCGACCAGCTCCAGCCGATCCCATACCCGGCTGCCGTTATAAACAAACGGGCCGAGCCCGACGTCTCCTATGCGCAAGCCCAGTGGCAACTGAATAGTCGGCAGAACAATGCCTTGTTCGCTGCCAGCCTCATCAGACGACGGCTGAACGGTAACATTCAGGCTTTCAGTATGAAGAGTGTCCAGACACAGCTCTTTATTGAAAATACAGGTTGGTGACCAGTCGATTACAGGAGCCTGAATATCAACACTGACACCATAACCTTGCCAATTCACAGCTTTTGCCTGCCACTGCCCGAGCAGAGAGCCGTGCCCACCGGTAACCTCAAGCCCGGGTATCTGATCAAAAACCCAGGCAGTACCTGTTTCAGAACGCAGAGCAAGCAGCAAGATTGCGAAAAGAAAGATGGGCAACAGAATAACGATGGCGAGCACGAGTAAAAGCCAGAACCAGAGTGATCTGCGTTTTGGTTGCTGCTCCTGTTTATTACTGTCGTCAGCGTGATCCGTCACAACTCAGGCCCCATGGACAAATGAACACGCCAGCCCCCCCCAAACTCCGGATTCAGGCCCTTGGCAAGATCCAGACGAAGAGGGCCTACCGGACTGATCCAGCGAATCCCGACACCAGCTCCGGTCGCCAGTGGGTCGAAAAGATCATTAATAGCATTGCCGTAATCCACAAATATGGCGGCTCGCCACCGATCGGCAAACTGATACTGATATTCCCCGCTGCTGACAAACAGATAGCGTCCACCTACGGGCACACCGTTATCATTTTCCGGAGACAGTGTTTCATAACCGTAGCCACGAACGCTCTGATCGCCCCCGGCAAAAAAACGCAATGAAGGCGGCACATCTTCAAAACGATTCGTGGCTATACCACCAAACTGAACCCGCCCCAGAAACCGATGATTATCAAACAGAGTAAACAGACCTTTAGCCAGAGCGTTCACATGCAGAATATCCACACTTGATAATACCGCCCGATGCGAGCCGGACACATCAATTTGTAAACGATAACCCCTCGATGCATCAAGTGCCGAGTCGACATGCAGTTTTGAATAGCCAAGCCCAGGCAACAGAAGGCTACTGGTTCCCTTCTCGTCATTGCCAATATTGAAGCGCTCACCTTCCCAGCGAAGTGAAACAATCTGAAGCCATTCATTGTTCAACTGGTGCTGCCACTGCTGCCCGAACATGAGTCGTTCAGACTCTACATTTTCGATGTCTTCCCGCTGATACCCGGTTGTAAGTCGTATCAGATCGGTCATGGGTGGGTTCAGGGGTAGTTCGTACCAACCACTCACATTTTGTCTTGGTTCAGACAACTCTGTTTCAGCACCCCGCTTGTGACCCATCGGATTAATCCAGTGCTCACGCCATGTTCCCCGGAATCTGGGCCCCACGTCTGTGGAAAACCCCACACCGGCAGATACCGAACGTGGCTCCCGGCGAGTGAGTGAAACACGCACAGGTATAACACCGTTAACAGCCGTGGTTGGTCTGGCATCAACATCGACTGCAGAAAAATAGCCGCTGCCGATCAAGTCTCGATTCAGCCGGGCTATCTCATCCGCGTGAAAGGGAATATTGGGTTCAAAAGTTACAAAATTGTGAAGTAATCTGGCTTCAAAGTAAGGCTCGCCTTCAAAAGTCACCTCACCAAGCCGGTAGCGCTCACCACTTTCATAGATCAGAATAATTTCCGCCGTGCGCGCTTCCGGATCAACTTCCAGCTTTCTGGTCGTGAATTTTCCATCAAAATAACCGCGACGACGAGCCCGCGTCTGAATCGTATCCCGCAGGGTTGAGTACTCATCATGATTCAGAATATCCCCCACAGCGGGATGCACCGGAAGATCGTCTACAAACCTGGCGTCTGAGGCTGCTGCTCCGCGAATATCAACGGTGCGCACGCTAATACGAACCGGCTCACCCGGGGTAATTTTCAACAGCAGGTGCGCCTGACTATCCTCGCCGCCATCTTCCACCTGCCACTCGATAACCGGGTGGTAATAGCCCAACGCTCTGAGTGCCTTTTCTGCCTGATCAACAGCCGTGGAGGCATACCGGCGCAGATTATCTGCACTGCGCCCCTCAACCTCGCCAATAAAGGCCTCAGCGTTTTTCTTAAGCGCTGAATAGTCACCGTCAATCTGAACTTCAACCTGCTGAGCAAGGCTCACCAGCGGCGTCCATAAGAATAACAACACGAGTAGCCGGATCCGGCCTGACGTCACGATCTGGTTTATAGCTAGCATCCGGCTATGTCAGAGTTTGGGATAGTGATAGAACCTTCTGTGTAAGCCTGAGAGTTTACCCGCAGAGGGTCAAGTTAATCCACGGTTGACCACTCTGCCATGACACTTTGCACCTTTCGCCAATGGCGGAATGAGTCTGGCAACTCATGATCAGGCTCCGTTATTGGTAAAAAAGCGAATGGTTTTTCAACACAAGAATAAGGAGAAGCCCATGTCCAGGGATCCTGTTGGTCTGGCCCTGTCCGCGATGACACGGTTTGCTGCAAACCCTCTGCTTGATCGTCTCGGCCTCAGATCATCGGTTGAAAAAACAGCTTACCATGGCACCCGCGCGGGCTTCCGAACTCTGGCGTTAGCAGGCCGTGGGTTTAATCGGGTTGCCAACTGGCTGCCCAGAAAACAGCTTCCGGAGAAAGCCGCACCAGATTTATTCAATCTTACTCTTGATGCTGATCAGCAAATGATTGTTGATAGTTTGCACCGGTTAGCCCAGGAAACCCTGCGGCCAGCAGCTTCTATGGCAGACGAAGCCCGCGCGATGCCCGCTGAGGTTTTCGAAGCCGCTGCGTCACTCGGGCTGACACTGTACGCAATACCGTCTGAATTTGGCGGCGTCGCAGAAACCTCATCTCCCGTTACCAGCGTGCTAATTGCCGAACAACTGGCCTGGGGTGACATGGGGCTGGCCGTGGCACTGCTTGCGCCATTCAGTGTTGCGCAGGCACTTAGTTTATGGGGCACCGGAGAGCAGCAGTCACGTTACTTGCCGGCTTTCTGTGAAGAGCACCCCCCGGTTGCAACCATCGCTGTGGACGAGCCCACCGCCCTGTACGATCCCATGATGCCATCCACCCAGGCCACACCGACCAAATCCGGCTATTGCCTTAATGGCCTTAAAAGCGGCGTCGTGCTTGGCGCAGAGAGTGATTTACTGTTGGTTTCTGCATGTCTGCAAGGTAAGCCCCGGGTATTTCTGGTCGAGGCTGGTCTGCCGGGCATAAAAATCGAAGCAGAACCGGCGATGGGCCTTCGCGCCGCACAGCTTGCCAGACTTACACTGACGAATGTTGAGCTGCCCCTGGATGCACTGCTGGGGAGCGAAGACTTCAGTTTTGAAATGTTTCTGGACCGGGGGGCGCTGCTTCGCTGTGGACTGGCCACGGGAACCGCTCAGGCCGCACTGGATTACGTTATTCCCTACTGCAACAACCGGGAAGCCTTTGGCGAGCCCATAAGCCACCGCCAGTCTGTTGCCTTCATGATCAGCAACCTTGCCATTGAAACAGACAGCATGCGCCTGCTTACCTGGCGGGCAGCCAGCCGCGCTGAAACCGGCCAAAGTTATCACCGGGAAGCCTGTCTCGCTAAATTGCTGTGCAATGAAAAGGCTATGGAGATTGGTACCAACGCCGTTCAGCTGCTGGGCGGACACGGTTTTGTTAAGGACCACCCGGTTGAACGCTGGTACAGAGACTTGCGATCAGTGGCAACACAACAGGGCGGGTTGCACGCCTGAGCACCGGCTAACGCATTGCGGAGACGTGGTTATGTATCTTGAAATACCCAAAAAATTCAACCCGATTGTTCATCAGGCCAGGCAGGTAGCCCGCGAGGTTTTTCGGCCAATTTCCCGAAAATACGATCTGGCCGAACATGCCTACCCCCACGAACTGGATATGTTTGCCTCCATTATGGATGGCATGAACGATGGGGCGATTGACGGCGGAGCCGGTGCAGGCAAACTGTCCGGTTCAAAGGCCTCGACTGATACAACCGGTAATCGAAACGGCACCAATATGAAAACATTGCTGGGCCTGATCGAGCTTTGCCGGGGCGATGTTGGCCTTGCCCTGTCAATTCCCCGCCAGGGTCTTGGTAATTCAGCCATAGCCGCCGTTGCCAGCGACGCACAACTGGCACACTTTGGTCACTCCTGGGCCGCCATGGCCATTACCGAACCCGGAGCTGGCTCTGATTCTGCCGCGATTCGAACCACGGCCACAAAAGATGGTGATCACTACATCATCAATGGCGAAAAAATATTTGTTACCGCAGGCGAGCGGGCTAATGCCGTTGTTGTCTGGGCTACCCTCGACAAATCGCTTGGCCGTGCCGCCATAAAATCTTTTATCGTGGAAAAAGGCACTGCGGGAATGACCGTGGAGCGACTGGAAAAAAAGCTTGGAATTCGGGCATCGGACACGGCCACGATTCGATTCGAAAACTGCCGCGTTCCAAAAGAGAATCTGCTCGGCGATCCGGAAATCAGCGTTGATAAAGGATTTGCCGGTGCCATGCAAACCTTCGATAACACCCGCCCATTGGTTGCGGGAATGGCCATTGGGGTTGCCGAGGCAGCACTGGCACATACCCACAAACTGATTGCCGAAACCGGTACAGATCTTGGCTATCGTCTCCAGAGCTGGAGCCAGCCAGCCGTGACCCGCGAACTGCAGCTACTGGAAGCCGAACTGGAAGCAGCCCGCCTGCTTACTCTTCGCGCTGCCTGGATGGCCGATAATGGTCTGCCCAACTCAAAAGAAGCCTCAATGGCTAAAGCCAAGGCTGGCCGGGTGGGTAACGCCATAACCCTGCGCTGCGTTGAGCTGTGCGGTAGTCTCGGGTACAGCGAGATTGAACTGCTAGAGAAATGGGCAAGAGATTCTAAAATTCTCGATATTTTTGAGGGCACCCAGCAGATTCAGTTGCTTATCATTGCCCGACGGCTGTTGAACAAGTCGTCCGCAGAGCTTAAATAGGCTAACCTTCAGTCGCTTATAACATTCTGACTGACAAGATAAAGCCGGAAGCTCTTAATGGCCAAGATAAATCGAGAGAATCTTAAATCCAGCCACCAGCTTGTCTGGTTTATTCTCGACTTTCTGATGCTGGGCCTGCTTATTCTGAACCTGGCATTTATTATCTGGGATTCCAGTTACAAGTTTGTGATCGTGCAACAGTTGCTTGCGGAGAACCTTCCAAGGGTATACGCCGTATATCAACCAGTTCACGAGCGCTTCATTTTTTACGACATGGTTTTTGTCAGCATTTTTCTTGGGGAATTTGCGTTACGCTGGTCATACGCCGTAAAGGCCAAAGTTTACGATCGCTGGTATTTTTTCCCGTTTATCCACTGGTACGATCTGGTTGGCTGCATACCCATTGGCAGCCTGCGATTCCTGCGTATTTTGCGGGTAATCTCCATTATCCACCGCCTGCACAAACATAAAATAATTGACGTCACCAGCTACAGAATTTACCAGTTTGCCAATTTTTACTACGAAGCCTTTATGGAAGAGCTGTCTGATCGCATTGTGCTAAATGTATTAAGCGGGGTGCAGAAAGAAGTACGGCGGGGCTCGCCACTGTTTGACAAAGTTCAGAATGACATCCTTTACCCTCGCCGCCAAATGGTGTCTGGCTGGATATCAGATCGGGTTTCAGAGGCCGCCCGAGAGGGATACCTACCCAACCGGGGCGCATTGCGCTGCTACCTGGAAGACCGCGTTGATAACGCACTAAAACAAAACCTTGAACTGTCACGGCTGAAGTATCTGCCAATCGTGGGACCAACCATTCAAAGCACTCTGGAAGAAGCTGTAGGCGACATCGTTGCCAACGTTATACAGCAGATTCTCGATGACCTGGCGACATCATCCAATCACGGATTTATTGACGATATTGTTAACACATTCCTGCGCGAACCGAATGGTATTACAACTGACGGCGCTCATAACGAAGCTCTGATCAGCCTGATTATTGACATCATTGATGCTATTAAAATTCAGGTCAGCAAAAAGCACTGGCGGGAAGAATTACCCTGACAGCCACCTTGTTGACCCCATCCAGAACAAAAAGAGCAAACACTATGGACTCATTGCATTACCGGCCAGCCCACCAGTTACTTGCCGATATAAAAGCCGGGGTTATTTCCAGTGAAGCAGTCACCCGGGTTTTTCTGGAGCGCATACGCGAGCACAACAAAGAGATAAACGCGGTTGTCACCCTGGATGAACAAAGAGCCCTGGAACAGGCGATTGCGGCTGATAAAAAGCTTGCTACCGGTGAAATCCCGGGAGCGTTACATGGCCTGCCACTAACTCTGAAAGACACCTGGGAAGTTGCTGGCATGACCACAACCGCCGGAGCTTCGGCGTTGCGTAGCCATGTACCGAAAGCCCACGCTGATGTTGTTCAGCGGCTCACGGATGCCGGTGCCATCATTCTTGGCAAAACCAACGTACCCGTTTACGCAACAGACCTTCAGAGCTACAACCGGCTATTCGGTACGACCAACAATCCATACAATTGTGAGCACACCCCCGGTGGCTCGTCCGGCGGTGCAGCGGCGGCACTGGCCAGTGGCATGACGCCCCTCGAAGTAGGCAGTGATCTGGCCGGCTCCATTCGCATACCTGCTCACTTTTGTGGCGTGTTTGGCCATAAACCAAGTCGATCTCTGGTCTCGTTTCGGGGCCATATCCCAGGACCTCCCGGCACTCAGTCCCAACCAGACCTTGCAGAAGGTGGTCCACTGGCTCGCAGTGCTAAAGACCTGGAGT
>DATJDA010000344.1:0-3278 GCA_035497695.1 Marinobacter sp. | reverse complement strand
AAGCGGCCAAAGCACAAAGGCGTTTTGCATAATTTCACTTCTGGGCAACTCCACGCCATCCACGCGGCCAACTTCGCACCCATAGGTCAGAATATCCAGATCCAGAGTTCGGGCGCTGAATTTCGGCGCGTCTCGCCGCCGTCCATTGTCAGCTTCCAGTTTTTTGAACCGTCGGGATAACTCGCCAACGCTCAAATCTGACGTGATCCCAACAACGAGATTCAAAAAAGGTGAGCCATCAAAACCCACGGATTCACTTTCATAAACGGGTGAAATTTTTATGCCACCAAACCAGTCCTCAAGCGCATCGAGGGCGACAGACACGTACCGCTCGCGCTCTACATTACTGCCAATGCTGATATAAATCTGAACTTTGCCAGCCATTCAGCGCACCCCCCTCTCGATTCGGACCCCGACAGACTGGGCCGCTGGCACAGCTCCAGGTTTTCGAAGGGTTAGCCGAAGCCAGGAAATGCCAAACGTACTCTGGAGTTCGGCGGCAAGCACTTCTGCTCCATGCTCGAGCAATTGCGGCCTCAGTGTCTGCAGGCAAGTAACCACCTTTTCACTGACCGCTGCGTAATCAAGCGCATCACTTACGTTATCTGACGCACCCGGTATACGGTTGTTCCACGCCATTTCGAGGTCTACCAGCAAACGCTGGTTAATTTGCCGCTCCCAATCGTAGACACCTACTACGGTCTCCACTTCAAGGCCTTCAATTAGCACACAGTCTGCCAAGGGGACTCCCGGAGTATTTCGTTCATTGTTGATTGAATAACACACAGCCAACCGATACTGTATTGATACTGGCCAGTAATTTCAGGGCCGTATTTTCGCACACAACACCCTCAGACGTCTCCGCCTGCGAGCCGATATATGAACTTGCCCAGCGACCCGATTGTCATCGTCCTGCTTTGCGCGGCCGCCTACATTTTCGGATCTGTACTGTTTGCCGTGCCGGTATGTCGCCTGTGGAAGCTTCCAGACCCCCGCGCCCTGGGTTCCGGTAATCCTGGCGCCACCAACGTGTATCGCACCGGGGGTTGGCCGCCAGCAGCAGCAACTCTGGCTCTCGATGCTGCCAAGGGTTGGCTGCCTGTTTGGCTGGCTCACACTTCCGGCTATTCAATCATGGTCCAGGCCATGGTTGCACTGTTTGCTGTTACCGGGCACATGATCCCAGTGTTTTACCGGTTCAAAGGGGGCAAGGGGGTGGCCACAGCACTCGGCGCGGGACTTGCCCTGGCCCCGTTAAGTACCTTACTGATGGCCGCCATCTGGCTGATTGTTATCTGGCGCTGGCGCATTTCGGCGCTGGCATCGCTGATTGCCATTATCAGCGGCCCGATTATCAGCGCCGTTATTGAGCCAGACACTCTACCGCTGTTCGGATTACTGGCACTCCTGATTATAGTAAGGCATCGCAACAATCTGATCCGGTTGGCCCAGGGCCGGGAAACCGAACTTTAAAGAATGGCGTCAGCCCGCCAGCCCAGCAGATCTTGGCTCATTAACGGAAGGCAGGGTATCCATTGGCCAGCGGGGTATTGCAGC
This sequence comes from Marinobacter sp., assembly GCA_035497695.1. Lineage (GTDB taxonomy): Bacteria > Pseudomonadota > Gammaproteobacteria > Pseudomonadales > Oleiphilaceae > Marinobacter. The sequence goes on along the minus strand of DATJDA010000344.1, from coordinate 1,721 downwards.
AATCCGGCTGCCATCCCGCTGCCCGGCCTTAAGCCGCTGAGCGCCCGCATAGGCGATCATCGCGCCATTATCTGTACAGAATTCAGGCCGCGCATAAAAAACGGTCGCATCAAGCTTTTTCACCATGACTTCAAGCCCCGCTCTCAGGCGCTTGTTGGCACTGACGCCGCCAGCGATAACCAGACGCTGACAGCCCGTTTGCTGCAAGGCTCTGCGGCACTTGATCGTTAATGTGTCTACTACTGCGGCTTCAAACGCCAAGGCAATATCTGCCCGGGTCTGGTCGTCCAGCCCACTCGTTTTCCGGGCTGCGTTCACGGTATTAAGAGTAAAGGTTTTCAAGCCACTGAAACTGAAGTCCAGACCTGGGCGGTCTGTCATGGGCCGTGGGAATTTATAGCGCCCCGCTGTGCCTTTTTCGGCCAGCGCTGCTACCCGGGGACCACCTGGATAATCAAGCCCAAGCATCTTTGCCGTTTTATCGAAGGCCTCGCCGGCGGCATCATCTACAGACTCGCCCAGCATTTCGTATTCACCAATACCATCTACACGAACAAGCTGGGTGTGCCCGCCAGAAACCAGCAAAGCCACAAATGGAAAGGCCGGTGGATTGTCTTCCAGCATGGGTGCCAGTAAATGCCCTTCCATATGATGAACACCGAGCACCGGCACACCTAGCGCAAAAGCCAGTGCATGGGCAACAGATCCGCCAACCATGAGTGCGCCAATAAGCCCCGGGCCTGCTGTATAGGCAATGCCTTCTATGTCTTGCTTGGTCATGCCTGCATCAGAAAGTACCTGATCACACAGGGGCAGCAGCTTTCGTACATGGTCTCGGGAAGCCAGTTCTGGCACCACTCCACCGTAATCCGCATGCATCTCAATCTGGCTGAACAATGCGTGTGCCAGCAAACCGCGATCACTGTCGTACAGTGCCACACCGGTTTCATCGCAGGATGTTTCAATACCAAGGATCAGCATAATTTCAGGGCCACGTTGATTCGCGTCAGATCGGAGACCGGCATTTTAGCAGAAACTACACGCAGACTGTCAGATTCCTCTGAGCAAACATTGACCTTACTACCACACAGAGGCTATCATTGCCGCCCTTAAATATGTACTGGCCGAGCTTTAACTAATCTGGCCAGATATCAGACCCGTCTGGGCATGCCAGATGGACCTTATTAAAACCGAATCTATCAGGTAGGTGATTTTCGAATGCCAGCTGTTAAACTGAAAGAGAATGAGCCGTTTGATGTAGCACTGCGTCGTTTCAAGCGTTCTTGTGAAAAAGCGGGCGTACTGTCTGAGGTACGTCGTCGCGAGCACTACGAAAAACCAACTGCTGTTCGCAAACGCAAAGCTGCTGCTGCTGTTAAACGTCATCTCAAGAAGCTTCAGCGGGAACAGCGCAAGTTCGAGCGTCTGTACTAAGCTTAAGCCGACGCCGCTTGACTGCAAAGCACTGATCGCCTGTTCAGCCTCAGGCTGCACTAAGCGACCCAAAATGCCGCCGAAGCATGGCTTCGGCGGCATTTTTAGCTGTGGCCGAACTTTCTATTCTCAAGCTTGGGCAAGCGCGGCTGATGTGGAGCACTCATGAGCGGACTGATTCCTCAACGATTTGTTGAAAACCTGCTTGATCGAATCGACCTGGCAGAGTTGATCGGCTCACGGATAACACTCAAAAAGGCCGGCGCGAGCTACAAAGCCTGTTGTCC
>DATJDA010000343.1:0-3785 GCA_035497695.1 Marinobacter sp. | reverse complement strand
CAAGGCCCGCCTTTTCCCACAGAGGCTGGCTGAACTGTTCCAGCAGCAGGTGCCTGATCAGGGGCAGTGTCGCTATAAAAAGTGCCACAGAGCTGATCTTTCGCCACAGGCTTACCTCAGGATCGTACTTTACGTAGTTCTCGATGTCATAAGGTGTCCACGGATCACTCTCTGCGACATCTGCCGGACGCCAGCCGGTAGGCATAAACCAGAGTTTGATCTTATCGGACCATCGCCGCGTATTGACGGCGTCTTTCCATAGCTTTGCCCACCAATCCACATGGGCAGATATCGGGTCCCAGCTACGGTATGGCTTACGCACACCGAAAATGCATGGCTCGTCATCACGCTCCTCGGCCCAGGTACCAAAAAGCTTATCCCAAAGCATAATCACGCCGCCGTGGTTTTTGTCGACGTAAGCAGGATTAACCGCATGGTGAACGCGATGGGCCGATGGCGTATTCAAAATACCTTCAATAAGCGGTACGCGCCCTATGGCCTGAGTGTGAATCCAGAACTGGAAAAACTTGTTCAGTAACAGAACCGTTGCAAATACTTCAATCGGGCACCCCATGAATGCCATTGGAAGAAAAACGGGGAAAACCAGTGTGTCCTGAAAGGCTCCTTGCCTTAACGCAACGGTAAAGTTGTATTCTTCACTTTGGTGATGGGGCAGGTGGCCGCTCCACAAGAAGTTCACGGAATGCGATAGGCGGTGGCCCCAGTAATAGAAAAAATCGTAAACGAAAAAGAATAAAATCCACGTAAACGCGGAATTCATATCCCATTCAACAAGCCCGAACCGGCTGGAAAGAAAAGCAAAAATCAGGAATAGCCCGCCCTTGGTGAACAGCTCAAAAATCAGTGTGACAATACCGCAGCTCATGTTGGTGAGGCTGTCGTTCAGCCGCAACATGGTCCGGTTCTTCCTCCAAAAGAAAAATGATTCCAAAGCAATAAAGAGCAAAAAGAAAGGAATGGAAAACGCGACAAGATGATCAGCCATTATAGACCTCACTATTTTTATTAGTATTCGGAATTTACACGGTTTATGACCGATTAGCTTCCTCAGTCAGCCAGTTAATAAAATCCCGGACTGCTGGCCTGGGATCCGGATGCGAAAATACCCAGTAACCCCGGGATAAATTAGCCTGACCAGAAAAAAGCACTTCCAGGGTTCCGTTTGCCAACTCTGTTTCGATAAGCCGTTCAGGACAAAGTGCAATGCCCTGGCCAGCAATAGCCGCCGAGCTAAGCAGATTGAAATCCTGATAGAACGTACCTTTTTCCAGGCGGCTGGGATTCAGACCCTGGCTCTGAAACCAGTGTCTCCAGGGATCGTAAGTTGCATCATGCAGAAGATCCAGCCGCAACAGATCACTCGGATGTTTAATGGAATTTACCGTCTGCAGATAAAGCGGACTGGCTACTGGCTGGGTCTTTCCCGTAAACAGCAACGATTTGTCGAAGCGGCCGGTGGGCTTGCCATCGAACCAGGTGATCTGGATATCGACATTTGGTGGAACTTCGGTGCTGGCGATATCGATATACTGAAAGCTGATGGCGTAGTCGGGGAATTGGCTGCGAAAACCATTCAGCCTTGGGATCAGCCATCGCACGGCAATCGAAGGCAGACATGTAATTCTTAGCTGTTCGAGGCTCTTGTCGGTCGCAAATGCGTCTATGGCATCGTCAATAAGCTCAAACCCTTCGCGCAATCTGTCTGCGAGCTGCTCACCTCTGGGGGTTAAACGAATACCCCGCCCCTGTTTTTCCAGTAACTGAACCTGAACAACTTCCTCAAGGCGTCGCAACTGATGGCTTACTGCAGACTGGGTGATGTGCAGAACTTCGCCGGCTGCCCGCAGGCTTCCTAGGCGGGCTACGGTTTCAAAGGTCCTCAGAGAAGAAAAGCTTGGACGTGCCATACATGACTCAAATTCAAGTGTAAGAGCAATAATAGTCAATATTCATTATTTATTCTTACAGTTAGGCTAAATATTACCTTAAAGCCAATCGAATGAACTCAATGTCGGATTGGAGTGCAGCCTAAAATAATTAAAGACCGGGGGTGAACCTTGAGTATATCTGTCATCATCTCATTCGCTATTTATCTGTTGATTATGCTGGCGATTGGGATTTACTTCTATCGCAAAACCAACGATCTTTCTGATTATGTTCTTGGTGGCAGAAACCTGCCGCCAAGCGTTGCTGCCCTCAGTGCAGGCGCTTCAGATCTAAGTGGCTGGGCTCTGATGGGCCTGCCTGGAGCTATCTTCACCGGCGGCTACTCCAAAGCCTGGATTGCGGTCTGGACCCTGGTTGGTGTTTACATTAACTGGACGCTGATTGCCGAGCGGTTGCGGGTATTTACTGAAAAAGCCGGCAACGCCCTGACCCTTCCGGATTACCTTGAAGCCCGTTTTGTTGACCGCCAGCGAATTCTGAGAACCGTGTCGTCTGTGGTTATGTTGGTGTTTTTCACCTTCTACGTATCTGCAGGCCTGGTTGGTGGTGCCTTGCTGTTCGAAAGCCTTTTTGACCTCGACTACTCCCTCGCACTTTGGCTGGGCGCGGCGGTGATTGTGTCCTATACCTCTTTAGGCGGGTTTTCTGCGGCCTCCTGGACAGACTTGATTCAGGGGCTGATGATGGCCGCCTCCCTGTTTATTGTCGCTGCCATGACCCTGTTTGCATTGGCCAATGGCGAAACGGCATCTGCCAGCCCGGAAACGGTTGCCAGACTGTCGGGCTGGACGGAAGACGTCACTATACTGGGGATGATTTCTCTTGCGGGCTGGGCCCTTGGCTATTGTGGCCAGCCTCATGTTGTGGTTCGTTTCATGGCTCTGCGCCGCCGCGAGGATGTTCGGGTTTCCCGCCGAATTGCTTTGGTGTGGTCTGCTATCACCATGGCGTCTGCAGTCGCTGTTGGTGCCACGGGTTATTACTGGTTTGGCGGCACGCTGGATAATAGTGAGCGGGTATTTATTGTGTTGGCCAACACTATGCTCAACCCCTGGGTTGCCGGGTTCGTGCTGGCGGGCGTACTTGCGGCGATTATGAGCACCATCGATTCCCAGTTACTGGTCTGCTCCAGTGCCATTAGTGAGGATATTTACCGGGGGTTGATCCGCCCTGAAGCCAGTCAGAAGGAGTTGGTCTGGCTTAGCCGTGCGGCTGTTATTGTAGTTGCCTTGCTTGCGGCCATAATGGGCATGAATCCGGAAAGCAGTATTCTGGAGTTGGTGGCCTACGCATGGGGTGGTTTTGGTGCGGCCTTTGGTCCGGTAATTCTGCTATCGCTGTTCTGGCGTGGCATGAGCCGTAACGGGGCGCTTGCTGGCCTGTTAGTGGGTGCGGTTACCGTTGCAATCTGGAAGCCGATGACCGGCGGTCCCGCTGATATCTTCGATATGTTCGAAGTAGTACCCGGTTTTGTACTCTCTTCTATAGCCGTGGTTGTTGTCAGCCTGCTATCGAACAGCACACGTGAGGCCGGTATGTTCGATGGCCTGATGGTTCACTACACAAAGCCCGGGCCTGACAAGCACCCGTCGGCTGTCTGACCCGGAATTCAGGAGGAAATTATCATGTCTGATGTACCAGCAGCTTACCAGGCCACCAAAGGCTCCGTTCTGGATGTTGATACGGCCTTTTACGATAGCCTGACTGAAGCCGAAAACAAGCGGGAACTGGTGGCGACCAAGACCGTTCCCCTTAGAAGCGGACTGGCCTGGGAAGTGCCCGCAGGGCATGTGTTTCGGATAAAAGTGATTGAAGGT
>DATJDA010000342.1:0-3465 GCA_035497695.1 Marinobacter sp. | reverse complement strand
TTGCTATCTCACCCGCTTGTCCACGCAAAAGCTCCCGGACGGTACCACGACCACCAGAAGGAGCTTTACAAGGACAATAATTGCGTTGAGTTTCATAAAATTTACAATCTGCACTTATTTCAAAAAGTTTATGTGTAGAATCTACCCCAGATTTTAAACTGGTTGCAACTATTTATTCCGGTTTCTTCCTCGGGATCAGTTTTTCCCGTATTTGTTCATAGATTTAATGCCAGCAGGTATTTCATGAGTAAAACAAAACTGGGCTCTCTTGGATTGTCGCTTCTTATCGCTATTGCCTTGATTGTCTGGCTGGCAACTGGCGAAACCAAAGTGGCCAAGAGCCAGGCACCCGAACCGGCTGAGAGTGGCCACCATGAGCTGACACGTGTTCAGGTGCAAACGCTTACTGCGCGCTTGTACGAGCCGGGAGTTTTGCTGCAGGGACAACTGGAACCCTGGTACAAAGTAGCCATTAGTGCCCGTGCATCGGGCACAGTAGAGCAAATAGCCGTTAATCCGGGCGACCGGGTGCGGGCCGGCGATGTTTTGCTGACGCTTTCCGGTGATGGCCGCCAGGCGGCCGTAAAGCGCTGGCAAGCCCGAACCAAAAAGCTTGAGGGTGACCTTGTGGCGGCCCGTAAACTTTATTCGAACAAGCTGGCATCCCAGTCTGAGTTGCTTGGTATTGAAAGCGAGTTGGCGGCTGCAACCGCAGAGTTGATTGCAGCAGAGCAGGTTGTCGAAAACCTGACGCCGAAAGCTCCATTCGATGGCGTGATCAATCGTAAAGATGTTGACCCCGGTAGTTTAGTGCAGGTGGGCACACCGCTGTTTGAACTGGTGCGCATTGATCGCCTGAAGGCAACTGCACAAGTTCCCCAACAGTCTGCAAGCCGTGTGTCTCCCGGGCAGCGGGTACGAGTGGAACTGTTGGATGGAGAGCAGTTATCAGGCGTTGTGACATTTGTTGCCAGTGCTGCAGACCCGAAAACCCGCAGTTTTGCCGTTGAGATTGCCGTTGAAAATCCGGATCACCAGCGTGTTGCCGGAGGCAGTGCAGGTTTACGCATTGCACTGCCAGAACTGAAAGCCATGTTTATTTCGCCCGCCTATCTTTCGCTGGACGACGATGGTCGGCCCGGAGTGAAGTATGTAGATCAGAACAATCGCGTGGTATTTGGCAAGGTCAATTTGTTGAGCGTGTCTACCGATGGGGCATGGGTTACGGGCTTGCCGGAACAGATTCAGCTGATTACCCGTGGCGGTGGCTTTGTTGATATGGGTGAGCAGGTGCGCCCGGTCGATTCTTCAGAAGATCGGGGCTAATCCATATGCGCACACTTATTTTTGCGGCTATGGAGCGCAGCCGCACCACATTGCTGGCCTTGCTGTTTCTGCTGACAGGCGGAATTGTCGCATTTCAGACAATTCCGAAAGAAGCGAATCCAGACGTTACCATTCCGATGATTTATGTCTCCATGACCCTTGATGGCATCAGCCCGGAAGATGCTGAGCGGCTACTGGTCCGGCCGATGGAGCAGGAGCTTCGCTCGCTGGAGGGCATTAAGGAAATGCGGGGCATTGCCTCGGAGGGCCATGCGTCGGTCATGCTGGAGTTTGATGCTGGCTTTGATTCAGACAAGGCAATGCAGGACGTTCGTGAAAAAGTTGATATTGCCCGCAGCAAACTGCCGCAGGAAGCGGATGAGCCCAGGGTGAATGAGATTAACGTCTCGCTTTTTCCGGTGTTATCGATTGGTCTTTCAGGGCCATTGTCTGAGCGTGAGCTGATTACCGTTGCCCGTAATCTTCAGGATGCTATCGAGGCGCTGCCCGATGTGCTGGAAGTAGATATTGCCGGCGACCGCGAAGACCTGATGGAAATTGTGGTCGATCCGCAGGTACTGGAAACCTACGGCCTTGATTTTGACCAGTTGGTGTCTTTGGTAAGACGCAACAACCAGCTGGTAGCGGCGGGCTCGCTGGATACCGGCCATGGCAGGATGTCTCTGAAAGTACCAGGGGTTATTGAAACCGTTGAAGATGTAATGTCCATGCCGATAAAGGTATCTGGCGATACGGTCGTTACCTTTGGCGACGTTGCCATGCTGCAGCGAACCTTCAAAGATCCTACTGGTTTTGCCCGTATTAATGGTGAGCCGGCGCTGGTGCTGGAAGTCTCCAAGCGTACGGGTGCAAACATCATTGAAACGGTCAGCCAGGTGCGCGAGCTTATCAATCAGGCCCGGCCCCACATGCCGGACACACTCGACGTTCGCTACATCATGGATCAGTCGGAAGATGTTCAGGATATTTTAAGCGATTTGCTGAACAACGTTCTGACTGCAATTGTGTTGGTCATTATCCTCATTATTGCGGCGATGGGACCACGTTCGGCATTACTGGTTGGACTCACCATACCGGGCGCTTTCCTGACGGGTATTCTGGTGATCTGGGGCATGGGCTACACGCTCAACATTGTTGTGCTGTTCAGTCTGATTCTGGTGGCGGGTATGCTGGTTGATGGTGCCATTGTTGTCTCTGAGCTGGCTGATCGAAATCTTTCCGAAGGGCAGACCGTAGGCTCTGCGTGGGCTGAAGCTGCCAGCCGTATGGCCTGGCCAATTATTGCCTCCACCGCAACCACGCTGGCGGTGTTTGTGCCGTTGCTGTTCTGGCCAGGCGTTGTTGGCGAGTTTATGAAGTTTTTGCCACTGACCGTGATTATCTGCCTGACCGCGTCTCTGGCAATGGCGCTGGTGTTTTTACCGGTGCTGGGCGGAATCAGCGGTGGCAAACGTGTGCGCCAAAACCAGGGCGATGGGAAGATGATGCAGTATTACCGCAGTTTTCTGTCGGTGTTACTGAAGTTTCCCGGGTTTACCCTTCTGGGTGTGCTGGGGATTGTTGTGGTGATTTACGCAGCCTATGGCAAATTCAACCACGGCGTGGAGTTCTTTCCCAGTGTTGAACCGGATTCCGCACAGGTTCAGGTACGGGCGCGGGGAGACCTTTCTATCCGCGAGCGGGACGCAATTGTTCGTGAAGTAGAGAAGAGGCTGTATGGGATGCCTGAAGTAAAGGCTCTGTACGCCCGATCCATGATCAACGTCAGCACCCAAATGGCTCCTGATGTGATTGGCGTGCTGCAGTTTCAGTTTACCGACTGGTACACACGCCGCCCGGCTAACGCCATTCTTGAAGACTTTCGCCAGCGAACCGAGGATATCCCCGGTATAGAACTGGAGTTCCGCAAGCAGGAAGGCGGGCCAGCGGAAGGTAAGCCGATAGAGCTTCAGGTTAGCAGCAGAAACCCGGATGCCATTGATGATTACGTCGGGCAGATCAGAGACCGTATGCGGGTTATGGGTGGCTTTGTTGATGTTGAGGATGACCGCAGCCTGCCGGGCATAGAGTGGCGGCTTCAGGTTGACCGGGAAGCCGCTGCGCGATTTGGAACGGACG
>DATJDA010000341.1:0-5200 GCA_035497695.1 Marinobacter sp. | reverse complement strand
GACGCCCTGCCCCGGCCCGGCGCAGTTCATCGTAAACAACACCACCAACGGCAAGAATAAAGATGCCAGATGCGCCGGTGAATGCGGTCGGAAATGCGGTTGCAAAGATGATCACCGAGGCCAGTGCCGGCGCCGGCAGGTTATAGGGCTTGATCACATCAAACAGCAAGACCGGCAATTGGGTCTGCTTGAGCACCATCCCAACCAGCACATACAGCCCAATATTGATAAACATGGACGACAGATTGGACATCATGCCGAAATAGATCGCCAGTCCATCGGCGTAGCCATTCACAAAGAAGAAATAGCTCATGGCAATCAGGCCCATAGAGCAATACAACGGCACGACCAAACCCGATGACAATGACAGGCTGCCAGCCCTGACTTGCTTCGGTACATCGACGAAGCGCACCAGGTTAATCACCATAAACAAGCCAAATACCGCCGCCCAGGCGTATTGCAGATGCGACTCACTCTGTGCCCCGGGTGAGCGGGCAAGCTTGCCAAGGTACGAGTACAGCGATGACACCATCAACCCATTCACAATAAACTGAACGCCCTGACTCAACCGCCACTCGGCCCGGTTTCTAGGTAAGCGCAAAGCAATGTGGTCTGTGTCGAATGCAGCAATTGCCGCAGCCATAGCAAACATGGCGATAAACAGATATTTGCTGAGCCCGATGTTATTCAGCAGAAATCCCGCCAGCCCCTGTTCGACTGACTTATACGCTCCCAAAGCTGGCGTGGCATACTTCAGATTCTGCTCATACAGTGCGAACTCACCTTCACACAACTGTATATTTCGCTCGAGGGATTTACGAAGCGCCGCCGAATCAGGCGGGGAACTGAAGAGATCATCCGGATCAGGCTTATACGCTCTTAACCGGCTATTGACCTCGGCGTCAATGTCTATTTCAAGCTGACAGACAGGCTCCGTAGCATTCGGATTCAGCAAATAATAATTCGGCCAGACCTGCTCACCAACCCATAGCAACCGGGAGTGGAGCGAGTTGCCCATCCCCAACAGCAAAGTAAACATCAGCAGCAGCAACAAAATAACCCCGTGCAAACGACGCACGGGATAAAATGTTCTGGCTGCGGGTGCTGTCAAAGCGCGCCAATTCATCAGTAATTCGCCCTGTTATTCACGGTTGCCTGCAGTGCACTCGGAAGCGGATGGCTGACTGGCACAACGGATTTTACTGAGCAGGGTAAGCATTTTCGGATCGTATACAGACGGCGCACCATTTACGCCATCACGCATTTCCAGCCGATTCTGGCGGAACATTTCCTGATAACCCTGAATGTCTTCCTCCGGAATCCTGATCCACGTGCTATCCGGAATACCTTCTTCCTGGCTGGCGATAAGCTTCATGGCCTGCGGGAACATGCCCCAGGCTACTTCGCGAGACTGCTGAGCCGTTTCATCATCTATTGCGCTGTTTCTGGCGATAATCTGAATAGTCAGTTGCGCCAGTGGGTAGTCAACAATGCCACCTTTGTCGCCAATACCTTTGTAAAGCTCCAGTGCCTGGTAGGCAAATGCGGGCGCGTAGGCCAAATCGACAGAGCCATTATTAAACTTGCCGGCAAAGTTGGTGATATCTGATGGCACCACCGTGGCCTTGATAAAATTCACCATATGAATGGCATCTTTCTGGTAATCGAGAGTTGCTATACGTTTACCAGCTAATTCTCCGGCGGTATCAATACTCCGGTCATTAACAAACAAGTAGCCAGCGCCCGCCGGCACAATACCAAGAACCTGATAATCCCCCTCCTTCATGAGCGAAGCCGCCTTTGGCTGGGCTAATGTAGCCAGCAAGGTTTTCAGGTCGTCATAGGTAGGTATTGCACCAACAGCACCAACACTTCCGGTAAACCGGTTAAACGGGCGAATACGAATATCGGTCGCTGCTACGGCATCACACTGGCCAGCATTAAAGTCACCTACGGCAACGCCTTCGTCGGTATAAGGCTTGAGTTGAAAATCAACACCATGGGCCTTCATTTCCAGCGCATAATCTTTAACCATATTGTAAAGATCGCCGTTGGCACCAATGACATCAAAAACGCACATGGTAACTGTCTGCGCGGATGCCAATGGTGCTATTGCTGCAAACGTTAAAGCTATGAGGGATTTGCGGATCATTACGACCTCCGGTCATTCTTGTGTTTATAGGTATCTAAAAAATTTCGGCCAGTCTGCTTTAAAGCAGGCCATCCAGATCCATCACTTCAATGTTTTCGGTACTCCGCTCAGGACTCAGCTTTCCAAAGAAAGCCTGGGGCGTGCGGTAGCCGTAGTGTGAGGTCCAGTATTTATCCGACGAAAAGCGAATAACTCTGCCGGCAGACTTGTCAACCAACCGGTAATCATCCCAGACATCGATGGTGTCCTCCGCAGCCGCAAATCCGGCAATAACTTCAGCCAGCACATCCGGACGGCCAAAGGTTTCGGCCGCAACAGCCTCCAAAGCGTAAGAGGCACGGATACCTGATTTCACACCCAGCTCAGAGCTTCTTCTCAGAACGATCCAGGGATCAGGTGATGACGCCGGACGAGTATCCGGTAACAACAGCCAGACGAGCGCGCGGACAGCCTCAGGAAGACCGCCCCATTTCTCATTGTCAACGCAGCTTGCTGCCCGCTCGGTCTGGGGTGCAATATTGCGGGGAATACCGGCCAGGGCACCAGAGTTGGCGTCATTTACAATAGCCTGCATACCGGTCAGCAGCCCCACCAGAAACGTTAGCTCCGCTTGGTCATTTTCCAGCTCCGGGCACTTCAGCGGCTCGGCTGCAGGATCAAAATCATAGGCTGCCATCGCACGGGTGAACGCTATATAACGGCGCTTCGCAGTTTGTGCATACAAGCGCTTGGCTTCTTCCCGTGCATCTTTTGCTTTTGGTACCTGGCCCTCAAAGTCAGCGCGCAAATACGCGAGTTCTGCTTCCCAGGCCCGAAACTCCATACAGTTAGCCGCCAGCAACATCAACAGCGAACCGGTACTTTCCGGGGCGTCCGTTACCCGCGAAAAAGAATACATCAGCGGATCAAGGCCTTCCCCGAGAGCGCAGGCCATCCGGGGATCTGACATTTGCATAACATAAGGGGTGGCTTCACTTTCGGAGTAGTTGGAAAGAACGATGCCAGTGGTTTTATAAATCGGGTTCACTGAGCAGCCGGCCAGAAATAACAACGCTGTTAATACAGACAGTTTCAGGCACGAGACCGCCTTGTTGCCAACGAGGAGTATCGTAGAGGGATTCATAATTCGCCTTGTCGTACGTTATTTTTATATGTCAGGGATAACAGTGCAGTGTTTTACCATGAGTTGGGTACTGCATACCGTGAACCGAAGCTCGAACTGGCGTACGGCTTCATAATTAACGTTGTCAGGATGCAGGGAAGTTTGCACGATCAAAATGGCTCGATTGCCGATTCAGCTATGCTGATCAGGTCAATGACCCGGGAAAATGGGTCAGTTCAGGGACGCTTGAGGGCCATCATTGCCATTGTCTCATCGGTGAGCCCATCCAGTGTCAGCCCCCCACGGCCGGGCTTATACCAAGTCACTGTCCAGCTCAAGGCTCCGGTGAGCATCCGGCGCACCACAAAAGGATCTGCCTCAAGGGCCCCGCTCTGCTTCAGCGATTCGAGCACATCAAGCCAGAGTTTCTCGTAAATATCGCGAAGTTTCAGAACTTCTGCCTGTGAATCCACCGACAGGCTGCGCCACTCAAATACCAATACGGCCATCGCCTCACCGGTCTGGCCATTTATGGACTCCAGCTCGGCCCGTACCAGTGCCCGCAACCGGTCCCGGTCTGAGTGTTCTGCGTCTACGGCTGCCTGCATCAGGGCAGTATTCAGGCAAATCGTTTCTACCATCACCGCTTTAAGAATTTCTTCTTTGGTGCGGAAATGATGAAACAGGCTGCCAGACTGAATACCTACCGCGGCCGCAAGATCACGCACGGTGGTACGCTCATAGCCTTTTTCACGGAATAACCGCGCAGCCTCTTTAAGCAAGCGCCCACGGGCGCTGGCAGGGTCTGATACAACGTTCTCAGCAATCAGGGCTTGTAATATTCCGGGGTGACTCACAATGGCTTTCCAGCAGTTTGAACAGATTAACAAGTTTACCTGACATTTCTCTATTTACAAACCAAGCGCTTGCTTGGTATGGTTTGTCTATCGTTTGGATGACTATGAGGCAGGCTCACATGGCAGTTTCCGATAAAAGTACCAAAAAGCCGGTTCGTATCGGCTGTTCCTCGGCCTTTTGGGGCGACACCGAAACGGCCGCCGCGCAACTGGTTCATAAAGGCAATATTGACTATCTGGTTGCCGACTATCTGGCCGAGGTCACTATGTCGATCATGGCTGGCCAGAAGATGAAAGATCCCAGTCAGGGCTACGCTCGGGACTTTGTCGAAACCGTTATGGGCCCCCTGCTTGGAGACATCAAAGCAAAAGGGATTCGCGTACTGACCAACGCCGGTGGTGTAAATCCGGTAGCCTGCCGCGATGCTTTGCAGGCGCTGTGCGAAAAAGCCGGTGTGGAAATGAAAATTGCGCTGGTGCTCGGAGACGACTTACTACCGAAAAAGCAAGCCCTGAGTAAAGCCGGCATAACCGAAATGGCATCCGGTGAGCCCATGCCGGCAATGATGGTTAGCCTGAACGCCTATCTTGGCGCGCCGGGTCTGGTGGCAGCCCTCGAGCAGGGTGCCGACATAGTTCTTACCGGCCGGGGTGTAGACAGCGCTCTGGTTCTTGCGCCTCTGGTTTATGAATTTGGCTGGGACTGGGCAGATTACGACAAGCTGGCTCAGGGCAGCCTTGCCGGACACCTGCTTGAATGCGGCGTGCAGTCAACGGGCGGTAACTTTACCGATTGGGAAGATGTTGCTGCCGGCTATGCTGACATGGGCTTTCCCATCGCCGAGGTCAGCGCAAACGGTGAGTTTTTTATCACCAAGCCAGAAGGTACCGGCGGCCAGGTAAGCCGTGGCACGGTAGCTGAACAACTGGTTTATGAAATTGGCGACCCTCGCGCTTACCTGCTTCCGGATGTTGTTTGCGACTTCACCGAGGTGGAGCTGGAAGAGACTGGCGCGGACCAGGTCACTGTACGGGGCGCGCGTGGCCTGCCACCAACAGACACCTATAAGGTTTCAGGCACCTGGCCAG
>DATJDA010000340.1:0-1899 GCA_035497695.1 Marinobacter sp. | reverse complement strand
TAAGCGGGTGTTATCAATAAGAGTGGCCGCTCCCGGTGACGACGAGTGAGTGTTCAGCTCCCACTTGCTGGCGTCTTGCAGATCGAAGTCATTGCCAGCCTGATGGATCAGCACTTCCCGGTTGTACGGAATATCGTTGGCCAGGGAGGTAACTTTAATGTTGAACACGTCGAAACTGGTCAGGCTGAGTGTCGGATAAACATAAGCCGTGCCGTGTTTATCCGTTACCGCTTTTTCCTGAGCAGTACGCAAGCCCCATTGGCCTGAGCCTTGCTGGGAAGGGTCAAAAAAAGTCCGGCCAAGTTCTACTCCTAAAAACACCGAATTATAGTCGGCGGAATTGGCCTCAATCTTTCCGGAAGAAATGTCGTCAAGCAGTGCGTAGTCAGCCATGGCCGATACATAGCCGGCAAAGTCGGCACGGTTGGCCAGCAATGCCATAGCACTATTCAGGTTGGCGTTGGTGGGTATATCAATCTCGAAATCGTGAACCTGGTCGGCAAGTGTCGACCACACGTATTTGTTCAGACACAGGCTGCCAGAATCATCTTCAACACAATTCATAACGGACTGGAACTCACTCGCGCTATAACTGCGAAGCGTATTGACCACCAGGTACTCAGAAAACGGGTTAATCTTTACATCCCGGTCGGCATCTGCAGCCAGGGCGCGCATGGAGACGCCACCATAGCTTGCCCGGATGACAACATTCGGCCCTATGGGAAGGCCCCGTCCGAAGCTGATAATCGTGAAGCCGTTATTGTCGATACGAGTTGAAACCCCTTCCGGCTCCTTCATCTTCTGAAGAGTCTGGTCGGTGTAATACACTTCGACACTGTCTGGCTGAACAATTCGCAGGTTGCGACGGGTAAGCTCTGCACCCGGCGCCAAACTGCCCGGCACTTCCATAGTGATGCGGACCTCATTTTGATTCAGTCCGCCGGTATTCTTGGAATCGCCAGTACTGCTGTCGCTAAAGCTGTTTGCGGGGTTTTTATACGCGCTGAAACTGTTTGGTTTGTTGCGGGTGTCGCGGATTGCATCACCGCTACCCCCGCAGCCGCTGATCAGAACCGTCGCGGATAAAAAAAACAAACCAAGAGTTATGCGCATACTTAACGTCCGTGTCAGAAGAATATTTTCATACCCGCCAACAAGCCTTTGTCCAGGTGTACGTGACCGCTGTAAGGATCATCCAGATCAGTGGCCAGATAACGATAACCGGCAAATACTTCCGCATTGCGGATTACACGGTAGCTGGTGCGTAGCTCAAGGCTGGTGAGGCTGTCAGAATCCCCGAAAGAGAGAATGCTCGGCGCGTAATGCAGGTCTCCCGTAAAGGACAGGCCGGGTACTTTCGGAATGTTCACTGTTGCAAACCCACCCAGTGCCAACGCACCGCCGTCGAGGTGTTTTGAGCTCCAGGCAAGAGGGCGTACACCAATCCCTGCCGTTGTTGGCAGATTGCCGATAGCGGTGCGGCCCTGGGCGTGAAAGTCCACATTAAGAATGTCGAGGCGATCTTCATGGTATGTGTAAGCAGCACCCAGTTGGATATCGCTGTTGTTACCAAAGAAATCCACCTGCCCCTTTACAGATTTGTTCGTCAGGCTCAGGTCTACATTCCCGGCGAAAGCAGGAGCTGTCACCAGCGAGAGAACCGTCAGGGAAATGCGGAATGCCTTCATTGATACACCTTCTATGTATGAAATTAATATAACCGCGCTATGGTAACGACCAGCCCTGAATCGCTCAACTTAAAACGCTGTTAGTCGCAGTTAATTCAATGCCGCGTGAACTCGCCGCCTTGATCGCCCTGATCCAGATCGTCTGGTGAGCTGTTTTCAGCCGGGACCCGATACTCTTCATTTGCCCATGCACCCAGATCAATCAGTTTGC
>DATJDA010000339.1:0-35717 GCA_035497695.1 Marinobacter sp. | reverse complement strand
CTGGTTGCCACAACGGCTGGCCTCGCGCAGCGAACAGTATGGCGACCTGATGCGAGCTGGCGATGACCACTGGAACGTTGGCGTAGACATTCGCCTGATCCGGTTGCGGGAGCCACGTACCGATGAGCTTTTAACTCTCTGGAATACACTGGAAAGCCAACATGCCTGATATTGAATTATTACACCTCCAGACAGACCACATTCGTATTCTTCAGCAGCGCTATGAGTTGGTGCTCAGGGAGCAGGGTTATCACGCGCTGCTGATCAGTTCAGGAGCTGCGCCTCAACACTATGGTGATGATCAGGCCTGGCACTTTCAGGGGTATGGCCCATTTTTGCACTGGACCGGACTGACAGGCCAGGAACACGGCTGGCTGCTGATTCGCCCCAGTCAGAAACCGACCTTGTGGTTATATCAGCCGGAGGATTTCTGGCATGCAAATCTGGAGCTGGCAGAAGAACCCTGGCAAAACGTTATCGACGTGCGGTTTTGTCTGCAGGTGACGGCACCCGTTGCCGGCCTGCCTGAGAAGCTGGCGGTGCTCGGTGATCCGGCAAGCCTCAAAGAGGTACCCGGTGACCATAACCCGGACAATCTCGTGGCAGCACTGAATGAAACCCGAGTGCATAAAACCGATTATGAAATTGCCTGTCTGAAGAAGGCCAGTGCATTGGCCATGAAGGGCCACACAGTGGCCCGTGAAGCCTTTCTGGCCGGAGCCAGTGAGTTTGATATCAGCCTGGCCTACCAGCAGGCGACCCGGCAACGGGAGGTAGATGCCCCTTACCACAGCATTATCGGAATAAATGAGCATGCCGGAACCCTGCACTATCAATATTATGCAGTCGAGGCACCGGCTAAGGCCCGCAGCCTGCTGATTGATGCGGGTGTGCGCTTTCGGGGCTATGGTTCAGACATTACCCGAACCACAGCAGGCCCCGGCGAAGGGGGGTTTGCTGCACTGATACAGGGTATGGAACAGTTACAGCGCCGTCTGTGCGACATGGTCGCTCCGGGCGTTGATTACGTCGCTATTCATCGCAAGGCTCACGCAGGCATTGCCACGCTGCTGAATGCGGCGGGACTGGCCACCGGGCTGAGTGATGAGGCTTTGGTTGATAAAGGCATTACCCGGGTGTTTTTCCCCCATGGTATTGGCCACTTTCTGGGTGTGCAGGTTCACGATGTGGCCGGAAAGCCCGTACCACCACCTGAAGATGCACCTTTTCTGCGCCTGACCCGAACACTTGAAGCCGGCATGGTGGTAACAGTCGAGCCCGGAATCTATTTTATTCCGTCGCTTCTGGATCCACTGCTCGCCGGCCCACTGGGCAGACATCTTAACCGCCTGCTGATTGAAGAACTGCGCGGCTGTGGCGGTATTCGTATCGAAGATAATGTGGTTGTAACACCAACCGGGAGGCATAACCTCACCCGTGCTGCAGAGGCCTGAAACAGATTGTTGCACAAATTCCACACAACATGCTTGCAATTACAGACGCGAATAATAATAATTATCACTAAGTTTACTATCGTTAGTGAGAAAGTCTTATGTACGTATGCATCTGCAACGCGGTTACAGACAGCCAGATTCGTAAAGCGGCTGAAAACGGTGTTACTTCCATGCGTGAGCTCGGCAATGAGCTGGGTGTCGGTCGCCAGTGTGGCCGCTGCGCCTGCACAGCCCGTGAGATTCTGAGAGAGAATCAGTCCCCTGATTTCCTGGCATTGGCGACTATGCTTGCTCAGCCTGCCTGAATAAGCATTCCGGGCGCATGCCCCTTCATGCTTTATGTCGCTTCATTTCCATACGCTAATTTTTTATTGGGTGATAACCCGCTATCCTTGATGTTGGTGTTCATGCCTCATAAAGGAGCCCTGCTATGAAAGGCGACAAGAAGGTCATTCAGTACCTGAACAAAGCGCTTGGCAACGAACTGACTGCAATCAACCAGTATTTCCTGCATTCCCGGATGTACAAAGACTGGGGAATCACCAAGCTGGCGAAAAAAGAGTACGAAGAATCCATTGATGAAATGAAGCACGCCGATCAGTTGATCGAGCGGATTCTGTTTCTGGAAGGCCTGCCCAACCTCCAGGATCTGAACAAACTGCTGATCGGCGAAAACGTGGAAGAAATGATTTCCTGCGATCTGAAGTTAGAACAGATTGCGGTTGCTGATCTTAAAGAAGCTATCGTTTACTGCGAAGAAGTTCAGGATTTCACCACCCGCGCACTGTTTCAGAGCATTCTCGATAGTGAAGAAGAACACATTGATTGGCTGGAAACCCAGCTGGTTCTGATTGCACGGATGGGTATCCAGAACTACATACAACTACAATCATCGGCTGCGGAGTAAACCCAGACAATGGATCTGTCCTGTTTTAAAGCCTATGACCTGCGGGGCCGGGTGCCGGATCAACTGAATCCGAGCCTGGCCGAGCGCATTGGTCGCGCCTACGTGGAAATAACCGGTGCCAAAAAGGTTATTGTCGGTTACGACATTCGGCTGTCCAGCCCGGAAATTACCACAGCACTCTGCTCCGGCCTGATGGCAGCGGGTGCCGATGTGTTCGATATCGGCCTGTGTGGTACCGAGCATGTTTATTTTGCTACCAGCCATTACAAAATGGACGGCGGCATTATGGTTACGGCCAGTCATAATCCGAAAGACCATAATGGTATGAAAATGGTTGGCCCCGAGTCTCGCCCGATCAGCTCTGATAATGGCCTGAACGACATTCGTGACCGGGTTCCGGAGCCTTTTGCCAATGCGCCGGTACAGGGTAAATATGAGCCCCTGGAAGTAATGAGTGCCTACATAGATCACCTGCTTGGCTATATAGATGCGGCCACGCTCAAGCCAATGACCATTGTTACCAACGCCGGTAACGGTGGTGCGGGTATGGTTATTGATGAAATTGAGCTGCACCTGCCATTTGAGTTTGTGAAGCTGCACCACCGGCCCGACGGGCACTTTCCAAACGGCGTGCCCAACCCGATTCTCACGGAAAACCGGGCTGTTACCGCCAATGCAGTCATTGAGCACGGCGCTGCCATGGGTATTGCCTGGGATGGCGACTTTGATCGCTGCTTCTTTTTCGATGAAAATGGCCGCTTTATTGAAGGCTATTACATTGTTGGCTTGCTGGCGGATCAGTTCTTGCGCAAAAACGGTGGTGGCAAAGTTATCCACGACCCACGCCTGACCTGGAACACACTCGATTTGGTAAAAGCAGCCGGTGGTGAAGCCATCGAAAGTAAAACCGGCCATGCTTTTATCAAGCAGCGCATGCGCGACGAAGATGCGGTGTATGGTGGTGAAATGAGCGCTCATCACTACTTTCGGGATTTTGCCTACTGTGACAGTGGCATGATTCCATGGTTACTGATCGCTGAGCGTCTGTGCCAGTCGGGCCAAAGCCTATCGTCTTTGATCGATGCCCGGATCGAAGCCTATCCGGCCAGTGGTGAAGTCAATCGCACCATAGCCAACCCGGCAAAAGTGATTGCTGCCATCGAAGCGAAATACAGTGTCGGTGCGAAAAACGTTAGCCATGTTGACGGGCTAAGTGTTGAGTTTGACGAGTGGCGCTTTAATGTCCGCATGTCCAACACCGAGCCGGTCGTGCGTCTGAACGTAGAGTCACGGGCTGATATTCCTCTGATGGAAGCCAAAACAGAAGAGTTGCTTGCTGAAATGGAGCGGCTGAACAAATAAAGCCGGCTTGATCCGGAGCGGATAAACTGTGCTGTTCGCTCCGGATTTATTATCAGCCCTAGAGCCAGTTGTTCAGCATAATCCCGATCCCGAACCGCTCAATCCGATGATTGTAATCAATCAGACTCTCTCCATACCCGTTGTAGTATTGAAAAAAGCCCTTCACGGTATCGCCCATTGGAAAGCTATACCCAAACTCCACGGATGATTTATTGTCTGACCTCAGGTTGTTCATCATACGTAATGAGAAAGTCCGGTCATCACCGAGCTTATAAACCGCCAGATAACTTGCGTAACCCAGATACTTGGTGATATCTGCGTTATCGTCTTTGCTGGACTCAGGAATCCGATACCAGGGCTGAATCATGAACATCCAGCGGTTATAACCGTAGGTGGCGGTGCCCACTATCCGGTTCCAGCTTCGGGACTGAGGCTCCGGCTGGCCGTTGGACTGGTGATTGATGCCAACTGTTACATTGTTGAGCTTACCGGGACCAATTTTCCAGTCGGTCTGATAGCGCAGAAAAATCTCCGGCTCATAGTTGGTTTCCCGAAAAGGCGCGGACTCATCGCGGTTATAAACCTGCCAAAAGGATCGCTGGGTATAGCCAAACCAGAGCGTTGCACTCTGATCAAAAAAGCCGGTTAATAATGGCACTTTAAAGCTGATCTGATACTTGGCTTCTTCATGCCTCATGTCGTAGTCATAATGACTCTCGCCCAGCCTGGGGCTGACCGGCACAGGATTTGTGTGCTTTACCCAGCTGACTGGCAGGATATACATTGGCCGGTAGGTGACAAAACTGCCCGAAAAAGAAAATATCGCTCTTTCCGCCGCCATATGTTCGTCCACAACAGAGTTTCCGGCGTTGGCGTTATCTGCTATTCGTTGCTCTTGATCGTCTGGTGAGGGCAGTGATTCAATGGCCTCCTTCTCCACCCGGTCAACCTCAGTCGAATCTGCCGCCTGTCGGGCCTCGCTTGCTTTAAGTACATGGTCGTAGCAGGACAAACGTCGAACACCATTACTAATCAATGCGCATTCGTCTGCGGTGAGTTGATCACCGTTGCTGTTCCTGCCCGTGAGCTCATCGGCAAAGGTTGTCGATGGGCTGTACAAAACTGCCATTACCACGCTCAGCACGGCATTACGCAGGTAAAAACGGGTACTCATAAGTATTCCCTAGGTTGCATTGATACTAAGCCAAGTGTTGGCAATACCGTACGCCCAAACACTGATCAGGGTAATTGCCAATAACAAAAAAACGATCTTCTGACGAGATCGGCCAGCGCCTTCTGCAGCAGCTACCCAGCGCAAATACATCAGCGCGATAAAACTCAGAAAAACAACCAAGCTGGCAATGGCCGGAATCAGCAGCCAGGCGGGTGCCAGCGTACCATCCTCGGCGGTGCGGCCGGAGAACCAGCTCATCGAAGCCAGGAGCACTGCCAGTGCAGTGAACTCGCTGATAAGCAAAGGCTTGCGAAGCGGGTGAGGCGGCTGTATGTCAGGCTTGGGCATATCTTCACTCGAGGGTAGGGTGTAAGGTGCACTCATTGTAGCCGGATTGAGTTGCAAGCGCCGCGAGGCTTACTAAATAGCAACTAAAATGGTGAAAATCACCTCCTGATTCCGACCTTTGGTTTTTTTGCCCGGGTTCACTCGCTATAATGCGACGACTGAAAATTATAACGCCCTAATGCGAGGTGCATTGTGAAGATGAAGAGAGCCATGACCAGAACCGTAAAGAGCGCCGTAAAGAACGCTCTGGCAATTGCACTGTTAAGTTTTGGATTTACCGTTAGTGTTGCTACCGCCAGTGTTGAAGATGAAATTCGCGCGCGTATTCAACCAGTGGGCGACGTTTGTGTTCAAGGCGATAATTGTGGTTCTGCGGCTGCTGCAACAGAAGTTGCCAGTGCAGGTCCCCGCTCTGGTGAAGAAGTTTATAATGCCGTATGCATGGCCTGCCATACTACAGGTGCTGCTGGTGCTCCTGTCATAGGCAACAAAGACTCTTGGGCGCCGCATATAGAAAAAGGCATGGATACCCTGATCAACCACGCCATTAACGGCTTTAATGCCATGCCAGCGAAAGGCGGTTGTGCCAGTTGCCCTGATGAAGAAATAGAGAACGCCGTAGAATATATCGTATCGCAAAGCAAGTAAGCCTTCAGAGCCTGCAAACACCGCCGTGTGCAACTACACGGAGTTGTTTGCAGGTTCTTCTTTAGTCTGCCCATAGCAAAGCAGCACCTGATAACGAACGAAATCACCTCCGGTCAATTCCGCCTGTTATTCCCGACTCAATCAAGCCTGTTCAGTAGAGCCCTCATGAGCCTCAGACACACATAATTTATGGTGTGGTCATTGCGGTGGTCGGTACCGCATCGCTGTTTTCTTTCGTGCCCTATTTATTTTCTTGTACAAGCTTGGTTTTTTGTACAACTTCGTTTATCTTGTCAGCATTAGTTGTACAAGAGGGATGGAGATGTACAAGTTTAACCCGGGCACAATTCGTGTCGGCATCAGTGGCTGCCTGTTAGGCCAAAATGTGCGTTTTGACGGTGGTCATAAGCGCTCGGATTTTTGTGCCGAACAATTGGGCAAGCATGTTGAGTTTGTGCCGGTTTGCCCTGAAATGGCCATAGGCCTGGGCACCCCTCGGCCAACCATTCGTCTGATTGCGCAAGGCGATGCGGTGGTCGCAAAAATGGCCAATGGCCGGGAAGTAACTGACGAACTGCGTAATTACGGTCAGAAAATGGCCGCTCAGTTTGATGGCTTAAGCGGTTATATCCTGTGTGCCAAGTCGCCCAGTTGTGGCATGGAGCGGGTGCGGTTGTACAGTGAAAATGGCCAGGGCAGCAGCAAAGAAGGCGTTGGTATTTATGCTGCGGAGCTGATGAAGGCGCAACCGTTACTGCCACTGGAAGAAAACGGACGACTGAATGATCCGATATTACGAGAAAACTTTGTCACCCGTATTTTTGCCCTGCATAACTGGCAGAGCCTGTGCCATCAAGGCCTTACCAGCGCAGGTTTAATCGCATTTCATAGCCGTTACAAATATTTGCTGATGGCACATCACAGAGAAAGCTACCAAACCCTGGGCAAGCTGCTGTCAGATTTGTCATCAAGCGTGGAACAAAAGGCGCAGGCTTATATTGAAGGGCTTATGCAGGCCCTGGCAAAGCCAGTAACCCGAAAAGAACACACCAATGTACTGCACCACCTGCAGGGCTATTTCAAACGGGATATAAATTCGCGTCAGCGTCAGGAGTTGGCCCGTACCATAAGGCAATATCGTGAAGGCGTTTTGCCGTTACTGGCCCCGATTACCCTCTTGCGTCATTACCTTGAAGAATTTCCGAACGACTATCTGAACCAGCAGGTTTATTTAAACCCCCATCCCGAGGCATTGCGATTGCGCTATGGCATCTGAGACTCATTACCCGATTCGTGAAGTAGCAAGGCTCACGGGCATCAACCCGGTGACCCTGCGTGCCTGGCAGCGCCGCTATGGGTTGATCAAACCTGCCCGCACAGAAAAAGGTCATCGGCTGTACAGCGACGACGACATTGCATTGATTCGGCAAATTCTGCATTGGCTGGAGCAGGGTGTGAGTATTGGCCAGGTAAAGGGATTGTTAGATCAGCCCAGAGTGGAAGTGGTTGGCTCGAACTGGGAGCAGGCTCAGGCGCAACTGCTGGCAACGGCGTGTGAGCTTAATTTGAATCGTCTGGAAAACGAGCTGTTGGAGTTGATCAACCTGTATCCCGTAGAGCTGGTGTTGCGTCGGGTGATTGAGCCCTGGCTGGCAGAGCTGGCGCAATTGCATCGGCCAGATGCGCAATTAATTGAACAGTGTGCTCAGGCGTTGTTAAAGCGATTATTCCACCGCTTGCTAACCATTAAAACCGGGCCTGTTATTGCCGTGGCCAGAGTGGGGCAAGTGAAAGAAATGAGTGCGCTTGTAGCCCAGTTTGAACTGCAGGGGCTGGAGTGCCGGAGTATCGATTTTGGAAAGCTCGATCCATTAACCGTGCCGCTGGCAGAAGGCCGCCTGAAGTTCGAGGGCCTGATCGTGATTCTCGGAGCAGGGCTTAACCAGAACAGCTTTTCCGATATGGATAAAGCCTTGCCAGAGCGCAGCTTTTTTATCGGCGAGCTGGGAGTTTTGTATCAGCAGAATGGGTGGCTGTGCCGGCCTTTCTCCAACAAGGTGAGTGATCTGGCGAGGGAGCATGATGCGTCATTTAGTTTGGTTTCGGGCTGATTTAAGAGTCGCTGACAACCCTGCCTTGTTTGAGGCAATGGCAGGGAGCACCAAGGTGAGCGCGGTTTATGTCGATTGCCCCCGGCAGTGGCAACAGCACGGGCGCTCAGCCATACAGCGGGATTTTCTGGCCCGACGATTACAGGCATTGGCCCATGAACTGGCTGGTTTGGGAATTCCGTTTACGGTATTGACCACCGACACCTTTGAGCAGGTTCCGGCATTACTGACCCAGTGGATTAAACAGCGTGGCATAAGTGCCTTGTACGCGAATCGTGAGCTGGGCGTAGACGAACGAAAGCGCGATAAAGCCGTACAAAAGGCATTATCCGACACGGTGGCGGTTCGGGTGTTTAACGGCGATTGCGTGTTTAAACACGGCAGCTTAACCACACAAAGTGGTGAGATGTACAAAGTGTTCACGCCCTTTTCAAAGGCCTGGTTAACACAGCTTCGCACCAGCGGTTACCGGCTGTTGCCTGTGCCTGCTGCACAAGGTAAGCCACTGACCGCCGAAACCCTATCCCTACGCGATGCGTTTGCCGAAGGGCGAGTATCCAGCGATGAATGGCCCGTGGATGAAGAAGCAATCGCTGACTTGCTGAGCGGGTTTACCGAGCGCTCATTGCTGGATTATGGCGACCGCCGTGATTACCCGGCGAGTTCCGGCACCAGCCGGTTATCGCCCTATTTGGCGCTGGGAGCCTTGTCGCCAAATCAGTGTTTAGCGGCCATAGAAGAACAGCTCTCGAGCCTGCCATTAAGCCCTGGCGAGCCAGGATTTGTTTGGCTGAACGAGATTATCTGGCGGGATTTTTATCGTCATTTATTGGTCGCCTTCCCACGGCTGTCAATGAATCGCGCCTTTAAACCGAGAACAGAAGCCCTGCGATGGAGTGACGACAACACGTCCTTCACTGCCTGGTGTAAGGGTGAAACCGGCTTCCCCATTGTCGATGCCGCCATGCGTTGCCTTAATCAAACCGGCTGGATGCACAACCGTTTGCGAATGATTGTTGCCGGTTTTCTAACCAAAGACTTACACCACGACTGGCGTAAAGGTGAGGCCTACTTTATGTCGCGCCTGATCGACGGAGAGTTGGCCGCCAATAATGGTGGCTGGCAGTGGGCCGCAGGCACTGGTGCAGATGCTGCGCCTTATTTCCGGATCTTCAATCCGACCACACAGGGCAAACGTTTTGATGAGCAGGGCGAGTTTATCCGCCAGTGGCTACCCGAGCTTGCCAAGGTACCGGCCAAGGTAATTCATCAGCCGCACAGCTGGCTGGAGAAGAACCAGCCGGGCTACACCTATCCATTACCCATAGTCGACCATAACAGCGCTCGATTGCACACGCTTGCCATGTTTGATGCGCTAAAAGATCAGGAGCCCGCATGAGCCCCGCATTGGTCGTGTTTTGTCGTGAGTACCAGCAGCTATCCGCCACGCGCTTAGAGGTGTTGCGTGATATTTACGCACCCAACATTCGCTTTCAGGATCCAGCGCACCACATTGAGGGCATTGAATCGCTCGTTGCTTATTTTGATGCGCTATTAAGCAATGTCACTCACTGTCGATTCGATATAGAGCAGGTAATGGAACAAGGGCAGGACGCGTTTGTCCGCTGGCATATGACCTTTGCCCACCCGCGATTAAATGGCGGTCGTGACGTTGCCATACCGGGAATGAGCCACTTGCAGTTTGCCGAACAGATTACCGCACACCGGGATTATTTCGATATGGGCGCGATGCTCTATGAGCAGGTGCCAGTGTTGGGTTCCATTATCAAAACCTTAAAACGGAGGTTAGCCCAGTGAAACGGATATTAATTACTGGTGCGAGTTCCGGAATCGGTCAGCAGTTGGCTCATGACTACGCAGCCGATGGTTGGCAAGTGGTGGCGTGTGGCCGGAGTTTGCACAAGCTGGAGCAGGCATTGGCGGACATAGACTTTGAACCTTGCGTGTTTGATGTGCAGGACAAAGACGCCATACACGCAGCCGTTGACCACCTTGCACCCTTTGATGTCGTGCTTTTAAACGCGGGTAACTGTGAGTATATCGACGATGTCATGCAATTTGATGCTGAATTATTTGCCCGAGTGGTGAGTGTTAATTTACTAGGCACCGCGAATTGTTTGCCAGCGGTATTGCCACGCATAAAAAGCGGCGGACGGTTAGCGGTAGTCAGTTCTTCGGTGAGCATTTTACCACTGACCCGTTCTGAAGCTTATGGCGCATCAAAAGCCGGTTTGGATTACCTGGTGCGCACTCTGGCGATCGATCTGGTACCGCACAATATAGCGGTAAGCCTGATTCGGCCAGGCTTTGTCGAGACACCACTGACTCAAAAAAACGACTTTCCCATGCCCGGCCAGGTAACGGTAAAAACCGCCAGCAAGGTCATTCGCAAAGGCATTGCCAAAGGCAAATCAGAAATCAGCTTTCCTGTTTCTCTAGTTACTGCGTTGCGGTTGTTGTCATGGCTGCCAAACGGATTATGGCGTCGCATGGCGCAAAGCTTGGTAAGAGGCTAATCATGAGCAAAATTGCCATAGTCGGAAGTGGTATTTCCGGATTAACCAGCGCCTGGTTACTCAGCAAGAAGCATAATGTTTCGCTGTTTGAGGCCAATGATTATCTCGGCGGACACACGGCAACGGTCGATGTTGAGGTAGACGGAGCCACACTCGCCGTAGATACCGGCTTTATTGTGTTTAACGACCGTACCTATCCGAATTTTCAACGGCTGTTGGCACATATTGGCATAAACGGTAAACCCACAGAAATGAGCTTTAGTGTGCATCAGGCACAAACCGGGCTGGAGTATAACGGCCACACGCTAGGTTCAATGTTTGCTCAGCGCAGCAATTTATTAAAGCCGACGTTTTACCGATTTTTGGCTGAAATTGTGCGCTTTAATCTGTTGTGCAAGAAAGTGATTGCCGCCAACAAGCTCCCCGATACTGACACCCTGGGAGATTTTCTGGGGCAACACGGCTTTTCTGATTTTTTTATGGGTCACTACATTTTACCGATGGTAGCCGCCATCTGGTCATCGTCATTAGCGGACACCCGTGATTTCCCGCTGGCATTCTTTTTACGATTTTTTAATCACCACGGATTGCTCAATTTAGTCGACCGGCCCCAGTGGTACGTCGTAGAGGGCGGTTCCCGCAATTATATCCCGGCGCTCACTGCCGGACTGAGCGACATTCGCCTTAATGCTCCAGTGCTCGCCATTATGCGCGACAGCGACGGGGTACTAGTAACCACAGCAGCAGGTAGTGAGCGTTTTGATGAAGTGATCCTGGCCTGCCACTCAGACCAGGCGCTGCAAATGCTGGCTGATCCCACAGAGCAGGAACAGCAGGTACTGGGCGGCTTGGCGTACCGTGACAATGAAGTGGTTTTACACACAGATACCCGATTATTGCCTAGTGAGCCACGGGCCTGGGCCAGCTGGAATTATTGGCTCGACGGTGCGGAAGATGCCTTACCGGCAGTGACCTACAACATGAATATTTTGCAGGGTCTGAACTCATCGAAAACGATGTGCGTCACCCTGAACCGCAGTCATGCGATAGCGGAAGAGAAAGTATTGCGCCGCTTTCGCTATGCCCATCCCGTTTATAACCGCGCAGCTATTCAGGCTCAGGCACGCAGAGGTGATATTTGCGGCCACCACCACACACATTTCTGTGGTGCCTATTGGTACAACGGTTTTCATGAAGACGGCGTAAAAAGTGCGCTGGATGTGTGTGCGCGTTTCGGAGAGCAGTTATGAGCCTCAATAGCGCTATTTATAAGGGCAAGCTGCGTCATCGCCGTTATCTGCCCCGTGCGCATGAGTTTACTTATGGGCTGTACATGCTGGCACTGGATTTAGACGAGGTGGACGCTCTGGCAGAACAGAGCCGGCTGTTTCGCTGTGATCATTTTGCCCCGTTGAATTTCCGCCGTCGTGATTATTTGGGCGATCCGGCCGTGCCGCTAAAAACAGCGGTGCTTCAGGAAGTGGGCAAGCTGGGGGGGAATAACTCACTGCTTAATCGTGTGGTCATGCTGGGCCAGGTGCGCTGCTTTGGCATGTACTTTAGCCCGGCAAATATATTTTTTTGCTATGAGGGTGATCAGGCGCGTTATGCCCTGCTTGAAGTGCACAACACGCCCTGGAATGAGCGCCACTGTTATTTGGTTGATTTGGCGAACCAGAAAACCACCGAAAAAGAGTTTCATGTGTCCCCGTTTATGGGCATGAACATGCAGTACCACTGGCGCATAAAGCCGCCCACCGAGCGAGTCTCGATGCATATTGAGAATCGTGATCCACGGCTGGTGTTTGATGCAACCCTGAATCTGAAACGCCATGACTTTAACCGGGTGCTGTTAAAAGCAACGCTCTTACAGTGGCCAATGATGACGCTCACGGTTATGCGCGGCATTTACTGGCAGGCGCTCCGGTTATTTTTAAAACGTGTTCCTTTTTACCCACATACCTGAAGGAAGTTGTAATGGAGACGACGTTGAGCAGGTCGGAACCACGGTGTCTGGACCGTTGGGCTCGCCAGTTAGCATTTACATTTCTGGAAAAGTTACAGAATGCGAGATTAACCGTAAAAGAAGATCAGGATTTATTCGAATTTGGCGATCCTGAAGCGACGCTGAAAGCGCATATTCATGTTTATGATAGTCGTTTTTATCGTCGCCTGATGCTTGGGGGCAGTATTGGCGCTGCAGAGGCCTGGGTAGATGGTTGCTGGCACAGCCGTGATCTGACATCTGTTATTCAGCTATTTGCACGCAATTTGGAGGTGGTGGAAACTTTTGAGCAACGGCTGGCCTGGCTAACCTCATCGTTTCACAAACTCCGGCACCGGGTGAATCGCAATTCGCTGGCTGGCAGTCGCGCCAATATCGCTGCTCATTATGATTTGGGCAACGATATGTACGAACTGTTTCTTGATCCGCTTATGCAGTATTCGTCAGCGGTATTCCCTTCACCGGAAGCTTCACTGGAAACGGCCCAAGAGTATAAATTACGCCTGATCTGCGACCGGCTGGCACTGACTCCTGATGACCATCTGCTGGAAATTGGCACTGGCTGGGGTGGTCTGGCCTGTTTTGCAGCAGAACATTATGGCTGTCGGGTAACCACCACAACTCTGTCGGCAGAGCAGTTCAAATACGCCCAAGACCAAGTTCAGCAAGCTGGCTTGCAAGATCAGGTGACCTTGCTGCTGAAAGATTACCGTGATCTGGATGGCCATTACGACAAGCTGGTGTCGGTAGAGATGGTTGAAGCAGTAGGGCATGAATATATGCCCACGTATTTTCAGTCTCTCAATCGTTTGCTTAAGCCTCGGGGCAGATTATTACTGCAGGCCATCACCATTGCTGATCAGCGTTATGACCAATATCGCAAAGGGGTGGATTTTATCCAGCGCTACATTTTCCCCGGTGGCTGCTTGCCGTCGGTCAGTGAAATGTGCCGGCACTTGAAAGAGCAAACAGATATGACACTAATCAGCCTTCAGGACTACGGCCAGCATTACGCAAAAACCCTTAATATCTGGGCTGCGCGTTTTCAGCAGCTAGAGTCAAAGCTGACAGCCCTGGGTTATAGCCGTGACTTTCATCGGCTGTGGGCATTCTACTTTGCCTACTGTGAAGGGGCCTTCCGTGAAGGCAGTATCGGGCTGGTACATTTTGAAGCGGCTAAACCAGGAGCACGCAAATGTCTAAATGGCAGTGGGCTCAGCTAATTGGTTTTGAGGGGTTTTGGTTATTCGCCGTGGTGGGGCAAAACCCTCTCGCCTGGCTAACGGTACTATTGCTTGTCGGGCACTTTGTCTTCACCCCCAGCCGCGCCGTTGATATTCGGATTTTGGGATTGGCAGCCATAGGCGTGAGCCTGGATGCACTGCTTACTTTAATTGGGGTGTTTGTGTTTGATCAAACCCCCTGGTGGTTGCTGTTGCTATGGGTGGGCTTTGTACTAACCCTCGGGCACAGCATGCGCTGGCTATCCGGGCTGCAATGGTGGCAGCTAATGCTGATTGGCGCAGTTGTCGGCCCAGGTTCTTATATTGCTGGCTGGCGGCTGGGTGCAGTCATCTTACCACTGGGTATCTGGCTAAGCTTACTGATGCTGGTGCCGGTTTGGGGGTTGCTTCTGCCGTTACTGGTGCGCTGTGATCAGCGAATTCGTCATGGGGCGCAATGAGCATGTTAAGGCTGCCAAAACCATGGCCAATAGTGTTAACGCTGGTGTTGAGTTGTGGATCATTCTCGCTGCAAGCCTGCCCTACGGATGATTTGCAGCTGGTTGGGCAGGGAAAGATGAGTTGGCTGTTTTTCGATTTGTATCTGGCGCGTTTTTACAGTGCCGATGGTCATTATCAGCCTGATCAGTTCCCGCAAGCGCTTTGCCTCAGATACCAGCGGAATATCGACAAAAAGGATCTGCTTAAAGCAACCGTGAGCGAGTGGCAACGGCTGGGAGTCCGCTGGAAAAAGAGCTGGCAGGAACAGTTAGCTGCCGCTTGGCCATCGGTACGCCGGGATGATGAGCTCACCCTGCGGATCGATAAAGACGGTGCCAGCCATTTTTATTTTAACGACTCCCAGCTGGGTGAAATAACAGACACAGAATTTGGTCCGGCATTTCTGGCCATCTGGCTTTCTCCTGACAGCAAGAACCCAGGTCTGACTCGCCAATTAAAAGGAAACTGATATGCGTACAGTATTAACAGGTTTGTTGGTGGCAATGAGCGCTTTTCTGATGTCATGCAGCAGCAATGTTCGAGACTACGCAGAGACCGAACCTCGTTTTGAATTAGAAACCTATTTTAATGGTGAGCTGGCAGCCCATGGCATGGTTCAGGATCGCTCCGGTAAGGTATTGCGGCGCTTTACAGTAGATATGGTGGGTCGTTGGGAAGGCAACAAAGGCACGCTCGAAGAAGACTTTGTGTATGACGATGGTGAGCAGCAGCGCAGGGTCTGGCATTTGGTAAAAAAAGCGGGCGGCCATTATGAAGGCACAGCAGATGACGTAGTGGTGGCCGCTGAGGGCCAGACTCAGGGCTTTGCGTTAAACTGGCAGTACACGCTGGCAATTCCTGTAGAT
Organism: Marinobacter sp.; assembly: GCA_035497695.1. GTDB lineage: Bacteria > Pseudomonadota > Gammaproteobacteria > Pseudomonadales > Oleiphilaceae > Marinobacter. Next base: position 20,581 of record DATJDA010000339.1, on the reverse strand, counting down.
GGGAAAGTATGGGACATTAACTTTAATGACTGGATGTTTCAGCTTGATGACCGGCGGGTATTAAACCGTGCTGAAATGACCAAGCTGGGCGTTAAAGTTGGCGAAGTCACGTTACTGATAGAGCGTAAAATCTAGGGCCCCAGATCTCCGAGCAACGCGCTAAGCGTTGCTTTGCCCTGTTTGTGATTGGCTTCTGCATCCAGATTGCCCATGCCTACCCAGCGCACGTCCTCTTCCGGAAGCTCGTCCAGAAAACGGCTGGGTATGGTTTCCATCTTCTCGCCATACTGCCTTCTGGTAGCAGCATAAGTGAAGGTCAGTGTTTCCCGGGCCCGGGTAATGCCCACGTACATTAACCGCCGTTCTTCTTCAATGTTGCCTTCTTCAATGCTGCTTCGGTGGGGAAGGATTTCTTCCTCAAGTCCCATAATAAACACGTGGGGAAACTCCAGGCCTTTGGAGGCATGCAATGTCAGTAACTGAACCTTGTCACTGTCATCTTCTTCCTCCCGCTGCTCCATCATGTCCCGAAGAATCAGCTTGGCGATAGCATCTTCAATACCGATTTCATCGGCCGTGCCCTTGCCGTCGTCCAGCATGCGCTGAATGGAGTCCACCAGATACCAGATATTTTCCATCCGGCGTGTAGCCTGCTTCGGCGTGCCAGAATTCTGGTGTAGCCATTCTTCATACTCAATATCAGTAAACAGTTGTTTAATGGTGGAAACAGCATCACCGGTATGCAGACGTTCGCAGGTTGACTCTACCCAGTGGGCAAAGCGTCGCAGGCGATCCAGGCCCTTCTCAGTAACATGAGTTTCTGCGCCCATATCGCCCAATGCCTTGAACAGGCTGATGTTTCTGGCGCGGGCGTAGTGGCTGAGTTGCTCCAGCGTGCGCGGGCCTATTTCCCGGCGAGGCACATTCACCACCCGCAAAAAGGCGGCGTCATCGTTAGGGTTGATCAGCAGGCGCAGGTAAGACATGGCATCCTTGATCTCGTTCTTTGAGAAGAACGACTGCCCGCCCGATATGCGATAAGGAATCTGATACGCCTGCAGCTTCATCTCCAGCAGGCGGGCCTGATGGTTGCCACGATACAGCACCGCAAAATCCTGAAAATTAAGGCCTTGCTTCAGTTTCTGATCGAGGATCTCCGTTGCTACCCGTTCTGTCTCCGCATCTTCGTTGCGGCAGCGGATAATTCGCAGTTCCTCGCCGATGGTGTGATCACTCCACAGAGCTTTATCAAATACATGGGGGTTATTGGCAATAACCGTGTTGGCGCTGCGTAAAATACGCGCAGTAGAGCGGTAGTTCTGCTCCAGTTTGACAATCTTCAGGCTGGGGAAATCCTGTTTTAACTGAGCCAGATTCTCCGGCCGTGCCCCACGCCAGGCATAAATAGACTGATCATCATCACCCACAACGGTGAAGGCAGCGCGCTCCGCTACTAATAACTTCACCAGTTCATACTGGCATACGTTTGTATCTTGATATTCGTCAACCAGAAGATAGCGAATTTTACGCCGCCACTTGGTTAAAATATCCGGGTGAGTGCGCCACAACTCTACGGGCAGAAGAATAAGGTCGTCGAAATCGACCGCATTGTAGGCCTTAAGGTATTCGTTGTATTTTTTGTAGATGAGGGCAATACGCTGTTCACGCTCATCCGCTGCTTTGCTCAATGCTTCGCCGGGCCCTCGCAGAGCGTTTTTCCACGACGAGATGGTCATTTGCACGCTGCTTACTTCATCACCGGCTTCGATACTGCCTTCCCGCAGCATCAAATCCTGTAATAGCGCTTTGCTGTCTTCCGTATCGTAAATGGAGAAGCCAGGGTGATAGCCCAGATGAGCGTGTTCCTCGCGGATGATGTTCAGGCCAAGATTGTGGAACGTCGAGACAATCAGGCCACGGGTAAGCTTGCGGTCAACAATGCGGCCAACACGTTCTTTCATCTCCCGGGCCGCCTTGTTGGTAAACGTTAAGGCGGCAATGTGGCGGCCGGGAATCCCCACTTGTTCAATCAGCCAGGAAATCTTGCGGGTAATAACGCTGGTTTTGCCGCTACCAGCACCTGCCAGTACCAGCAGGGGGCCATCAGCGTAGCGAACCGCTTCATTTTGTCTCGGGTTGAGTTTATTCACGAAATAAGAGGCCAGGGTAGAACAGAGTGAACGTATCGGATGTTTGGCGTATTCTACACCACCGTGAGATTCTGTACCTTGAAGATCTATCAGCTATTCTTAACAGGACAGATTCAGCCGTTCACGCACAGATGGATCCCACATAATGACATTGCCAGTGGAGATGACAAGCACAGGCCAACTGCGGCTACTTGTACTTGTTCCAGATTATTCCGACTTTCTCTGGCTGGACGCGCTTCTGGCAGGAGATCCGGAATTTTATCCGGACACAACCTGGTGTCCTGATCTTGTTGATTGCGATGACCTGATCCGCAACACCCGGTTCGATGTGATTATCTGGGATTGTGTGTTTCATAGCGGTTCAGAGTCTGCCTTTATTCAGTACCTGGCTGTGGCCAGCAATGATAAACCGGTATTGGCCCTCAGTGCAGAGCTCCCGGATGAGCGGGCTCCTGAGCTGCTCGCCTCGGGGGCCGCTGATTATCTGTCCCGCCGCGGGCTTGATAGCTGGGCACTTAGGCGTTCTGTTAAGAGTCTCTGGTATCGTGGGCAATTGACAGAAACCGCTCACCGTCAGCTTGGCCGGGATGTTGCCTCTGGCTTTATAAACCGGGATCTGTTTTTTGATCGCTTGCAGCAGTCACTGTTGCGGGCAGAACGAAATGATCAGCGCCTTGCTCTGCTGCACCTCAATATTGATAACTTCCGCAATATTAATGAGTCATTTGGATATCAGAAAAGTGACCAGTTGGTGATGAAGCTGGCCCAGCGTCTGCGAAGTGTTTTGCGCCGTGGCGATTCACTGATCCGTATTGGTGGGGATGAGCTGGCCATTATTATTGAGAAAGTAGAGGATTCGCTGGATATCACCCGGGTTATTCAAAAGGTGGTGGCCGCTCTGAACGATCCTGTCACCATTGAGGGCAAGGTTATCGCGCTTAATGCCAGCCTGGGTGTGGCCACGTATCCAGAGGCAGGAGCCAGCGCTGAGAATCTGCTGCGCAGAGCCAACCGGGCCATGTTTGAGGCAAAAAGAGATCCGGGCACCAGCTATCGCTTTTATGATCGGCAGCTTCACATTGCTGCCGGCTACCAACTGCGCCTTGAGGCAGATTTACGCAACGCGTTGCGGGGTAACGAGCTGGAACTTTACTTCCAGCCACGTATTGATCTTGCTACCGGGGAAGTGCGCGGCGCCGAGTGTCTGTTACGCTGGAATCATCCGGAGAGAGGGCTGGTCGGGCCGGATGAATTTATCCCCATGGCGGAGCGCAGCGGGCTTATTGTACCGATTGGCTACTGGGTAATTGAGCAGGCTTGTCAGCGTCTGAAAGAAGTTGCCGAGCTGGGTTTTCCAGGGCTGGTTCTGTCCGTTAACCTGTCATTTCGCCAGTTTCATGATCGCAAAATGACCGAAACGATATTCCGGATTATTTTCAACGCCAATGTAGATACCAGTCTGTTGGAACTGGAGTTGACAGAAAGCTCGATGATGCACGATCCGGACTATGCGCAACGTTGTCTGCGGGAACTTAGCCAGTTGGGCATCAGTTTTGCTCTGGATGATTTTGGTACGGGTTTTTCATCCCTGAGTAACCTTCGGCAACTGCCGATCTCACTGCTAAAGATTGATAAATCATTTGTGCAGGATCTGGGTACATCCGCAGACTCTGAGCATATAATTCGAGCGATTATCAGCCTTGCTCACAGTTTGCAGATCAGCGTGGTGGCAGAGGGCGTTGAAACAGAGGGGCAGCTTGAATTTCTGCGGCAAGAGCATTGCGATGAAATACAGGGTTACTACTATGCCCGCCCCATGCCCTGGGACGATCTTGTCCATTTTCTGCACAACCGTAGTCAGTCTGCTTGCCTGCAGGGGTAAGCCGCTGTACCTTTCCTCCTGAATTCGATTCGGATGTTATCAGCAGAGGTTGCATGAACAGTATCTCCAGGCGCATCGCCGACGAACTTGGTATACGGGAACAACAGGTCAATGCCACGGTCACCTTGCTGGATGAGGGCGCGACCGTTCCATTTATTGCCCGCTACCGCAAGGAAGTTACCGGCTCGCTGGATGATAGCCAGCTACGAAATCTGGAAGAGCGATTACGTTATCTGCGTGAACTGGACGATCGGCGTGCCAGTATCCTCAAGAGTATTGATGAGCAGGGCAAACTTACAGACGAACTGCTTGCCAGCATTAACGATGCAGAAACCAAGAATCGTTTGGAAGATCTTTATTTACCGTACAAGCCGAAACGCCGGACTAAAGCACAAATTGCCCGGGAAGCGGGCCTGGAGCCGCTGGCAGATGCGCTGTACAAGAATCCCGCGCTGAACCCGGAAGCAACGGCCGAGAATTACCTTAATGCAGAGGCGGGTGTTGAAGATGCCAAGGCCGCTTTAGAGGGCGCCCGCAATATTCTGATGGAACGATTTGCTGAAGATGCCGAATTGCTGGGAAGTTTGCGGGAGTTCATTTGGCACAATGGCCTGCTAAAGGTATCGGTTATTGAAGGTAAAGAAAGTGAAGGAGCCAAGTTCCGGGATTACTTCGACTACAGTGAACCACTGAAGAAAGTGCCGTCCCACCGGGCTCTGGCCGTTCTCCGGGGCCGTAACGAAGGTATTTTGGCCTATTCTGTAGTGGTTGGTGATACTGAGGATGACCGCAGTCAACCACACCCGGCCGAGCAGCGTATTGCGGCGCACTGGGGTATTCGTGATAGCGGTCGGGCTGCAGATAAGTGGTTGTCAGAAGTTGTACGCTGGACCTGGCGGGTTAAACTGTCTACCCAGATTGAAACCGATCTGATGGCGCAGGTACGCGAAGCCGCTGAGACTGAAGCCATCAATGTGTTTGCCGCAAACCTGAAAGATCTGCTGCTGCTGGCACCTGCCGGACCTCGTCCGACACTAGGGCTGGATCCTGGGCTGCGTACAGGCGTGAAAGTGGCGGTTATTGATGGTGTTGGTCAGGTTGTCGACCACGGAGCCATTTTCCCCCACGCTCCAAGAGATCAATGGGATCAATCTATTGAGCAGCTCGCAATCTGGTGCCGGAAGTATCAGATTGAACTGGTGGCTATTGGTAATGGCACAGCCTCCCGGGAAACCGAAAAACTGGTCGCCGATCTGAGCAAGCGCTATCCGGAACTGAAGCTTGCCCGGGTTGTGGTCAGTGAATCGGGAGCCTCTGTTTATTCGGCCTCCGAGTTTGCCTCAAAGGAGTTGCCCGACCTGGACGTGACCATTCGTGGTGCGGTTTCCATTGCCCGTCGTTTGCAGGATCCGCTATCAGAGCTGGTAAAAATTGAACCAAAATCCATAGGTGTTGGTCAGTATCAGCACGATGTTTCTCAGGTTCAGCTCTCTCGCAGCCTGAGCGCCGTGGTTGAAGACTGTGTAAACGGCGTAGGTGTAGACCTGAATACGGCTTCAGTGCCGCTATTGGCAAGGGTTTCTGGTTTGAATCAGAACATTGCCCAGAACATAATCGACTTTCGCAGTCAGAATGGCGTGTTCCAGAACCGCAAGCAGTTACTGAGCGTGCCGCGCCTGGGTAAACGCACCTTCGAGCAGGCGGCCGGTTTCCTGCGAATTGCTGGTGACAATCCGCTTGACGGGTCATCTGTGCACCCGGAAGCGTACGGCGTAGTAGAAGCGATTGCTGCGAAGAATAAGCGCAATGTTGAAAGCATTATTGGCGATTCTTCGTTTCTGCGTGCCCTGAATCCACAGGATTACGTAACAGAACAGTTCGGCTTGCCAACCATCAAAGACATTATCTCTGAATTAGAGAAACCTGGTCGGGATCCACGCCCGGAATTCCGCTTCGCCAGTTTTGAAGAAGGGGTGGAAACACTGAAGGATCTGATTCCCGGCATGGTGTTGGAGGGCTCTGTCACCAACGTTACCAACTTTGGCGCCTTTGTGGATATTGGTGTCCATCAGGATGGGTTGGTGCACATTTCGGCGCTGTCCCATACCTTTGTAAAGGACCCCAGAGAGGTCGTAAAGGCTGGGGATATCGTTAAAGTTAAGGTTATGAGTGTGGATATTCCCCGCAAGCGAATTGCGCTGTCCATGCGTATGGATGATCAGCCGGGCGAGGCCGAAAGCAAACCGGCCAATGCCGGGCAACATCGTTCTGGACAGGCATCAGGCGGCCGTAAAGAGCGTGATTCTCGCAGCAGCGGGAACGCCGGTCAGCAAACACAACAGAGCGCCATGGCGGGCGCACTGGCTCAGGCTCTGGCCTCGGCTCGCAAGGATGGCCGTTAACCGAATTTTTATCTTTCCATCAGTTGACTCCACTCATAAAGAGGGGGCTGGCTGCAGCAGGAGTGCATCATGGCTGAGTCCCGTCACAATATTTTCCGTCAGTTCGCGGCCAGCGACTGGAGTGGTTTTCGAAAAGGGATTGAAAAAGAAGGCTTGCGGGTTGATCGGGATGGTTTTATTGCGCAAACACCGCATCCGGAGGCCCTTGGCTCTGCGCTGACGCATCCGCAAATCACCACCGACTATTCCGAATCATTGCTCGAGCTTATTACACCTGTCTGTTCCAGCACCCGGGAAGTATTGGAGTCTCTCAGAAACACGCACCGCTTTGTGCAGCAGAACCTTGGTGATGAAGTGTTCTGGGCCGCAAGCATGCCCTGTGCGCTGGATGGTGATGCCAGCATCCCCATTGCCGAATACGGCTCGTCCAATGTTGGCCAGTTAAAGCATGTGTATCGTCAGGGGCTGGCGGTTCGGTATGGCCGGATGATGCAGAGTATTGCAGGGGTTCATTACAACCTGTCGTTCCCGGAAGAGTTCTGGCGTAAATGGCAGCAGGCTCTGGGAAATCAGCAAAGCCTTAAAGATTTTAAATCCGACCAGTATTTCTGGCTGGTGCGGAATTTTCGCCGCCAGAGTTGGTTGTTAATGCTGCTGTTTGGTGCTTCACCAGCGCTGGATGTCAGCTTCGTGAAGAACCGAAATCATAATCTGAGTCGCTTCGATGATCAAACTTGGTATGGCGAGCAGGCCACTTCATTGCGCATGGGCGATCTGGGCTATCACAACAATGCTCAGGCCTCACTGAACATCTGCTTTAATGAGCTGAGCACCTACACCCGGACACTGGCGCGGGCCATCCAGACCAAATGGCCAGCTTACGAGGCTATTGGCACCCGCCGGGGTGATCAGTTTATTCAGATCAACACCAGCGTGCTACAGATTGAAAATGAGTATTACAGTGCCGTTCGACCAAAACGCACCACTCGCCGTGAAGAAAAGCCCATTCAGGCGCTTGAATCGAGAGGCGTAGAATATATTGAGATTCGCTGTCTGGATCTGGATCCGTTTTCGCCGGTAGGCGTCAATGAGGCCCAGATTGATTTCCTGGATCTGTTCCTGTTGGACTGCCTGCTGGCAGATAGCCCCTGGGTTGATGACGCTGAATGCATAATGCTGGATGACAACTACAAGGATGTGGTTGCTGAGGGCCGCAATCGTGGGCTGGCTCTGTGCGAGAACGGCCGCCGCGTGGCCGTTGGTGATGCGGCAATGCAGATTCTTGATGAGCTGGCTCCGCTGGCAGAGTTGCTGGACGGCTGGAATGGTGATGAAACTTATCGCAATGCCCTGGCTGAGCAGCGCTCGAAGTTGCCTGAGACGGGAGTCTGGCAAGTGCCCTCGGCTCTGGTTCTGGAATCCATGCGCAGTGCCGGGCAAGGGCACCGGGACTGGCTAATGGCGATATCGCGGGAACATCAGGCTGTACTCAGGGCAGATGGTTTGAGTGCAGAACATAATGCTGACTTCCAGGCGATGGCTGCTGAGTCCAGAGCCGAGCAAGCACGGCTGGAAGAAGCGGATACGTTGCCTTTCGACAAGTTCCTTGAGCACTACTTGCGCTCCTGAAAGCCATGCATCACAGAGCATGCGGACCTGACTCACAGAAACTGAACAAAAATTTGTCACTTTCTGACGCGACTGTTAACTTTTGTACTAACACGGAGAATGGAGTAATCGTCGTGGCAAGAGATATCAAGTTAGGCTGGGATGTAGAGGCGCTGAATAAAGCCTACCGTCAGGGCTATATGGCAGCATCTGTGGGTATGGACAAGACCCGGTGCCCCTATCGTGGCGATGTGGTTGTTGCCGCCTGGGAAGCTGGCTGGGATGATGCCGGGCAGGTAGTGCGCGATCAGCGGGCGGCTGGTGATGATCTGTTTTCCCGGATCGCCTGACCCTGACTGCCCCCCGACAACCGCCTTTACTTTTGCACTACAAACTCTGTAAACAGTACACCGGTAATTGACTCTCCGGTTTGCTGTTCTTCCAGTACCTGATTAATACGGTTTTTTGCCTCTTCCCTGAGTAACTGCTGCCCCTCGGTAGACGTTAACTGGTCGATATCTGTCTGTTCTCCGAACAGCATGACCAGCTCGTGGCGTAATCTTGGCATATGCGCTTCAACCGCCGGCCGAACGTTCGCGCTCGACGCCCGCAGGCTGACAGATGCTTTAAGATAAATGATTCTATTGCCTGATTTGCCAACATGGGTTACAAACGGTGGGTTCATGGCAATATAGTCAGTGACACCGGGGGCTTCCGCCTCCCCGATAACCTGCTCGGTTTCTTCAGCGGCTGTTGCGCCCGCTTCATCGGCCAGTGCCGGTCCGGCCATTAGTGCCAGTAGAAGTGTCATCAGCGTCAGCATGGATTTTGGCTTAAAGGTCATAGGATTGAAGTTGATCATGGTTTAGGATTTAGTGACAAAACACTAGCAATGCCACCGGATGAACTGAGAATAGCAGGCCTGGTGGGAGTATGCAGTTTCAATTCATCATTTTGAGGTGGTCTTTTGACAAGCAGATGGGTGTTCGGGCTTATTTTTATTGTGTGTGCCAGTTTGCTTGGCGTGGCTTTTTATATGGAGCACGTTATGGGTCTGGAGCCCTGTCCGCTTTGCTGGCTTCAGCGTTTTGGCTTTATGGGTGCCGGGCTGGTCAGTCTGCTTGCTGCACTGCAGGGGCCGAGCGGCTTTGGCATCCGGATATACGGCTTTTTCCTGATACTGACAGCCGGCGCAGGTCTGGGTGTTGCCGGACGTCAGCTATGGCTGCAGAGCCTGCCCGCAGATCAGGTGCCAGCTTGTGGGCCTTCCGTTGAGTACATGCTGGAAGTGCTGCCTTTTCTTGAGGTGCTGTCTACGGCGCTGAAAGGCACCGGCGATTGTGCCAAAGTTGTTTGGCGTTTTTTGGGTCTGAGCATTCCCGGATGGACAGCGGTTGCTTTTTCGGCATTGATTATTGTCGGCCTGGTATTGTTGTTCCGCCGACCGAGAGCTCAACACTGGATTGCTGGCTAGGCGCGGGCACATCAGAGCCAAAAAAGCCCCGGTGCCGCATTGTCCGGGCCGGGGCTTTTCCGTAACCGCTGCTTATTCAGTATCAGTATCAGTGTCTGCAGCTTCGTCATCCTGCGGGTTGATACTCAGCAGTTCGACATCAAAGATCAATGTTTCATTTGGCCCGATAGCGCGGCTGCCGCCTGGGCCGTAGGCCAAATCAGAAGGGAGGTACAGCTTGTAGCGCGAGCCCTCGCTCATCAGTTGCAAGCCTTCGGTCCAGCCAGGGATAACCTGATTCAGGGCAAAGGTAACCGGCTCGCCCCGCTCACGGGAACTATCAAATACTTCGCCGGAAATTAACTCGCCAGTGTAGTGAACTCTAACGGTATCCGTCGCGGCTGGCTTGTCTCCGGTGCCTTCTACCAGCACTTCGTACTGCAACCCGGATTCAGTGGTTTTTACGCCGTCGCGTGCGCCGTTTTCAGCCAGAAACGCTTTGCCGGCTTCGGCATTTTTCTCAGCCAACTCTTCGATCTGCTTGCTTTGGGCGTCCTGCAACTGCTGCTGATAGGTCATCAATGCTGCCTGAATTTCATCACGAGTCATGCGTTTGGCTGAGTCGTCGCCGGCATGGCCGTGCTGGATGCCCTGCAGGAACTGGTCCATCTGCAGGTCAGGCAGGTCGTTGCTCATGCGCTCACCCAATACCAGGCCCATGCCATAACTGACCTTTTGATCAGTAGTGTCCAGCTTTGGCTGGTCAGCAGTTTCAGGTGGCGTTGAGCAACCAGCAATAATGCCGGTCATTGCCAGTGCAAGCAGTGCTTTCTTCATTGCTTCGTCCTTTAGTATCGTTGCAGGGGCCGCGCCCCCTGGATTGTGTTCGTCAGAGTGTTGACGGTAACGGGTTCTGGTGACAGATGCCACTGAACATGTTTTAAGAAAATCGACAGCTTGTTCAGCTGCCACTACTCCCGGTATCCGGGGCAAGAGAGAAGGGCGCTCTATAGGGCGATTGCCAGTCTGTGTCCGGATTTGTTGGTTGGTTCTGGAAAAGACCTTTATCGGTTCGTTCAATAGCCAGCGCATTCCACGGGCCATGCTCAGGTGGTTGATCGGCATAATGCCAGTTGCCATTGGTATCCCGCCACTTGAAAATAATATCGGGGCCAGTCGTTGTTATTGGTGATGGAACCAGCCCTTCAAAAGCCGGGATTTTGTCAGACTTTTCGGTATCTGTGCCGGGCGCGGAAATCTGCTCAGGATCATTGATACCGAAAAAAATCAGTAATAACAGCAAGCCAAGTGCCGGAAATGAAATCCGGATGAGCCATTTCATAATCATGGCCGGAGTGCCCCTTTGGGGAAATTGGCCAATATATCGGCCAGTACATTCAATTGAGACGCCGCACCTGTGGCAGAGCCAGAAAATGGAGCTGCAGCCTCGAGATTGTGTCGAATGAGCGTTTCGCGTCCTTGCATAGTGCTGTCTTCCGGGTTGTTTTTGGTTAACATTTGCCAGGCCAGCGCCAGTTCAATCCGTTCGGCGTCCAGCTCCAGAGTTGCCAGATTATCTCGTAAGTCTTGATAATCCAGGTTTGTTTTCGGGAGCCATTGTCGCACGGCACGCAGGCTGCCCGTTACACGATCACGCCACTCTGTTAACGTAGCGTCCTCAGTACCCGTGTATAGCCGGTTGTTCAGGGCAAGCCATGCGGCAGACAGCAACCTTGTTATGCTCCAGCCCTGATGCTGTAATATCAGGCAATTTTCCTGAACGCCGGGCTGTCGCCAGAATGCCAGAGCAAAATACCACAAGGGGTTATCTGGCTTCAGCGTGTCCGGAAGATCTGCCGACAATTCTGCATTGTTTTCCGACGAAAACGACATAACCCGGGAACCGTCCCTGAAAATTTTACATTGATAAAATGAAAACATGTTAACGATAACTGATCTCAGTTTACAACGGGGTGGTGTCTGGTTGCTAGAAACAGCCAATCTGACGGTTCAGCCTCGCCAAAGAATTGCTATTGTCGGAGCTAATGGCGCCGGCAAAACCAGTCTCTTTCAGCTCATTTTAGAACAGCTTTCACCAGAACAGGGCAGTATTACAATTCCTGGTGGTTGCCGCATTGCCCACATGGCTCAGGAAGTGGCCGCAACTGAGCGGAGTGCCAGAGAGTTTGTGCTTGATGGCGATATCGAACTGCGCCGTCTTGAGGCAGAACTCGCCGAGGCAGAAGAGCGGGCAGATGACCATGCACTTGCCCGTATTCATGGCGAGCTGGATTTGCATGAAGCATGGTCGGCATCACGCCGGGCGGAAACTCTGCTGCGCGGACTGGGCTTCTCAGATACGGATGCAGACCGCCCGGTATCTGCTTTCTCTGGCGGTTGGCGCATACGCCTTAATCTTGCACAGGCGTTGATGCGGCCATCGGATTTATTGCTTTTGGATGAACCCACGAACCACCTGGATCTGGACGCCTGTTTATGGCTCGAAAACTGGCTGGGCCGATACCCTGGCACCTTGTTGTTTATTTCCCATGATCGGGATTTTATGGACCGGGTTGCCAGCCATGTGGTGCACTTTAACCAGAAGAAACTGGATGTTTATACCGGTGATTACTCAGCCTTTGAAGGACAGCGCAGTGAGCGGCTAGCGCAGCGCCAGGCAGGTTTTGAGCGACAGCAGGTCAAAATAGCCGAAATCCAGCGCTTTATTGACCGCTTTAAGGCCAAAGCCACCAAGGCCAGACAAGCGCAAAGCCGGGTTAAAGCTCTTGAGCGTATGGAAAAAATTGCTCCCGCGCACATTGATTCACCCTTTAACTTCACGTTTCCGGTGGCTGAGAAGATTTCCAACCCGCTACTGTCTATCCGCAATGGCGAAGGTGGTCACGGTGACACAAGAATTCTTACCGGCATAAACATCACCCTTCTGCCTGGCAGCCGCATAGGCTTGCTGGGGCTCAACGGTGCTGGCAAATCCACCCTGATGGATGCTCTTCGGGGCGGGACGGCCCTGTTGGCGGGTGAGCGGACTACAGGCGAGCACCTGGCTATTGGCTACTTCGCCCAGCATCAACTGGAATCTCTTGATCTGGATGCCAGCCCGTTTTTACATTTGCAGCGCCTTGCGCCAAGGGCTTCTGAACAGAGCATTCGTAATTTTCTGGGTGGCTTCGACTTTCATGGAGACGAAGCAATCAGCGCCATCCGATCTTTTTCCGGGGGTGAGAAGGCCAGGGTGGCATTGGCCGTGATTGCCTGGCAGAAGCCTAATTTACTGCTTCTGGATGAGCCCACTAACCATCTGGATCTGGAAATGCGTCAGGCCCTGACCATGGCGTTGCAGAACTTTGAGGGCGCGATAGTAGTGATCTCTCACGACCGCCATTTGTTGCGTAATACCGTTGATGAGTTCTGGCTGGTGAATGATGGTCGGGTGACCGAGTACCCGGGTGATCTTGATGATTACGAACACTGGCTGGCCGATCGCCGCAAAGATGACGCTGAAGCGCCTAAGCGCCAGAGGGTGAACGAGAGTGAGCGCGATGTTGCCGGTCAGGTACAAAGTGGCACGGGTGAGGACGCACAGGCCCTGGAAGGTGAGAGCGCGGGCGATCGTAAGGCTCGTAAGCGCATAGAAGCCGCCTTGCGACAAAAGCTTAGCCCCTTCCGGAAGCAGCAGGCCAGGCTGGAACAGCAAATGGACAGCTTGCAACAAGCGATGAAGGTGCTTGAGTCGGACCTCTCGGCACCGGATTTGTACGAGGCCGGCAATAAAGAAAAGCTGAAAGAGCTATTGGCCAGGCAAGCCAGCCTGAACGCTCAGCTGGAAACTGCAGAAGGCGAGTGGCTGAGTGTCTGTGAAACAGTGGAATCCATGGAAGCGGAGTTGGCAGAATAACCGGTTTCAGGGAGTAACAATTTCCAGCTCAAAATCCTGTTTTGCCAGATAATCACGCTCGTTATCCAGGTCGGCTACGGTTAGCGGGCGGCTATCGGTCCAGCCCTTTGAGAATTCAATAACCAGCTTGTTGTCAAAGGCTGTCAGAATGAAGTCTGGTGGTGGTTCCAGGTTACGGGCGTGTTGAATCAGAACGGCCATTCTTAAAATAATACAGAGATACCGAAGCCGTGCTCTGTCTTCAGGGTCTGCCTCGTCGAAGATAGCCTGCAGAAATTTCCGTCTGTGACCCCGTACCAGTATGGCCAGATCTTTTTGAAGCTGTTGGCTAAAGCCGGGCAAGTCTGAATAGCGTAGCAGGTAGGCCCCGTGTTTTTGATACTGACTTCGGGAAATGGTCAGGCCGATTTCATGAAGCCGACAAGCCCAGCGTAACATGTCCTCGTCTTCGGCTGTCTGCAATCCCCAGGCGTCCGCAACCTGTTGCCATATAGCCACAGCGGTTGCTTCTACTGCTGCGCCATGAATTTTGTCAATATGATAGCGTTCCTGCAGCGCCGTGATGGTGCGTTCCCGAACATCCTCGTGGCGAATTCTGCCGATAAGGTCGTATAGAAGCCCCTCTCTGAGAGCGCCGTCGGTAAACTCCATCTCCTCGATTCCCAGAGACTGAAACGCTCCCATAAGAATGGCGAAACCCGCCGGGAAAATACCCTGGCGATCCGGGCGTACGCCCAGCTCGCCAAGATCTTCCACTTTGCCTATGTCAATCAGCCGCTTGCGTAATTCCTGCATGCCCGCTCTGGTAATGGTGCCGTTGGTAATTTTCAAATCAGCCAATACCCGGGATATGGACTTTACCGATCCGGACGAGCCAACGGCACTTTGCCAGCCAATAGAGCGATAACGCTGGCGGATATTCTGTAGCTCCTGCTCTGCGTGAGTAATGGCAGTGTCCATTTGTCGGCGCGTAATTCTGTCATCGGAAAAATATCGGTTACGAAATGACACGCAGCCCATGTGCAGGCTTTCCAGTTGTTGAGGTTCAAAGCGTTCGCCAATAATAAACTCCGTGCTACCGCCACCTATATCGACAACCAGGCGTCGTCCCGAATCATCTGCAAGGGTGTGAGATGCGCCAAGATAAATCAGGCGTGCTTCTTCATGGCCCGCGATAACGCCAACGGGATAACCAAGAACCTCTTCTGCGCGGGCTATAAATTGCTGCGCATTACGGGCTACCCGGAGCGCATTGGTGCCAACAATTTGCACAGCTTCCGCCGGGATGCCCTGAAGGCGCTGCGCGAATCGGGCGAGGCAGGCAAGTGCCCGCTCCTGGACCTCTTCAGTCAAGTAGTTGAGTGGGTCAAGGCCAGCACCAAGCTGAACCTTTTCACCCATCTTCTCCAGCGTGCGGATTTCCCCGTGATCAAGCTGGGCAATGACCATGTGGAAACTGTTAGAGCCCATGTCGATGGCTGCCAGCACCTCGGGTGAAGCAGTAGCATTGTCGGCAGTGAATGCGGCTGTCACGTTGTTTTAAATCCTTTTGGCTTGAACTTGCGGGGTACTATAAGCGAAATTCCCCGGAACTGTCAGTAACCGTTAATGCTGAAATCGGGCAGACATTGCTGATGTCGTGCCAGGGCAAGTAGATCTACCGCTTCACATTCGGCTGATCAATCGCGTAAAGTATGCCCTATCGTTATCAGGGTGAAGGGGTGACTGTTTATGAGTGTCACCTTTTCAACAGAGCAAACAGCGCACCGGCAATAGTACGCAGCCCGTACTGACGCAACGCGGTGCGCCTGAACTGGGAAAAAGTAATGAGCGGAAATATTGTAAACGTAACAGACGCTTCTTTTGAGCAGGACGTACTGCAGTCTGATATTCCGGTACTGGTCGATTATTGGGCTGAGTGGTGTGGTCCTTGCAAGATGATAGCGCCGGTACTTGAAGAAATTGCAGATGAGTACAGCGGAAAGCTAAAGGTCTGCAAGCTGAATATTGACGAAAACGAACAAACTCCGCCCAAGTTCAATATTCGCGGTATTCCAACGCTGATGCTGTTCAAAAATGGCAACGTGGATGCTACCAAGGTCGGCGCACTGTCGAAGTCCCAGTTGGCTGCCTTCCTGGACAGCAATCTCTGATTGCCCTCCGGCTGCACAAAGCCGCCCTTGACCAAAGCGTCATGGGCGGTTTTTTATATCCATGAAAGAACAGCTCACTGACTCCACAAAAGTATTCGGCTTGCTTTTGGCCGGTGGTGAGGGCCGCAGGCTTGGGGGTGTAGACAAAGGCATGGTGCATTGGCGCGGTCGTGCCATGGCCGGTTGGGTGTTCGATACGCTTTTGTCGGTTGTTCAGCCCGTGTTGATCAGTGCCAACCGCTCCCTGGCAGACTATCAGACGCTTGCACCTGGACGGGTTTACGAAGATGCGGCAAACCTACACGGGCACGGCCCGCTGGCGGGTTTGCTGACTGGAATGAAAGAGGCTGAAAAACTGGGCGCCAGAGCTGTGCTGGTTAGTCCTTGTGATACGCCTGAAATAACTCCGGAGGTGTTTTGCCGGCTGCTGCAAGCGTGGGACAAAGCACCAGGCCGGGCGGTTGTAGCAGAGTGCGAGGGAAGGGTTCACCCTCTGCACGGTATCTACCCGGTAACGCTTTCCGCACTGCTTGAGAGGCAGCTTGAGGCCGATAACCGTCGCGTAATGGTGTTTGCTGAAACTGCAGGTGCGGTCAAGGTAAAGTGCGAAAACGCGGCTCAGGCGTTCAGGAACAGAAACCGTCCGGAAGATTTTTGAAGCTATTCCCAGGTTTTTCCACGGGCCACATCAGAGGCCTTTTGGTTAACCCAGTGCTCGCCAGATTCGGTAAGCTCCTTTTTCCAGAACGGCGCTGAGGTTTTCAGTGCGTCCATAATGTACTGGCAGGCAGCAAAGCCGTCACTTCTATGGCCACTGCAAACACCGACAAATACAATCTGATCCTGCAGCGCCAGTTTGCCAACCCGGTGAATTACCCGCGCTTTACGAACATCCCAGCGCCGGGTTGCTTCATCAATCAGTCCGCTGATTACCTGCTCTGTCATCCCCGGGTAGTGCTCAAGGTAAAGCCCGGTAACGCCCTGCATATCACCACTGTCCCGAACCAGTCCGGTGAATGTTACGATCGCACCTGTGCCCGGGCCACTCTTTCTCAGTGCTGCATACTCGGCTGCAGAGTCAAAATCATCAGTTTGAATTGAGATCATGTCAGCCTCTAGCCTCCTGTTACCGGCGGGAAAAATGCGACTTCATCCCCACCTTTAATCAGTGTTGTTGGCTTGGCCATTGCCTGATTTACCGCCGTCATAACGGGTTGGTCGCCCTGAAGTTTTGCCCAGGCACCACCGCGACTGGCCAGCTCTTCAAGAAGGTGTCCAACTGTTAGTCCGGGACGCGCTGTCAGAGTCAGTTGCTCGGTATCCAGCTCTTCCCGAAACCGGGCAAAAAAACGAATGGTTATGATATCTGTTGCCATGGTTATGCCAGCAGCTCCTCGAATGAGTAGTAAGTTAACAGGTCCCCCGGCTGTATAGTCGTGTTTTCAGGGACAGCCGCCAGTCCGTCTGCCCAGCACGCCGAGCTCAATACACCCGAGCTCTGATTCGCATAGATTTCAACCCGCAGTTCGCTGTTTTGCCGGTTTTTGCGGGCCCGGACAAACTCTCTTCGAACGGATGGGGAAGTAACACTAAAATCAGCAGGAAGTAATTCGCCGATTGGTTTGAGGCTTTTCCGACCCTGGCATTTACGAATAAATGGCATGCCAACAATCAGAAATGTAACCAGAACGGCTGCCGGGTTTCCAGGCAGGCCAAGAACCGGTGTGCCATCAACCGCTCCGAATGCTAAAGGTTTTCCAGGTTTTATGGCCATGCGCCAAAGTGATAACTTGCCGGAGCTTTCCAGAACAGCGCGAACATGATCTTCTTCGCCCACAGAAACGCCACCGCTGGTGATAATCAGATCGGCCATTTCTGCTGCCCGCTGCAGAGTCGTTCGGGTGGCATCCCGGGAGTCCTTCAGAGTTTCACACAGCACCACCTCGCAACCGGCCCGGGCAAGCAGGCCAAGCAAGGTAAAGCGATTGGTGTTATAGATTTGGCCGGCTGCCAGCGGGATGCCGGGCTCTACAAGCTCATCACCGGTACTGAGTACAGCAACTTTCAGGCGTGCCAGTACAGGAACTTCTGCAATTCCCATAGAGGCTAACAAGCCCATTTCCTGCGGGCGAATTCTGGTGCCCTTTTCCAGCGCCAGATCATCTTTTGCCAGGTCCTGCCCGCGACGCCTGATATTCTGGCCTTTTGTTATCTCAGCCTCTATTAAAATGCCGGCATCAGAGGCCTCAACGCGCTCCTGCATAACGACCGAGTCAGCCCCAAGGGGAATCTCTGATCCGGTAAAGATGCGCACAGCAGTGCCTTCAGCAAGGGGTTGTGGTGCGTGCCCGGCTGGAACTCGTGCAGACACTGATAACCGCGATCCTGGCCGAAAATCCGACAGGCGCAGTGCATAACCGTCAACCGCACTGTTGTCTGCCGGCGGAACATCGGCAGGAACATAATGGTTTTCGGCCAAAACGCGATCAAGTGAGTCAGTCAGGCTGACAATATTTTTGGCAGTAACGGGAACTGCATGTGAAAGCAGGTGCGCAACCGCTTCGTCAACAGGAGTCAGGTTTGGACCAGCCATTAGATAGTTACTCCTCCGGTTCTGGAATATTACTGCTTGCCAGGGTTACCAACCGTTTCATACACCCGGTGATAGGGGCGCTCGGGCTTGCGCAGAACCAGCGCTGAAAAGTTACAGGGGCCGTGACGGCTATCGAGCTGGGAGCTAAGAATGTCGTTCCAGCCGGTACGGCAGGCACCAGTAGAGCCAGGCAAGCAAAAAATCGCGGTATGATTGGCCAGCCCGCCAAACGCCCGGGACTGAATCGTTGAGGTGCCAATGTCAGCCGCTGACAACCGGCGGAACTCTTCACCGAAACCATCGATAGCCTTATCCAATAGCGGACTGATCGCCTCGGGTGTGCTGTCTCGCTCGTGGAATCCTGTGCCCCCGGTAATAATCACTATGTGCACGGCCGGGTCTGCAATCCAGCCAGAGACCAGGGCTCGGACAAGATAAATGTCGTCTGGCAGAATACGACGTGCTGCCAGGTGGTGGCCAGCGCTGATAATGCTGTCCTTGAGAAACTGCCCCGAGGTGTCTTCATCGGCAGTACGAGTATCAGAAACGGTCAGAAGGGCGATGTTCAGAGGCTTAAGCTCACTCGTGCGCTCGCTGCTCATTCAATAGGCTCCCAAAATTATCAAGGATTGTACGCACCAGTATCCGTATCGCCGGCAGAAATTGGAAGGGAGTAACTCTTCAGGGGGAGGTTTAAGTGGGTATTGTCGCCCCTCACACTGTTTGCAAGGAGCGACAATCTTATCAATCAATTGCTTTTAATAGCCCGGAACTCTCCTTTGCTTTCTGTTGCCATGCTAACAAAATAAATAGCCGCCCAAGAGAGCACAAAGCCCGGAATAATCTCATAAACACCAGGGCCACCCATGAAACTGCTATTCCAGCCCAGCGCGATCCAGATGATCACCGTTGCAGCACCCACTACCAGACCTGCGACAGCGCCAATGCCAGACATCCGGGGCCACATCAGGGACAGGATCATCAGCGGGCCAAAGGCGGCACCAAAGCCTGCCCAGGCATGGCTTACCAGACCAAGAACCTGCGAGTCCGGGTCGCCAGCGATAATAGCTGCCACAATACCAACAGCCAGAACACTGAGCCGGCCAATCATGACGGCCTCTTTATCCGTGGCTTCTTTGCGCAAAAATAACCGGTAGAAATCCTCGGTCAGTGATGAGGAAGACACCAGTAGCTGACTGGAAATGGTACTCATCACGGCGGCCAGAAGTGCCGCATAAAGGAAGCCGGTCACCAGCGGATGGAACAGCAGGTCTGCCAGCACAATGAAGATGGTTTCCGGGTCGCCGATATCCAGCCCGTTACGAATCACATAGGCGCGCCCGAAAATACCCAGACACACTGCGCCAATCAGAGAGATGGCCATCCACGACATGCCAATGTTTCGGGCTTTGGGCACATCAGCCACAGAGCGAACCGCCATAAAGCGCACGATAATATGCGGCTGGCCAAAATACCCCAGCCCCCAGGTTACCGCTGACAGGAACCCGATGAAAGTCAGCCCCTCTGTCCAGGACAGGAAGGTGGTGGGAACTTCCGATGAGGTCAGGGTTTGTGAGGCCTGGGAAAAGCCGCCACCGCCTTCACCAAACAATACAACGGCAGGCATGATGATGAGTGCAAGCATCATGATGCAGCCTTGAACAAAGTCGGTCAGACTAACGGCCAGAAATCCGCCAACAACAGTGTAAGTCAGCACGATGCCCAGAGTTAGCCAGATACCAATAGAGTAGTCGCTGGCGCCACCAAAACTTATGATGCCGGCAAAGGCGCTGGAAAACAGCTTGCCCCCGGCTACCAGGCCAGAAGCGGTGTATACCGCAAAGAAGACAACAATGATAACGGCTGAGACAGTTCTCAGCGCCATCGCCTTGCTTGGAAAGCGATTGGCCAGAAATTGTGGAATAGTGAGGCTGTTATCGTAGCGCTCTGTTTGTTCACGCAAGCGTGGAGCTACAATGATCCAGTTGGCAAAAGCGCCGACAAACAGACCAATGCCAATCCAGGCCTCATGAAGGCCCGCGACAAAGAGTGCGCCCGGCAGGCCCAGAAGTAGCCAGCCGCTCATGTCAGAGGCACCAGCCGATAACGCTGCTACGGCCGGGCTGAGATTTCTGCCGCCCAACATATATTCTTCAGATGAGGCGGTTGATTTTCGGTAGGCATAAAAGCCTATGGCGATCATCAGGCCGAAATAAAGAATGAGACTGATCCAAACTCCAGTTGCCATGAAAGTTCTCCGGATTATCTGGCGGGCACTGAGTAGTGCCGGTTGATAAGCTGCTTTTCCAATACGGAGTAGCGGCGACGTATTGTTTTTTTTTGAACACTTCGTCTTTTCTGACGGCTAAGGTGTTGTTAATTAATAGCTGAAAATCCACTGTATTACATTTTCAGATTCAGCCC
>DATJDA010000338.1:0-15771 GCA_035497695.1 Marinobacter sp. | reverse complement strand
CTCCAGATTGGCGGCGGCAGTCAGTGCCAGACCATCGAGCCAGTGGATATCACACTGACGTCACCTGATGGCAAGAACTTCTCACCAGCTAGCGGCGGCGAAGTCAGCGGTGTTTACACCCTGCCACCCTTGCATAACTGTGGCCTGCTGACTGACGTTCTTAACCTGTTCATGACCGGCCCGAACAACACCATTAACCTGACGTTGACTCCGGAGCTGTAATTGAAGAAAGGGGGTGTCTTGTACACCCCGGCACCTGCAACCTGAAGGCTGCAGGTGCCTATAACAAAACTAAAAAAGGAAAATAACATGATAAGCCTGAAGAAATCAGCGTTAGTGTTAGCAATAGCCAGCTTGCCCCTGGTGGCGCAAGCTGAACTGAAGCCTCTGGAAGACACCAGTCTGGGCAATATTACCGGCCAGGCGGGTGTCACCATTGAACTTGAAACCAAGGTAAATATTGGTGAGTTCCGTTATACAGATGAAGGTTCACTGTCTGTTAAAGACATCTTTGTTGGTGGTGCCAACCGTACCGACATGTTCCAGGAAATCTCTGATCCGGGTATCCGCCAGTTTCTGTTCGGAGAGACCAGTGATCTGATTGACAACATCAAGATAGAAATCGACATTGCAGACGATGGTGACGCGCTGATCAACGTGTTCCCGCTGGTTGCAGCACCTATTGATTTTGCAGTTCGTACCGGAGAGTGGACATTACAGGGCCATACAGACAGCACTCTGATTGCCAATAACTTCTCAATGGAAGGCGTGCTCACCGAGTTAAAAATCCGGATTGATACAGCCACTGACAAACTCAACCTGCAAACCCTGTTTGCTATCGACAAGCTTGATGTCGACGTGCCCTTCCTGGCACTCGGCATTCGTGATCTCAAGCTGACGGGCGCCAACTACAGCGACAACCCCTCCGTTATTTCATTGGGTGCGAAGCTCGACATGGATGTCTACAACGGCACCCGTGCCAATGGTGACAGCGCTCTGGCTATTGATCTGAAAACCTTTGAGGCAGATATGACCATCGGCCAGATTCTGGTTGGTGGCACATCGATCGGTTCTGTTGCGTTTGACAACATTTCCGTTACAAACACTGCAATGCGGATTTACGGCCACTGATTCTGGCTGCAAAATCTTGCGAAATATTTGCGCCAGACTTATCGGGTAGCCTGGCGTAAATACTGATCCAGCCCGGCAGAATCCAGTGCTTCCGGGCTGATCACTTCCATCCGCGACAACTCACGAGCTTCCGTGCTGTTTACCGACAGAGCCCCATCTGCCACGTTGATTGTCCGCCACCCTTCCGTTGTATGCACCACAGCCTTGAAACGCACAAACTGCCCCGCCATCGCCATAATCAGTAATGCATTTTCGTCAAACAGGGTTTCGGGATGTACACGCCAGCCAATACTGAAAAAACCTTGTCCCGAGTGTTCTGCCAACTGCCACGGCTGCTCGTTGATGGAGATTGGCGCCGGCGCTTCGTGCGTGGAGTGATGCTTATGTGTCTCGGGTGCTGAAAGCTCGCGTGAGTCGCCCGCACCGAGCAACCACTCTGGGTTTAGCCGCCCGTAACTGACCCGGAATACAGCATTTTTTTCAGGCTCCAGATCCCTGGCCCAGCGTTCAAAATGGGTAAGTTGTTCCGGCGTGCAAAGATCCGTCTTGTTGGCCACCAGAATATCGGCAGCAGCAACCTGATCACGGAACTGGACATTTCCCAGAACACGCTTGTCTTCCAGCTTTCGCGGATCAACCAGGGTAATAACGGGCCCCAATGCAAGAACTTCCGCGTAATGTTCACTGGTCAGAGTTTCCAGAATCTGTGCAGGATGCCCTAGTCCTGTAGGCTCGATAATCAACCGGTCCGGTTTTGTTTTCTGAATTAGCTGGTTCAGGCCAATTTGCATAGGCAACCCCGCCACGCAGCACATACAACCACCGGGAATTTCCTTTACGAAGGCGCCTTCCGTTTGCAGTATCGCTCCGTCTATACCCACCTCACCGAATTCATTAACCAGCACTGCCCACACTTCACCCTCAGGTTTGGATTTCAGCAAATCCAGAATGGCGGTGGTTTTACCAACACCCAGAAAACCAAGGATAAGATTGGTTGGAATAGCCTGTATCATAATTACCCATTTGTTTTGAGCTATCATAGTGATTCTGGCCTGTTATCATGCGCCAGACATCAACACTAAGCATTTACCTGAAACCGCACCTGGAACCCTTATGCCCGGCAATACTTCAACTCGCCTGAATAAATATATCAGCGAAAGCGGGCTCTGCTCCCGGCGAGATGCCGACCGGTTTGTTGAGCAGGGCAATGTCTACATAAATGGCAAACGAGCCGCGATAGGCGATCAGGTTGTACCTGGCGACACCGTTAAAGTAAACGGCCAGGTTATTGAACCACGCGCCGAAGAAGATTTTGTCTTTATTGCCCTCAACAAACCCGTTGGTATTGTAAGTACCACAGACAGCGCAGAGAAGTACAACATACAACGGTTCGTTGGCCATAGCGTGCGTATTTTCCCAATCGGCCGCCTGGATAAAGATTCCCAGGGCCTGATTTTTATGACCAGCAAGGGCGATCTGGTTAATAAGATCCTTCGTGCCGGCAATAACCACGAAAAAGAGTACGTGGTAACCGTTGACAAGCCCGTCACTAATGAGTTTGTGAAAGGCATGTCGGGGGGTGTACCCATTCTGGGAACCATGACCAAAAAATGCACAGTGACACAGGAATCCCGTTTCATTATCCGGATTATTCTGGTGCAGGGGTTAAACCGGCAAATCCGAAGAATGTGTGAGCACTTTGGCTACAATGTAACCAGGCTGGAGCGTGTTCGCGTTATGAATATAAAACTGGATAAATTACCGGTTGGCCACTGGCGTGATCTCACCAGCAAGGAACTGGCCGTATTACTTGACTCCATCGAGGGCTCATCGTCGGAAGCCGCGCCGGGTACAAGGCGATCCGTTCCAAAAAGGAAACCGGCAGGTTCCTTCCCCGGCAAACCTGTGTCGAACAGAAATCCCAGACCCGCCAAAAAACCAATCGCTCGCAAAAAGCCCGGAAAACAGCGCCAACGAAGCATCAAACCACGATAACCTCGGTCTTTTCGCTCTAGCGCTTCAGGTACAGGATGACAACGACCAGAATAGCCAATGCCATCAGGAAACCACGGGCGTAGGAAGTCGGTTTGTCTTCATTGCTGTTGGAAAATTCCGTACTGCTGGACACTTCCGTTTGCCCGCGAGCTTCATACTCCCGCACCAACTCTCTGGAACGGTATAAATCCTCGTCACTGACATGAATATTGCTGAAGTCTGCTGCGCCAATCTCACCCATAGCCCCCTGCAAATAATGCCCGCCAACATAAGCGGTAATACCATTGGCACGCAATAAACCTGCAACTATATGGGCTTCTGTAATATCCCGAGCCCGGTAAGCAATTTGCATGGCCCTACTCCTTTCCAGATGCGCCAGAGAGGCTACAATCTCAACAGTTACCTGACCAAAGCATAGATTGCCATGCTGCTTACAGCCAGTTCAGCGACATCCTGGGCCGTACAAACGGCACACAGGCAGTCACACCAGAACCTTGCCACGCAGAACTTTGGTTTTGCCTTTTCTGGTTTTAAGATCCACGCGCTTGCGCTGAGAAGATCGG
Organism: Marinobacter sp.; assembly: GCA_035497695.1. Taxonomy (GTDB): domain Bacteria; phylum Pseudomonadota; class Gammaproteobacteria; order Pseudomonadales; family Oleiphilaceae; genus Marinobacter. Next base: position 12,082 of record DATJDA010000338.1, on the reverse strand, counting down.
GTTGGCCTGGTTGGCCGGCGTGCTTTCCGGAACTTCACCGCCTCCTGAATAAGTTCTTTCAGCCTTTGCAGTGCATCGTCCTTGTTCGATTCCAGAGTACGAAAAGCCTGTGCCTTAATAATAATGACACCTTCTTTACTAATCCGCTGGTCACTAAGCGCCATCAATCGTTCTTTGTAGAACGGCGGGAGGCTGGAATTCTGGATATCAAATCTCAGATGAACGGCAGATGCGACCTTATTTACATTCTGGCCGCCTGGTCCTTGAGCACGAATTTGGGTAATTTCAATCTCCCAGTCGGCCAATTCAACAGCGTTGGATAATTTAAGCATCTGGTAAGGATACCAAATTCAGAGTGCTTACAGCGCCGTAGATTACTAAAGCCACACAATTCTTAACCTGACTTACTGTCAGGATCGTAATATGGTTCAGACATTATTCTTTATTCGGAGCCTTGGCTTGGCACACTTACTTAAACAGCTACCTACTCTGGTACTGCTGGCTTTAGCACTCAGTGGATGCGCCAGCACGCAAAGCCTGCAAAACACTGGCAGTACGGGGTATTCTCCGGTCGATACATCACAGTTTTCTGAAAAAACCCAGCAACTGTGGCAGGTGTATGAGCGCTATCAGGGAGCACCCTACGAATACGGGGGCACGTCTGCCCAGGGTTTTGATTGTTCTGGCTTCATCACGACCGCCTACCGCGAAGGACTGGGCCGGCAATTACCCCGAACGACTTCACAAATGCTTAAGTATGGCGAGGTGATTCCCCCGAATGAGCTAAAACCAGGTGACCTGGTATTTTTTCGGATCCGTGGCAAGGAACAGCATGCAGGCATTTATATGGGTGATGATCGCTTCATCCACGCATCCACGTCTGTGGGTGTTACCGATTCAAAGCTCAATGGCTACTACTGGAAAGACCGCTTCACCCAGGCCCGGAGATTTGAGTAGTAACTTCCCGCCTGTTAGTGAACACCAAACCAATGGGGAAAACGGATCAGGCAAAAAAGCGCAATAATGTCGTACACCCCATGCCAGATCATAACCAGCGCAATACTGCCTGATACGACATAAACCGTGCCCAGTAATAGCCCCAGACTGGTGGCCACAAGAAAGTACGTGAACGATATATAGTGCACCAGGCCAAATAGCAATGACGCAACAATAATCGCAGTCAATTCCCCGACATTCCCCGCCAGCCAACCCTGCACGGCACCCCGGAAAAGAAGCTCTTCACCCACTCCGGCAAATATTGACAAAGTAACAAGAACTGGCCAGCCAAATCCGGAAGCGAATTTGTGCAGCCCGCGCATTTGCTGCTCGATATCATCCGGGAATAACCCGGGAATACGAATTAATAAAAGCAGTGCCCCGTAAGTGGCAAAAGCACCAGTCACGCCACCAGCTATACTCTGCAGCCACGAAAGCCCTCCGGTATAAACCGGAATAGCAAACAGCCAGACAGCAATCAAACCCACCAAACCGATACCGCCCTGAAACAACAGAGCGGTATACGCAGGCATAGTGTTATGGGACCGGGCTGCCATTTACGATTCGAACAAGCCTTTTACCGGAAACAAATCATCATATTCAGGTGTTTTCTTCTGAGCTTTGGCCTGAAAGGTTTTCATCATATCCCCGGGGCGGAACATACCTGCCTGCCAGGTCGCCATATATCGGAGGCTATCTTCAACTGAATGATCCCGGCTGTAGTTCAGCATTTCTTTACAACCGGTCACCGCCAACGGCGAGTTGGCAGCAATCTGCTCAGCAATGGCCATAACCGCTGTCAGCATCTCATCCTGACTGCCATAAACAGCATTTACGAAACCAAGATTCTGCGCTTCGCTGGCTGAAAACTTTCTGCCAGTATAGGCAAGCTCGCGAACCACACCTGCAGGCATCAACTTCGGCAGGCGTTGCAGCGTGCCAACATCTGCAGTCATTCCCAGTTCGGTTTCCTTGATAGTGAAATACGCATCGTGAGTGCAGTAGCGACTGTCCGCAGCGCATACCAGATCAAGGGCACCGCCAATACAGCCACCATGAACAGCAGCGAGTACAGGAAGCCGGATTTTCTCGAGCACCGACAGCGTATCCTGGAGTTGCAACACTACGCGGCGCAGGTTTTCTGCCATGCGCCCAGGGTCGCCGCCCATTGGCACGGCTTTAGAATCAGTGAATACTCCCAAATCCATTCCGGCAGAGAAGTGCTTGCCTGTACTGGAAATCACAACAACCCGGGCGTCCGTATTGGCTTCGATGTCTCGCATGCATTCTGGCAATTCCAGCCAGAAGGCTTTATTCATGGAATTCAGCGCTTCAGGCCGGCTGAACTGAACATGTGCAATGTGATTTCTGACTTCAACATTGAAGCTTTGATAAGTAGAAACGTCAGACAAGACAGAACTCCTTTTAATCCTTTTTGATAATGGCCTATCCTACCGCAGTTCTGGCTCGAAAGGTGCCAGGGTAAACCTTGAATACAGGCTTTACAGAAACAAGTCTCAGATTCAGACTAACGCCACGTATTCGCTTTGCCAAAGCTCAATATGCGATTAGACTGGGCATATGCAGGCGGAATGCACTCTTCTTTACTACGCAAGGTGGCGTGGGAATGGTTAAAAATCAACTGGGGGGCACCAGACTCAGGCAGGGTGCAATTCTTGTTACACAAGGCATTAACCCCTTTGGTTGTACTATATCCAGTATCAAGATACTGAACAATCAGGCTATTTTATCTGTCGGGCAACTAACATCCCCCACTGCCATTCGGCAGTTTTCCAATGAATTGGCTCACTTGGCCGAATTGCATATTTTCGAGCCTGTAAGTACTGAGGCACAGGCTATCCATCTCAAAGGAAGGATAACCCGCGGGAACGGCCAGGAATTTTCTTTTACCTGCCAGTCTTTACCAGAGGTGCTGTCTGATCTTAAGGCCTTAAACAACCGGCAGACGTTGGGCCGAAAGCCAGACAATGAAACAGCACTTCCCTCTCTGGAGCGTACTTTTCAACAGCACGGCATTCATCTTTTAAACAGCCTGCTCGCCGACTTTCTGTCAGAGACCGCAACAAGCATTGAGCAAAGTCTTGATGATGCGAACGAGATTCGGGAAATCAACAAGCTGAAAGATATCCGCTTTATTTTCAATAGCCGTCAAAAACAGATTGTTCAGAATTTCGAAGTACGATTCTCAGCCACCAGTGCAGAATTAACAGCAGAGCCATCCAGTCACAACCGGCGGGACGAACTACACGTACTGCAACAACAAGTGTTTGAGGATTGGCTGGAATTGCAAACAATTGCTTCCCGACTGACCCGCCGGTATCCCGACCTGATCTTCGCGCTCGGTCAGCTTCTGAACCAGATTTTCAAGCAGGATATAAACGACTCGAACAACCCATTATCGCCCGTATCTTTATGCCTGTATTTGCAATACACGCTTGATCAACTGGGTATTGTCCGCGAGCACAGACATACCGTCTATCAGGCATTTGGCACCGCCCTGAACAGAATCTGGCCTGCTGCCATACAATTATTCATCCATGAGTGTTCCCGCGCAGGCCTGCACACCCTCAGCTACAGTGACCTCCCGGTTAACTGGTCACTTAGAGAAAGCTCTGCGGTAGAAGACGCTCCAGCAGCACCCTCAAGCAACGATAATAATGACGGCGACGCCAAGTCGTTAAAAGATAAAAGCAAAGCGGGATCCCGCACGTTTGACCAATCGATTTTCCGCCTGATGGGGCTGAAGCAAGGTCCGAATGCATCTTTCAATGGCTGGCAGGAGTCGAACCAGCAGTTTTGGGAAAACTTACGCCCTAAACGGGCAGATTTACTGCAAAAACTCCAGGACCACCAACCAAAAATCAGCCGGGCAATTCGCGAACTGGCCGATAGCGACCCAGAGCTGGGCAGCTACCTGGACCAGCCGACCCTTGAGAAGGCGAATCTGGTTGATCAGCTTTTTGCGCCTTTACAAGATCAGGAAGGCATTTCAGATGGCTTAAGGGAAAAGCTCGAGCAACTGAGACTTCCTGTGTTTGAAGTTTTGCTGGAGACCCCCGGTTTTTTGAATGAACAAAATCACCCGGCCCGGGAAATTGTTAATGGCTTAATGAAGCTTTGCTTTGCCGACCGGATTTCAACAAAAAGTCTGGAAACAACGGTATCAACGATTATCGAAGAACTCGTTCATGCTGAACTTCAAGATCCGGAGCGGTTACAAGGCCTGAATCAGCAACTTAAAACACTGGTGGAACGTCAGGATCAGTCGTTTCTCAGAAATGCCGAACGCCTGGCCAAAACACTGGATGGCAAGGAACGCCTCAACAAAACCCGGCAGCAGGTACAAAGCCACCTGAACACCCTGCTTGCGGGTAAAGAAGTACCAACGGTACTTATTGAACTGCTTGAATCCGGCTGGGAACAGCTTATGGTGCTGGCTCTTCTGCGAGAGGGGCCAGAAAGCCCTCAGCATGAAGAGCTGATGAACGTTGTGGCCTTGCTACAAGCCTGGCTAGCCCCCGACGAACAGAGCGACGAGCTTGCGTTTGAACGGGAGCTGGAGAGTGGCCCTGTGCTCAAGCTGATTGACCGCGAACTTCGGCTTATTGGTGATATCGTCCGCTTCAGATCTGTTATGGCAAAGTTGACAGATCAGCTTCATAACCAGCAAGGCATAAATACTGTCTTTGTGGAGCACTATGGAGACGAGCCAGCCAGCGCGCCACCGTCAATTGATGAACCTGAAGAGAATCGCTGGACCAGAAGAGCCAGAGAAGTTGAAGTTGGCGATTGGGTAGAACTTAGTCTCGAGTCCGGGGAAGTACGCCGCATGCGCCTGGCATGGGGGGATGAGGAAGGCATGCAGTTCGTCTTCCTGTCACCGAAGGGTATGGGCGAAATGAACCTCGATTTTGGCGAGTTCGTCCAAAAGCTTGAAGCCGGAGAAGCCTGGCTGGTCAGCAATGAAGAAATTCCGTTTGTTGATCAAAGCCTGTTTACTATGGTTCAGGATGTTTATCGTCAACTGAACTTTCAGGCTACCCACGACCCACTGACAGGCTGCATGCGTCGATCTGACTTTGAAAAGCACATTGCCAGCATTCAGGAAAAAGTCCCGAGACCGGATGAAAGCAGCGCACTGATTGTGCTCGACATTGATGAGTTTAGCGTTATCAATAGCACTTACGGTGCAGAGGTGGGTGATGAGCTGCTCAAAGCTACAGGCCAACTACTCCAGGAGCATGGCAAAACCCAAAAGCCAGCAGCCCGGATTGGCCGCATCAGTGGCAATGAGTTCGCTATTCTGCACACCAGCGCATTTATTGAGGAAAGTCTGGATTTCGCTGAAATGTTCCGCAGAAACTTCGAGCGACAAATCTTCAAGCATGGCGATGCCGAATACAGCGCCACCCTAAGCGCTTGCGTTTGTCCGATAAGTGGAATTACGGGCACAGCAGGAGATCTGTTAAACCGGACAAGCCTTGCACTGAAATCCGTCAAGCGCCGGGGAGGCAACCGGACAGAATTGCTCAGGGATCAGCAGGTGCAATCTGAGTCGGCAACGTCTCAATGGGTATTGGAGATCGATCGCAGCATCCGTGACGGGCGCCTCCATTTACGCGCCCAATCTATCGTAGCGTTAAGCGAATCAACCGGTACCGGCAAATCCTATGAGATTTTACTGGGGATCACAGATACATCTGGCAATACAGTTTCCCCTCAGGACTACATTCAGGCTGCAGAGCAATTTCGCCGCAGCACTCGCGTGGATTTATGGGTAGTGAGTGAAACACTGGCCTGGATGAACACCAATCCGGACATCATTGTCGGCATAGACACTTTAAACGTTAACCTTTCCGGTCGCTCGCTCAGCGATGACAGTTTCATGCTGGAACTTGAATCTATTCTCCGGCATAACCGCAGCCTGGCATCAAAAATATGTTTTGAAATCACCGAAACGGCGGCGGTTTCCAACCTTCACTACACGGCCGATTTTATAAAAGAGATGAAGCGACTAGGGTGCAGATTTGCCCTGGATGACTTCGGCACGGGTATGTCGTCGTACGCTTATCTGCAAAAGCTGCCCGTGGACTATGTGAAAATCGACGGCATCTTTGTTCGGGATATTGCCACCAACCTCACCAATTACGCCATGGTGCGCTCGATCAACGAACTGTGTCATTTTCTGGATCTTGAAACAATTGCAGAATACGTGGAAGATCTGGAGGTTATGGACATTCTCAGAGAGATTCAGGTTGATTTCGCCCAAGGCTATGGAATCGCAAAACCCAGAAGACTCGATAGCATTACCAAAGAGTCTGTTTCACACACCGGTTTCTCCTTATAAGAAACCGCTTTGCATTTATACCTTTCTAGGGTAGAGTGCATGCAGTTGGAAAGATTTAGCAAAGCACTTCATCAATATGACGCCTCTGTGTAGTACCAAGTAGTTCGTCCTGTTTTTGATCCCGCACGTTTTTTGTTTCCCGCATACCGCTGATCAATAATCAAAATGGTTATTGGCGGCACATTAAAGATTGAATTCAGGAAAGTAATCTATGTCTACTGTTACCGGCAACGTAAAGTTCTTCAACGAAGCAAAAGGTTTTGGTTTTATCACTCGTGAAGGCGGCCCGGACGTATTTGTTCACTACAGCGCCATTCAAGGCGGTGGCTTCAAAACTCTGGCCGAAGGCCAGGAAGTTGAATTCACTGTTACTCAGGGCCAGAAAGGTCCTCAGGCAGAAAATGTGGTTGCTGTTTAAACAACAGACCAACACACAGAAAAAGGGCAGCTTCGGCTGCCTTTTTTTGTGGAAAATTTTTGTATAAAAACCGAAAACGCATATCTCATCCCCCGCCTTTATAAAATGATCTAAAGCAAGACTTGCTATCGCAGCGTTCGTCAGCTTCATTTAAGGTAGCGACCAAATCAGCATAATTGCCAGCCGCTTAAAATTGGCAAGTGTCTGGCAGGCATTAACTCTACTAACAGACAGACATTTCATTCGAGGTAAGCCGTACGAGGCACGTCCAGTCGCGAGACTGTGCTCGTCACACTATTAACATACATTTGCATTATATCTTCGTACCAAAGGACTGCTCATGACGCCGACCATTGCCATCCTTCTCATCATCACTTTTTTGCTATCGACGGTAGGCTTGTTATTGCTTATCTGGTCGATTGCAAACAATCAGTTCAGTCATGGGCAAGAAGCTGCTCGCACCATCTTCTCATCGGGCGAAGAAGGCATTGGGGAAGACCCGGCTGAAAAGTCGACCGAAGCTCTGGCAAGCAGCCCCGATGTTGAACTATTAGCCCGACATCAGGCTGACCAGTCATCCCGAAAGGCCGCTCTGGTGTGGATTGGGTCTGCCATATTCTGGATTATTGTCGGCTCATTTTACGGTTTGTTAGCATCTACAAAGATGCACATACCTGACTTACTGGGTAGTAGTGAGTGGTTTACTTTTGGACGAATTCGGCCAATGCACCTGAATGCGGTTACCTACGGCTGGGCGTCTATGGCGGGTATCGGTATCGCACTGTTTTTAATTCCGCGTCTGTTCAAGACTCCGCTGGTCGGCGGAAAATACGCCATTTTGGGCAGTGTTATCTGGAATATCGGGCTGGTTCTTGGCCTTGGTGCCATCAATATGGGCCTGTCTGATGGCATGGAATGGCTTGAGTTTCCATGGCAAATAGACCTTCTGTTTGTAGTTGGCGGCGCTCTGTGCGCAGTTCCCCTGTTGCTTACCGCAAAAAACCGGACGGTTTCCCACCTGTACGTAACCAGTTGGTACCTGTTGGCGGCACTCGTATGGTTCCCGATCCTGTTTTTTATCGCCAACATGCCTTTTACATTTCCAGGAGCATCCGGCGCCACAGTTAACTGGTGGTTTGCCCATAACGTATTGGGCCTGTGGGTTACACCTCTTGGTATTGGTATCGCCTACTACATGATTCCAAAAATTCTCGGCCGGCCAATTATCTCGTATCAGTTGTCACTCATTGGCTTTTGGTCACTGGCTCTGTTTTACAGCCAGGTGGGCATTCACCATATAATTGGTGGCCCCATTCCAACCTGGCTCGTTACCCTGTCAATCGTTCACAGTGTCATGATGTCTATTCCGGTAATCACCGTAGCCATCAACCACCACGGCACCATGATGGGCAACTTCGGGCGTCTTAAAGACTCACCAACCCTGCGTTTTGTCTGGATTGGTGCCCTGATGTATACCGCCTCCTCATTGCAAGGCTCAATGGAAGCCCTGCGCAGCGTTAACGTAATCACCCACTTTACCCACTACACCGTGGCTCATGCGCACTTGGGCATGTATGCATTCCTGAGCTTCATCCTGTTTGGTGCCATCTATTTCATCATGCCTCGCCTGATGAACTGGGAATGGCCGTGGCGGCGTCTGATCAGCCTGCATTTCTGGCTGGTTAGTATTGGTATCCTGATTTACTTCCTGTCCCTGACGATCGCTGGCTGGAAACAGGGCCTAGATCTTCTGACAGCTGATACGTACTTCATGGACATAGTACGCATGACAATACCTTATCTGGAAGCCCGAACACTTGGCGGCACCCTGATGACCATGGGCCACCTGGTATTTGCGTTTCATTTCCTGGCTATGTTGTTGCGTCGCGGAGAAAGCAGAGATCAGCCAACACTCTTCCGCCCCGTTAACGTTAAGAAGGAGATGATTCGATGAAACGCGCACTGGCGATTATGGTCGGCTCGGCCTTAATTCTTTTACTGGCAACCCTGACACTCGTAGTCATGCCGTATATACAGATTTCATCTGAACAGGTACCTGACGGTCTTAAACCTTACACTGCCCAGCAACTGGAAGGCCGTCAGATTTATATTGCTAATGGCTGCCTGTATTGCCACAGCCAGCAGCCTCGTGACCCCTCCTATGCACCGGGCGACAGAGACCGTCACTGGGGGCGCCCATCGGTACCTGGAGATTACACATACGACAAGCCGCAACTGCTTGGCACAATGAGAACAGGGCCCGATCTATTTAACGTTGGTGCGCGGATCCCCAGCCTCGACTGGCACCTGCTTCATTTATACAACCCACAAATTGTCCCTGGCAGCATCATGCCTCCGTACCGCTTTTTGTTTAAAGTTGTAGACGAGGTCGCCGAAGGTGAAAAGGAAATCCATCCGGGCAAAGGGTTTGGTCCCGAAAAGGGCCACGTAGTTGCTACAGAAGAGGCGCTTGCACTGGCCGAGTACCTGCTGGCACTGGATCATACTTATCCAGCACCTACACTCCCGCAACCTGACACCATGAAGGAGTAACAGCCGCCGTGACGTCAAATGATAAGCGTAAACAACAGCAGCGAGAAAACCCTGAACCGTCAGAAGGCTCAGTTCAAACCCCTAAAATCGTGTTGCTATGGATTTTCATTCTGCTTGTCTGGGGTGTTGGCTATTACGCCTGGCAGATTGGTAAACCAATGCTTGGTGGTGACAGCAGGTCTCCTGTTGAAGTAACCCGGCAGCATTCTGAAGGTGCGGAAATTGCTGAAGTTACCGAAAAAACAGAAGACGCTGAAGCCGCTCAAAGTGCTGAAAGCGTGAAGAGTGTTAAGGCTACTGCCGCTGCTGAAAATTCCGGTAATACCGACGTAGCTGCAGCGACCGAAAGTGCCGGAACATCAGGCGCCAATGGTGAGCAGATCTTTGCTGCTCATTGTGCGGCCTGTCACCAGGCCACCGGCCAGGGCATACCGGGCGCATTCCCACCGCTGGCTGGCAGCAAGTGGGTGGCAGCAGACGATCCGAATCTGCCCCTGGCCATCGTTCATGATGGACTTAGCGGAGAAATTGAAGTTGCCGGCGCTACTTATAATGGCGTTATGCCTCCGTTTAAGGGCACCCTGTCCTCTGAAGAAATTGCCGCCGTACTCACGTACGCACGTCACGAATGGGGCAACAATGCCAATAGTATTGATGTCTCTGTTGTTGAAAAACACAATGAGAGTTTTGGCAATCGCGGCTCCTGGACAGTGGACGAACTGAAACAGACCTTCCAGACACCATGACATGACCATCGCTGTTGCAATGCCTGCCCCGCAGACAGAACAAGAAAGTGTTCTGTTTGTTGAGGGCATGCATTGTGGCAGTTGCGCCGCAGCAGTGGAGATGCAACTCAAACGGCAGCCGGGTGTTCTGGAAGCATCGGTCAGTTTTGCGGCAGACACTGCAATGGTGCGCTGGGATACCAACCAAACCGACATTCGCAAGCTTCAGCAGGCAACAACCCGTTTAGGCTACCAACTCCGCACATCACAATCTGACCAGGCCGGGCTTACTCCGGACATCATCCGCAAACGCCTGCAGTTACGACTGGCCGTTGCTGTGGTGTTCGGCATGTGGAGCATGATGCCCGCCTTTCTCATTTACCTGGCTCCGTTGGGCATTGTTGAGCCGGAAGTCACCTGGCCTCTGGCACTGGCAAGCGGGATTTTTGCACTGCCTGTTCTGCTCTACTCCGGCTCACACTTCTACAAAGTCGGCTGGCGCACGCTCATGGTGGGCATTCCGGGGCTGGATACTCTGATTACGTTTGCCGTAACTGCAGCATGCATCATTTCAGTCTGGCGTCTTGTGGAAGGGCAAAGCCATGTCTATTTTGACGCCAGCGTTATGCTCATCACCTTCCAGTTGATTGCTCGCTTACTTGATCATAATGTACGGCGCCATGCGGCGGATATTGTGCGCAGCTATCTTAACGAGGCGCCAGAACAGGCAACAATCATTACCGAAAGTGGCACCCTCGAAACCCTCCCGGCGAAACAGATAAAGGTTGACCAGAAAATTGCCCTGACATCCGGCCAACATCTGGCCCTTGATGGCTGCGTTACCAAAGGCACAGGTTATGTCGACCTTTCCATGATGACCGGCGAAAGTACGCCACAGCTTATAGGGCCAGATACCGAGTTATATGCCGGCAGCGTGCTTATCGAAGGCGACATTGAACTTAGGGTTACCGCCGCAGTCGGCCAACGCCGGATTGACAACCTTGCACAATCGATACGCGGGCTACTTAGTCGAAAGACCGCGCTGCAACTCCTTACGGATCGTATAGCAAGAGTACTGCTACCCATCATTCTGGCCGCCGCAACCGCAGCCGTTGTACTGGCACTATTCCAAGGCTTGTCCCCCCTCAGTGCAGCCGCACGCGGCCTTGCAGTGATGATCGTCACCTGCCCTTGCGCTTTAAGCCTGGCCATTCCTCTGGTGGTAATTATGGGCCACGCACACATGACCCGAAACGGCATTGTTTTCCAGGACCCGGCAGCGCTGGAAACCGCCGCCGATATTAATGTGATCGTGTTTGATAAAACCGGAACCCTGACATCCAACAACCCCACCGTAGCGTCGGTTGTACCTGAGAATGGCTGGACTGATACAGCGCTTCTGCAACTTGCTACAAACGCACTTCAGGGCTCCCCTCACCCCACGGCAAGAGGCCTTGCCATGAAAAGTGCACCAACTATTGAAGAGTCAGTTGGCGTGCGGGAGGCAACTCTTGGGCATGGCACTCGCTGGCAGTTGGGTGAGAGCATCGTATTAGCCGGACGTGCTACCTGGCTAAAGGAGCAGGGGGTAGAACTGCCGGTTGTTGCAGAAAACGAAATGACCCTGCACCTTTCTTATAATAATCAGCACGTGGGGAAAATCACCTTCCAGGAAACCATTCGCCCTGAAGCTTTTTCGTTAATACAGACCCTGAAAGATATGGCCATGCCAATGTATTTATTAAGCGGCGACACTCGACAGTCATCTCTGACACTGGCAAAACAGCTGGGCATTCGCCCCGAGAGAGTTATCGCCGAGGCAACCCCGGAACAAAAGTGTCAGTTTATTCAGAACCTGGAACAACGCTACCACGTAGCTTTCGTTGGTGATGGGTTAAACGATGGGCTGGCACTTGCATCAGCCCGGCTGGGTATCGCCGTTCATTCAGCCTCTACCTCCGCCAGTTCTGCGGCGGCGGTTTACCTGCCAGATGGGCTCGCGAGAATACCAACAACGCTCCA
>DATJDA010000337.1:0-2037 GCA_035497695.1 Marinobacter sp. | reverse complement strand
AGGTCGCCTATTTTGGCCAAGGTAAAGCCCGTGGATAACAGAGGCAGAATCTCCCGCTCCCTGGGTGTCAGCCGAGCCAGCGTTGCTTTGCCAGATGCATCCAGCGGTTCGGACCTGAAACGGATGGTCGGGCCAGATTCTGACAAAAGCCGCCGCACTACTGCAGGAGAAAAATCCGACTCGCCCTTGGCAATGCCCGCCAGACGCTGAGCTAACTCGGTTTGTGACTGCCGCTTCAATAAATAACCAAGTGCTCCAGCCTTCAATGCAGTAAATATCTTGGTATCATTTTCATGGCGGGTTGCGACAACAGAAATACACTCTGGCGCTTTCAGGGTTAACTTTCGAATCAGCGTTATCCCGCAACCATCCGATAAGCCAAGATCGATTACGGCAATATCCGGCACAATGCCTGCCCGACATAGATTTTCAAGCGTGAAACAACCCTCTGCCAGCGTACTTTTAGAGGCTAATTTAATGCCCGGAAAAGCCGAATTTAACGATCTCTCTAACCACGCCCGTGCATCATGGTGATTTTCCACCAACAAGCCCACTTGCATCTCTGCTCCCTGCATCAAGCGATAACATCATTGGCCAGTAAATATGGCTAAATATCAAACACATCTTATCACCTTAACGAGGGATGTCACTTCCCATCAGTCCCCTGTGTGAGGGATTGCTCTGTTCTGGTTCATTGAGTACAAGGAAGTAAGGCCCAGCACTGATGATTCTTCAAATGATCCGGCGCTTATGAGCAGTTAATTGACAGGGAGAGTGCAGTGAATACTAATTTTTCGTTCCGAATGTTGTCCTCCAGAAACTTTTCAGTCTTGCCACACAGGGTAGTTTTAGCTGCTCTGGCTCTGCTTCTATCCGCATTACTCACACAGCTTGTGGTGGCAGTTCAGGCAGCAGTAGTGATGGTGACAAACCCAAGCCAGTCAGCGTTAGTGGTGCTGTCAGCCTGGGCCCTGTATCAGATGCCACTGTCAGTATTTACCGGGCGAGCGGATTAAGTTTCGGTCTTGCATTGGAAGATCAGGACCGTCAGCTCCTGGCCACAACCACGACCGATAGCAATGGGCTGTTCAGTCACCCTGATATTGGCAACTATCGTGGCCCTTTGTTACTGGCGGTCAGCGTTGATGACAACAGCCGCTACTACGACGAATCCAGTAACACCGAACTGTCGTTTCCAAACAACAGTTTATTCCCAAGTGACACTTTCTTCCCAAGCGATACATTTTCCCCGGATCAGCACGTACTCTTTGCGCTTCTGCCGTCACCCATGAACGGTGTAGGTGTGACCACATTAACAACGGCTGCGGTCGCCAGAGCCGCCGCGAATCCGACTAATCCATTAACCGCAGCCAGAATCCGACAGCTTAATGAAGGAATTCGTACTGCACTGGCACCGCACCTGCAGAGCATTCTGAGCCAGCCAAGTCACTTCGACTCAAACACAACACAAGGCACTCTCGGCACCAGCGCGGCAGACCAGTACGCACTCCTGCTGGCAGCCTTTGCCGATATCGGGACTGGTGAGGCCAACCCGGCGCTGGCGTTTCTACAGGCACTGATTGGCGACATAGAAGATGGCACGCTTGGTGGCAGTAGTCTTTATAACGACTTTGCGGAGTTTATTTCACTGTGGAGAGCGGCGCTGATCAAGTTTGCAGATCTTTATGGAACAGCCGATTTGCAAGCCGCGGTGGACGATTACACCGAACCCAGTGAAACCATTGAAGAAAATGACCCCGACCCCGGAAACGACAATCAAGGCTCCGGTTTAACCTGCGACGGGCTGCGTAACGGGGATCATGACGGATTTTGCGCAACCTATGCCGGTAACAGGGAGCTGGCTTATTTTACACGCCAGTTATTTGAGTACACCCCCGACGGCAACAAGATCACGGTTTCATACAATGAGCTTGGCGATGATGATGGGATAATGACTCTTGAGTTCAACCTGGATGGCGCAAATAACTTGGCCTGCAGCACTGGTCACGCGTCTCTTATGCTCATGCAATCACCGGG
>DATJDA010000336.1:0-12341 GCA_035497695.1 Marinobacter sp. | reverse complement strand
CTCATGCCATCCATGATTGCAGTTTAAAAGCGAATTCCGGCTTCAACAAAAAACTGGTTTCTCCTCGAGATGATGTTGTCTGGACTTGTCGGCGGGGACAGGTCCAGATAATGCTGCATGGTGAACGCCAGAATATAGCTGTACCCCGGCCCATCTACCCGGCGAGTAAGACGAAAATCCGCTCGCTGGAACTGATTTCGCCGAAACTGATCCGCCCAGTAGAATGATGCAGCGGAGGTCAGGCTGAGTGGCAGTTCCTGTATCCAGGAAATACTGCCCGAATGACGAACGGACAACCGACCCATCAGATCCAGTGCATACTGCTGATCGTCTGGCAACAGGGCCGCTGGATCCCCGGTATAACGCTCATCCTGATCAAGATAAGCGTAGGTCGCACGTAACTTTGTACCCGGAAAATCGAGCGAAGATTCAATTTCAAAACCTTCCTGATCAAGAGCAACATTATTGGCAATAAACCAGTCATCCTCATTAATTACGCCACTGATCATGTCACGAAGATAGTCGTTGAAGTAACGGACTTCCAGTGACAAAAGTGCATAATCCATGGGGAACTGGCCAAAATAACTTATTTCCCGCGACGTGATTCTTTCTTCTTCAAGATGCTGCCCGTAGGTAGAAGGGCGGCTTGGGTGTTGCATCAGGTCTTTTACTTGGAACCTGGCTCCCTCCAATATCTGAAACGGAGCCCGAACATTTCTTGCGTAATAAGACCAGTCCGGGTCCTGCTCAAATGCATCAGGGGTACGCACCGCTCTGGAGAATACGAAGCGTAGTGCATGATTATTATTAAAGATGAAATTTGAGGCCACTCGTGGCGAAAAATAGCCTTCGTCCGTTGTGTTGGTTTTTTCCCAGTTACCGCCAGCGTTCAGCGTTAGCCATTGGAGAGGTGAATACTCCACATTGGCGAACAACCTGGCCTGATAGTTATAACTGTTTCCATTAAAATAGGTCTCTGACAAGACGCTGTCTTTACGATATCCAACCCCGGAAACCAGTTTCAGGTCCGGGTTAAATAAGAGCGTGTCCTGAAACTCAAATTCCTGACGTGATTCTTCGCTATCTTCATTAAGGTCAGCAATGAAAGGCCCCTGATTAATGGGAAATGGTGGCGCACCTGGCGGCAAATAGTTAACAAAATCTGCAGCCGGAATGGATATTGTCCAGCGCTGGTGTCGCTTTTGTTTTTGGTAGCTCGCCTGCACATAGTAAAAATGATTATCAGAACTGTGGGTGTCCAGCCGGACCTGAAGGTAGTAGTCGCGCATCAGGACATCGGGATTGGTTGCCGTACTGTCATTCAAGCGTCCGGACTTGAATCTATCAACTTCATCCAGGCCATCCAGAATACCTGCACGAACATCCAGCGTATGGTGGTCCGTCGCTTTAATAACGCTGTCAAAGTTGAAGTTATTGACATCAAATCCGTTATGAAACGGAATCCTTTCACCCTTTTCCATTTGTGCATCGAAGCCGTCAGATTTGCGCTTTTCATAGGATAAGCGCCAACTCGCATTCTGATTAGAATCGCCCACCGATGTGAAAGTTCGCAAGTGCCCTCTCGATCCAGAGGCCGCATAAGCTTCAACACCTGCGGTATCCTGTGGGGCACGGGTAATAATATTGATACTCCCAAGGAAAGCATTGATACCGTAAGCTGCGGAGTTAGGGCCCCGGCTAACCTCTATGCGCTCAATATTCTCCAGTGCAACAGGCATGGCAACCCAGTTCATGTCGGATAAGCTGGCCCGGTAAGCTGTGCGGCCGTCAACCTGAATCTGAAGCCGGCGCTGTTCATAATGCACCGTGCCATGATAGGTCGTTACGGGGGTATTGCTGCCAACTTCGGCAACTGTCATCCCCGGGACCAGCCGAAATACTTCCACCAGATTCATGATACCCAGGTCACGGATCATATCGCCTGTTATGATGGTCGTACTGCCGGGTACTTTTAACTTGGATTGCCGCAGCCGGGTTGTCGTCAATACTTCAGGTAATTCGTACTGCTCTCCTCCAAGACCATGGAACTCTTGTGAAAAACTGGTGTCCGAAGATTGGGCCAACACTGAAGCTGGTACGCCAGCCAGTAATAGCAAAGCCGCGCTGAAGCTTGTGGAAAAGGTTTTATATACAGAATTTGATTTTAATTGTATCGAAACTCTCATAAATGACGTTCTATAATTTGCCGGGCCAATTGTTTAAACAGTATTTTTTTATGTTTGCGTCTATCCTAGGGGACTACACACAGTTTGTCTCTCAAAAATGTAATGAATGTCGAAGCTGGGAGTACCTTTAGTTATGAATTGCTGGGAAATCCTTGGGATTGAACCTACAGGCGATCACCAACAAATACAGCACGCTTACGAGCAGCAGCTGAAGTTTGCCTCTACCGAAGATGCCAGACGCATTGAGCAGGCATTTAACGAGGCTGTCAGCACTCGTGCTCTGGATGCCAGTGAGAGTCAAATTGTTCGTGAAGTGATCATTCAGGTTAAAGCCTTATTGAATAATTCAAACAGGAGCAGTGATGTCGATATCTGGCGAGCAATTCTGTGCGAGGCACCAGCAGATCAGCCGTTGCTGCGTAGTGAGATTGGTCGCCAGCTAGAGCCGCAACTTCGGCCGATGGCAGAGAACGGCAGTTTCCCGGCTTCGGTGATGCACTTTCTTGGCGACTGGTTTAGCTGGAATACGCTGGTGAATGTGCAAGGCCAGGGGAGGGTAGATGACGTGCCTCACTCAGAGGCTATCGCACCGGAACCAGAGGGCGGCCAACCTCCGCAAATGGTGAACTTCTGGCCGGCGGTGATTGGCTGGATTATTGGGCTGATCATTTTAGCCAGCCTGTTTGGGGGTATGGGGGGCAACTGAATTGTCTTTTGCGCCTTCAATTCTGGCGCGATATTTTTGCGCCAGAATGGCACCGACAATTACCTGAATCTGGTTGTAGCACATAATTGGCAGAACAATCATTCCAAAGCCCGGATGGCCCGAAAACAACACTTTTGCCATGGGTAATCCGGAGGCCAGGCTCTTTTTGGAGGCACAAAAAATAACAGCCGCTTCGTCTTCTGGACTAAAACCGATTTTTCTGGACAAAACCTGCGCCAATACAATAACGAGTGCGAGTAACCCCACGCAAAGCACTATCGCAAATACAATCGCCTTCACGGGAAGATTCTGCCAGAGCCCGCTTTCCACAGAGTGTGAAAAGGCTGAGTAAACAATCAGCCAGATAACACACTGATCGTATCGGGACATCAGCCCCTCGTTGCGGGCCAGATAACCTCCTATCAGGGGGCGTATGGCGTGGCCTGCCGCAAATGGCAGCAACAACTGCAGCATAATGTTTTTGAAGGCCTCGGCCACCGAAAAGCCTTCACCCCCCGCAGTGCTAACCAAAAGTAACAACAAAAAGGGTGTAAGCATCATTCCGAATACATTCGATGCCGCAGCGCTGCATATTGCAGCAGGTACATTGCCCCGCGCCATGGCGGTATAGGCAATGGATGACGATACAGCGGAAGGCAACACACCCAGATAGAGAAAGCCAAGACCAAGATCCCTGGGCATCCAGGTGGGAATGATGCTGCTTAAGCCGTTGATTGGTAAAACCACCAACGGAAAAAACACGAAGGTCATAATGGTTATCAGAATATGCAGTCGCCAGTGTGTAGCGCCAGACACTATCTGCTTTCTGGACAGCGCCGCACCGTGCAAAAAGAAGAGCAGGGCAACCGCCAGTGTACTGGCCGTAGCCATGTGGTCTGCAGCATTACCGGTAACCGGAAGCACTGACGCCAGTACAATAGCGCCCAGTAATAACAAGGTGAAGGTATCAATTTTGAACTTCATGATGGAGATATCTGGTTACGCAGCGCGTGAAGACTGGGTGCCAGCAACTCTCTTGAAAGCTGTCCGGCTTTTACTGGGTCGCGCCGGCGTACAGCGGCCAGTAAAAGTTCGTGATCTTCCTGGCTGGGTTCCGGCAGACTGGCGTCTTTCTCTGTGCTTTCGATAGTCTGGCTAACAGCCTGCGCAAAATAATCATAAAGCTCCACCAGAGCCGGGTTGTGAGACGCCGATACCAGCGCATGATGGAATATTTCATCGTGCCGGATACGCTCCGACAAGTTGTCGCCAGCTTGCGCGCGGGCGTCCAGGGCGTTTGTCATTGTACGCAGGTCTTGGTCTGTTCTTCGCGTAGCGGCCAGAATAGCGGCTTCTGTCTCCAGCATAATGCGAACTTCCAACTGATCCGCCAATTGAGTGTGGGCAATGCGCCTGAGCGTTTCTCCGGCATCACGAGTGGCCCGTACGTACGTACCGTCCCCTTGGCAGGTTTCCAGCATACCAACGTGAACCAGAACCCGTACGGCTTCGCGAACCGTATTCCGGCTTACGCCCAGTGCCTCTGAAAGCTCCGCTTCAACCGGTAACTTATCGCCAACGCGCCACTGTTGAATTTCAATTGCATGCCGGAGGCTTTCGATAGCCGTCTCAACGAGCGACCCTTTATGAATACGCTTTAGCATTGTTAATGATCCCTTCACCAGATCATCCAATCATCCTATGATTAAACTCGTAACGCAAGATTAATTCTCAAATCCGAATGGAGCCCCGGCATGAGAGTGCCAGGGCTTTTGCGATAGCGTGTTAGTTTTTTTCCGGGTAAATGAATTGATAGTTTTCCGGATCTAAACGGCGGGTTGCCTGCCGATAAGAAAAGGTAAAACCTGGCCAGTTAACGGTGTTTTTGCCATCAGCGTCCAGATACCAGGAGGTACACCCAGAGTTCCAGACGCTGCCTTCAAGCCCGCTCTGTACGGAAGCCACAAAACGCTCCTGCTGTTCATGGTGAACATCCATCGCCGAATCAGGGCGGCCATTTAAAACCTTGATCCCTTCCAGTACATACCGGAACTGAGACTCCAGCATAAACACAATCGAATTGTGCCCAAGGTTGGTGTTTGGGCCATATAGAATAAACAAATTTGGAAAACCGTTAACGTTAATCCCTTTAAACGCGGCAGCACCATTTTCCCATGCATCATTCAACAGTTGGCCGTTTCGGCCTTTGATCTGCATTGGGGATAAGAACTTCGAGGCCTGAAATCCTGTGCCGCAGATAATGGCATCCACCGGATGGTGCTTGCCATCTGTCGTCACTATGCCTTGCTCGTCTATGTGGTCAATAGCGTTCGTTACGAGCTTGACGTGGGACTGGTTGATGGCTGAATACCAATCATTGGAAATCAGGATGCGCTTACAGCCGATCTGGTAATCCGGAATGATGTGCTTCAACTTGTCTGGGTCAGATATCTGCTTTGTGGCTTCTTTCCTGGCTTTTCGGGCGTATAAATTCAGTACGCGATAAAACCTTGTAAAGGCGAGGGCGCGGCTTTCATTTTCCCAATAGATCAGGGAGCGGTAGGCACGATCCACCAGTGGAACAGCTTTGAAGAGCGTTTGTTCCCACTTCCGAAAAGACCGGTCCGGCTTTGGGAGAACCCACGCTGCGGAACGCTGAAACAGGCTCAGGGATTGAACTTGTTTACTGATTTCCGGAACAAACTGTATAGCGCTGGCTCCGGTGCCTATGACAGCAACCTGCTTGCCCGTCAGGCTATAACTATGGTCCCAGCGCGCTGAATGAAATAACTTGCCGCCAAAATGCTCTAGGCCTTTAAGTTTTGGCCATGCTGGTTGATTTAGCTGGCCCGTAGCAGTGATCAGAACTCGAGTACGCAGAGTGCTACTGTCCGCCAGGGTAACGGCCCATTCATTGTCAGAATCAGCAAAGTCTGCGGCTACCACTTCAGAATTAAAGCGGATGTGCCCGGCCAGATCGTACTTGCAGACACAGTGCTCCATGTATTCCAGAATTTCCGGTTGCGGACCGAATTTTCGAGACCAGTCGTGTTTCGGTTCGAAGGAAAATGAGTAGAGGTGAGACTGGACATCGCAGGCTGCACCGGGGTAGGTGTTGTCCCGCCAGGTTCCGCCTACGGCATTGGCTTTCTCAAGAAGTAAAAAATTGCTGAAACCGGCCTTTTTAAGTTGAATGGCCATACCCAAGCCACCAAAACCGGTTCCAATGATTATAACTGAGAGGGTATTTTGTCTAGTAAATCCAATCATATACAAGCTTCTGGCATATTATTGTTTTGAATGTAGTGCCAGAGTATATAAGGTTATTCAGGTTCTGTGTTCAAAAGCCCGGGCTTTTTCAAAGCCTTTTGGAAGAGGTCTCTGTCCTCGGCAATGGCCATTGCGCATTGTTCCGCCAGATCGTCGCCAAGCCCACTTACTTTGCGTGTAAGGAACACTTGAATTTCTTCCGCCAGTTCGAGAATTTTGTCTCGGGCGTCGGCATCCGCCTTTGAGGTGAAAAGCATGGTTTCCGGATTCTTCAACGCCATATCGAGACCGTCCCTCCCGGAAAAATAAACTGCATGTACTGCCATAATAAACCTCGTAGTTAATTACTACTGTACAAAAATACAGTTTATATAAATGCTTGTGCTTTACGCAAGCCCCCATTGCCATCACACCAGGCAGTTTCCGAGTATTAGCGCTGCGGTGTGGCTAGTATCGCAGGAGTGCAGAGCCCCAGGTAAAACCCCCGCCAAAAGCCTCTAACAGCACAACCTCATTGCGTTTGATGCGCCCGTCGCGAACAGCGGTATCGAGTGCCAAAGGTATAGAGGCAGCCGAGGTGTTTCCGTGCTGGTTAACGGTGACAACTACCTGGTCCATCGACATGTGGAGCTTTTTCGCGGTGGCAGAGATAATTCTGAGATTTGCCTGATGAGGAACCAGCCAGTCGATATCCGACTTTTTCATTTTGTTAGCAGTTAGCGTTTCGTCCACAATTTTGCCCAATGTATTTACAGCAACCTTGAAAACCTCATTGCCTTTCATTTCCACAAAAGCACGTCCGGCTTTAACCTGATCAAACCCGGAGCCGACACCATAGGGAACGTGCAAGAGGTTTTCGTATTGGCCATCCGCGTGAATGTGCGTTGACAGAATTCCAGTTTCCTCGCTGGCCTCAAGAATAACAGCGCCCGCACCATCGCCAAACAAAATGCACGTTCCCCGATCGGTCCAGTCAATAATTCGGGAGAACACTTCGGCACCAACCACTAGCACCTTCTTACTCGACCCGGTTTTGATGAACTTGTCGGCAACGGACAGGGCATAGACGAACCCGCTGCAAACGGCCTGAATATCAAATGCCGGGCTGCCCTGAATGCCAAGACGGGCTTGCAAAATACAGGCGCTGCTTGGAAAGACTTTATCGGGCGTGGAGGTGGCAAAAATGATCAGATCGATATCTGAAGGTTCTATACCAGCCGCTTCAATGGCGTGGCGTGCGGCATGTTCAGCAAGGTCTACCGTGGTCTGTCCCTCCAGGGCGATGTGCCTTTGCTCAATCCCGGTGCGCTCGCGAATCCACCGATCAGAGGTATCAACAGTCCGCTCAAGATCTTTGTTTGTAACTATGTTGTCCGGCAGGTATGAGCCTGTGCCACTAATCCGTGCGTACGTCATGCGTAAAATTCCCAAGGCGTAACAAGTTTATCCATTCTCCATGCTATACCTTTAAGCCCTTGAGCGTTATTAGCTCTTTGTCAAAGCCTGGCCTGGGATAACTGGCGCCTGATTCTTTAGAGAACGCTTTCGATAGTGGTTTCCAAGTATTACGAACGTGCAGAGTTGTCTATAAAATAGGCACTTATAAACGATTGCTTCTGCAACCAACTACCAAAACTATCAGCGTTCACTGTGGAGTTATGTCATGAAAAGGGCCATTACACTTTATCGTGGATGGAGAATGAAACGTGAATTTGTTTACCTGGTTTCGACCATGGATCGTCGCTTATTAAAAGACGCCGGGCTGTCTCCGGATGTCGTGCTGCAGCGGATGAACACTCCGTTCTGGAAGTTCTGAGCCGGGCGCACCTTCCAATAGCATCTCTGAATAGCAAAAGTACTACCGGCCTCACGTTAATTAGCAATTCTGCGTGGTTAAATGGCGCGGCCGATCCATTTGTTTGATATTGATTAATATATTCAGGGAACGATTCCATGATGCACGCGACTCTAAGAAAGCAGATCCGAAATCTGCTTTTTCCCATACTGATTTCCGGAGCTATATACGGCTGTATGCCCGGCACGATCGAAACGGTAGTCGGAACCGGATACGTGTACGATCAGAAGAGGAGCCATGAGTATAAGAATGATGTTGATCGTGCTGTGGGTAAATACATAGCTGATCATGCCAACTCACCTTGCACCAACGGTGAAGATCGGGTTATCGAGTCTGGGGTGGACGTAATAAAAAACTTCAGACTCAGTGGCTTCGACGAGGTAATTGAACGTTTAAACGCTATTTATAGCGATTCAGAACAACCGGATAACGTCCGCGCTGCGGCTCTTTATAACATGGCTATTCTGAACTCTCGTAAGCTTGAACCAAACAAAGCGAGAGCCAGAGAGTATTTCAAGCAGCTATATGTAGAGTTTCCTGATCAGTACCGGTGTGTTTTTGAAGCCTCTGAGTGGCGTGATTCAATGATTGAGCAACAGTTGTTGATGCCCGGAGAGACAGTTGAAAGCTTTTTGGAAGACGCACAGAAAGATGTCGAGCGG
Source organism: Marinobacter sp. (assembly GCA_035497695.1). GTDB lineage: Bacteria > Pseudomonadota > Gammaproteobacteria > Pseudomonadales > Oleiphilaceae > Marinobacter. Next base: position 3,662 of record DATJDA010000336.1, on the reverse strand, counting down.
CGGAAGAAACTGGCTCAGTAGGTGAGTGCCAGTAGAGCAAACTTACTCGTCCTGTAACCATGGAATAGTTCGATAATCGAAGTTCTCCTCGATGGTTGGTTTGATAATCCGGAAGTAGGGAGAAGCATCAAAATCCCGGGGCGTGAAGAGTCTGTAAGGACGAAACCGAAAACGCTCCGTCGTACAACCTTCACAATCCGGGTTGTTTGATGGCAGCGTTTTTATGATAGGCAGAATCGGGTAATGTAAAAGTTGGAAACCCTCGGCGATGAATGTCGAGCAAATGGTTTTTGTCGGGTCACCACTGCCAAACGTCAGCAATTTATGCCGGTGCTTGGTGGGTATCGGAGGCGTTGACCAAAGATAGCGTGCAAGGTCAAATACGTTCTTCAGATCGTATTGATCGCCAAGTCGGCGTAACGCGTAGGCCCGAAGGAGCGCAAGGTCCTTTTCATCCAGTCCGACAGGGCGACAAATACGCGTATGCGTATTTCGGTAAAACGACAAAGGTAACCGCCGTATTCCTTCCTCAAGATCCGCCTCAATAAGTACGTTAGGCTCGCCATCAGCACTATCACCAAGTCCACAACCTGGGCCCAGATACAAGGCAGCGTGAGACCAGGTAGATTGAGTTATGAATTTGATGGCAACGCTAATGCGTGCATTTCCTTCTACTAGCAGAACATCGCCCGGCTGGAGATTTTTTTCAAGGGCCTCATAGGTGCAGGTTCTGACTGAGGCTGTGGTAACTGACTTTGTAAGGTAAGCGGCAAGTCGCCGCGACAGCCACTGCAGGAACATTGCATATCCCTAGTTAAAGTTGTCACGCTGGTTATATTTCTTGCTTAGTCTAATGTACGGCGGCTCCAGTTGCAGCTTCAGCATACATTGACCCTGACTTCTCCTGAACTTGCATCATAGCCAGTTGCTTGCTGACTTGAGCCTTGAACGACGCCAACTTGTTTTCGGGAACATTAGCAGATGTTGGAATGTTGGCGGTCAGTGGATTAACCGGCCGGCCACTGATGTGAAATTCAAAATGCAGGTGCGCTCCGGTGGTGCGGCCGGAGTTGCCCGAAAGCGCTATGGTCTGACCTCTCTTTACACGCTCTCCGCGCTTAACCAAGACTTTACTCAAATGCAAATATCGCGTTGTGTATGAGCCACTATGATTGATGTCGACATATCGCCCCGCATAAGGATGATTGCCCACCCGGGAAATGACACCGTCACCGGTACTTAAAACTTTGGTTCCATAAGGCACAGCAAGGTCAACGCCGTTGTGGGGGGCCTTTCTACCGGTAACAGGGTGAAGGCGGTGACCATTAAACGGTGAGCTTACCCGATAGGGTTTGCTCGTAGGCCAGCGCCTGAACGCAAGTGTTATACTCTCACCGGTTTCATCATAATAACTGCCATCGTATAAAAATGCGTTGTAGGTACGCTTGCCCCTATGCAGTGACACTGAATCAATCTGCGTGTTGCCTGTGAACTCTTCACCGGTCATTTCTCTGGCTACAACAACACTGAATGTATCTCCAGCGCGAAGGCTGCGCCTGAAATCGATCTGGTTTTTTAACAGGTGGCCGATCTCCACAACTTGCCCCTCAGTCAAGCCAGCCTCAATTCCCGAAGCGTAAAAGCTCCCCCGGATAACACCCGAAATGAGAGCAGGGCTCCAGTAGGTGTCGGCCTCCGTTTTTTGATATAGAAAGGAACCGTCACCTTGCCGGCTAAAGGTAATCGTTCTGGCCGGATCTACCTCAAGTGCGAGGTCTTCGAGCGCACCCTGAAGGTTATATACGAAGGTTAACATGGTGCCGGGGCGTATAGTTTCCAGCGATAAGTATTCAACATCCGCTTCCAGAAGCCGGTGCAGTACGGTAGCAGGAATGCCTTTTCCTTCGAAAATCCGGCTTAGCGTGTCACCTGGTTGTATCTCATATCGCTCGGTCAATGGCTGGATGGGCGCTGGGGGCACCTGTGACTGTGAAGCTTCCCGCCCAGGCTCCTCAATAACCATATCTCCAACCATAGGAATAGCGAAACCGGATTCTGGCTGGACCAGTTCAGGGATTAACACTGCTTGTGAGGATTCCGGAGTAGAAAAAAATGCGACCGTAATAACCACCATACTAAGTAACAGTAAAACTTTATGGGTGGCTGAAAAACCGTCTCTGAATTGCATAACTACAAATGTCCTTTCCCTGAGCGTCTGGGGTTGAGTTGGGAGCTCTATTTATTAAAACCCAAGTTTCACAATCTTGACGCTGGAAGAAAAGTCTTTTGTGCTTGTACTAACGATTATTAACAAAGAGAAGGGCTTTGGAAACAGTTTGTATCGCTTATACGAGGCCTTGAATTTGACTGCCTTTAGGTGGACGGACAAATTTTGATCAGACCAAGCTGCTGACTAGTTGAAACCAGCCTCCAGAGCCTTCAAGTATCAATATCAACATTCACTAGTTCGGGTTCGCCTTGGGTCTGCGTCTATAAGGACGAGCCGTTGTTGCCTCATCACCTGAAGCGGCAAGATCCGGACGTGGCGGACCCTTGGACTGAATCCGCCCGGGAGTTAGTGTGCGCCGCACATCCTCGGCGCTGACAACTTCTCCCTCTTCGGCGATATCAACGTACCAGGCAGTCAGTTTTGGGTCGGCGCTATCAATACCACCACCTGCACCCTCGTCAATGGCAACCGGGCTGCAGCCAAAGACGAAGTCATCACCGTGTTCCGAAATTCCGAGCCGGACACCTTGCGCAATCGCCGCCTGTGCATAACGGCGGCGCAGAATATACGGGTCGGTTTGCAACTCTTTAGCCCATGAGATCATCATGGCAATGACCACGAATGCAAAGGGCAGCGATGACACCACCATGAGCGATTGCAGCCCCGACAAAGCGTTTTCTCCGCCCGCAAGAAGTAACGAAACGGCCGTTAAGCTAAGCAGCAGACCCCAGGTTATCGTTACGGGTGCCGATGGTTCGGGCATACCTCTTTGGGTCAGCGAGCTCATGACAATGGAAGCGGAGTCGGCTGACGTCACGAAAAATATCAGTATCGAAATCATGGCGATGACTGGCGTGACCGATGCAAAAGGCAAATTCCCCAGCACGCTGAATAATAATGACTCGGGTGAATTACCGGCGGTGCTCAACCCGAGACCATTCAAGTCCATGTGTACGGCCGTGCCCCCAAAGATTACAAACCACGTTACACAAACGAGTGACACTTTGGTGTAATCGGGTAGTGAAGCTGAGATCAACTACCAACAACTCACCCAAACTGAACAATACCAGATTTTTACACTTCTGCTAGATGATAGGGATTTTTCGCGAATTATCGCGACAGATGGGTTATTTTGGCGACCATGATGCGATCTTTATTATAAGCAGAAAGTCGGTTCAGGAAGTTATCCATGACTGCGCATAATGTATATTATGTTAAACCAGGTGCGGTGTTCATTTTAGTTCACCAGATTTTCTCTGTTTTGTCTCCAGCCCTTTGTTATGGCCCTTTGTCTCAAAACAGGCAAAATTCGGTGCCCTTTTCTTACGCGCGGTTTTAAAGTTGGTTCATGACGCCCAGAGTGTGTGGACATGGATGCCAAGGACCGGTTTCATCTCACAAGATTTTCTTACAACAATCACCTGACAGCAGT
>DATJDA010000335.1:0-6664 GCA_035497695.1 Marinobacter sp. | reverse complement strand
TCACCAAGCTGGCGCGGACACTAAACGAAATTCCTTCGAAAGTGACTCGCGTTATAGCCGCAGTTCGCGACCAGAAGCAAGAAGCTGCTTGATTCTGTTGAACACCATTTTTATATTTTTGGGAGAAAGTCATGGCTCTGTCTAAAGAAGACATTTTGAACGCGATTGCTGAAATGAGCGTAATGGACGTTGTTGCGCTGGTTGAGTCAATGGAAGAGAAGTTCGGCGTATCAGCCGCTGCCGCTGTTGCTGCTGCTCCTGTAGCTGCCGCCGGCGAAGCTGCTGCCGAAGAGAAGACCGAGTTTGACGTTATTCTGACCGCTTTTGGCGAGAAGAAAGTAAACGTTATCAAGGCTGTTCGTGAACTGACCGGCCTGGGTCTGAAAGAAGCTAAAGAAATGGTTGACGGTGCTCCTTCTACTATCAAGGAAGGTGCTAACAAAGCCGAAGCAGACGAAGCTAAGAAGAAGCTTGAGGAAGCAGGCGCTACTGTTGAGCTCAAATAAGAGTTCGCTGTTGATCGAAACCGTGCGTTAAGTGCGGGCAGGCTGGTGGCTTTGGGCCACCGGCCTTTTTCTGTTGTATATGCTATAGAGTCTGGTGAGTAATTGCAGGTTGATGTCGGGTCTAAAACCTACAGCCAGAGTCTTGTTCAAGACGGCGCGAAAAGCCGAGCAATTCGGCCCCGAAGCAGAACAATGGTTGCTTCTTGATACCAGGTATCAGGTCTAAAGCTGGGGAATGCAGATGACTTACTCCTACACTGAAAAAAAGCGGATTCGCAAAGACTTTAGTAAATTGCCTTCCGTGATGGATGTCCCCTATTTGCTGTCTATTCAGCTGGATTCATTCCGGGATTTCCTTCAAATGGAAGCCGCTCCTGAGGACCGCCGGGAAACCGGTCTTCACGCAGCATTCAAATCCGTATTCCCGATTGCCAGTTATTCTGGCAACGCCGCGCTCGAGTACGTGAGTTACCGTATTGGTGAGCCGGTATTTGATGTCAAGGAATGCCAGCTTAGGGGCATAACTTATGCAGCGCCGCTGCGAGTTAAGGTTCGGCTTATCATTTATGATAGGGAATCAGCCAATAAGGCGATCAAGGATATAAAAGAACAGGAAGTTTACATGGGCGAAATGCCCTTGATGACGGATAACGGTACCTTCGTTATTAATGGTACGGAGCGCGTTATTGTTTCTCAGCTCCACCGGTCACCAGGGGTGTTCTTTGATCATGATAAGGGTAAGACACATTCATCCGGCAAGTTGCTTTATTCAGCGCGGGTGATTCCTTACCGTGGCTCTTGGCTTGATTTCGAGTTTGATCCGAAAGACGCTGTATTCGTCCGGATTGACCGTCGCCGGAAGCTGCCTGCCTCTATTCTCTTGCGGGCTCTTGGCTATACGTCAGAGCAAATGCTTGAGATGTTCTTTGAAACCAGCAAGTTCAGCCTCGGTGCCGAGGTTTGCAAGCTGGAGCTGGTCCCGAGTCGTTTGCGAGGCGATATCGCAACATTCGATATCAAAGATAACGACGGTAATGTAATTGTTGAAGAGGGTCGCCGGATTACTGCGCGCCACATCAAACAGCTTGAGAAGGCTGGTCTCACAGAGCTGGAAGTGCCGACAGAATACCTTTACGGTCGTGTACTAGCCAAGGACATGGTTGATACGAAAACCGGAGAAGTTCTGGTTGAGTGTAACTCCGAGCTGACCGAGGAAGTCGTTGCCAAGATTCTGGAGGCCGGTGTTACAGAAATCGATACTCTGTACACTAACGATCTGGACTGTGGTCCGTTCATGTCAGATACCTTGCGTGTCGATCCTACCCGCACTCCACTGGAGGCGTTGGTTGAAATCTATCGCATGATGCGTCCTGGCGAGCCGCCGACAAAGGACTCAGCAGAAAATCTGTTCAAGAACCTGTTCTTCTCTGAAGAGCGCTATGATCTGTCAGCCGTTGGTCGCATGAAGCTTAACCGCAGGCTGCGACGCGAAGAGAGTACCGGTGAAGGTATACTGACCCATGACGATATCATTGATGTCCTGAAAACTCTGATTGATATTCGTAATGGTCAGGGTACTGTCGATGATATTGATAACCTGGGTAATCGTCGGGTACGTTGTGTTGGCGAGATGGCCGAGAATCAGTTCCGCGTGGGCCTGGTGCGGGTTGAGCGAGCTGTTCGTGAGCGCTTGAGCCTGGCTGAAAGCGAAGGCTTGATGCCACAGGACCTGATCAACGCCAAGCCGGTTGCAGCAGCCGTTAAAGAGTTCTTCGGCTCCAGCCAGCTGTCCCAGTTTATGGATCAGAATAATCCGCTGTCTGAAGTAACGCACAAGCGCCGTATTTCGGCCCTTGGGCCAGGTGGTCTGACTCGTGAGCGGGCCGGCTTTGAGGTGCGGGACGTGCATCCGACTCATTACGGTCGTGTGTGCCCGATTGAGACACCGGAAGGCCCGAATATCGGCTTGATCAACTCGCTGGCCACTTATGCGCGGGCCAACTCGTATGGTTTCCTGGAAAGCCCGTACCGGAAAGTGGTTGATGGGTTAGTCACGGATGAACTGGTGTACCTGTCAGCCATCGAGGAAAGTAATTACGTTATTGCCCAGGCCAGTGCCGCGACGGACGATAAGAACCGGCTGGCTGATGAACTGGTTACTGTTCGTCATCAGAATGAAACGACGGTAATGCCACCGGAGAGCGTCAATTTCATGGACGTGTCTCCCAGGCAGGTGGTCTCTGTCGCAGCCTCCCTGATCCCGTTCCTTGAGCATGATGATGCAAACCGTGCACTCATGGGTGCAAACATGCAGCGTCAGGCAGTGCCGACTCTGCGCGCCCAGGTACCACTTGTTGGTACCGGCGTAGAGCGCACTGTTGCTCAGGATTCTGGTGTGTGCGTAACAGCGGCTCGTGGTGGTGTTATCGAGAGTGTCGACGCCGCTCGTATCGTGGTTCGCGTCAATCAGGAAGAAACGGAAACAGGTGATGCAGGTGTGGATATTTATAACCTCACCAAGTACACCCGTTCCAACCAGAATACCTGTATTAATCAGCGCTCCATCGTTAGCAAGGGAGACGTTATAGCCCGTGGTGATGTGTTGGCTGATGGTCCTTCGGTGGACTTGGGTGAGCTGGCTCTTGGGCAAAACATGCGCATCGCATTTATGCCCTGGAATGGTTACAACTTTGAAGACTCCATCCTTATTTCCGAGAAGGTGGTTCAGGAAGATCGTCTGACCACCATCCACATTCAGGAACTCACCTGTGTGGCCCGGGATACCAAGTTGGGTAGCGAGGAAATCACTGCTGATATCCCGAATGTCGGCGAGAGTGCGCTGGCAAAGCTGGATGAGTCAGGTATTGTCTATATCGGTGCGGAAGTTGGCCCGGGAGACATTCTGGTGGGCAAGGTGACGCCCAAAGGCGAAACTCAGCTCACGCCGGAAGAGAAGCTCCTGCGCGCTATCTTCGGGGAGAAGGCGTCAGATGTTAAAGATACTTCTTCCCGGGTTCCGACCGGCACTTATGGCACAGTCATTGACGTTCAGGTGTTCACCCGAGACGGTCTTGAGAAAGATCAGCGAGCTCAGGCTATTGAAAAAGAACAGCTTGATAAGTATCGCAAAGATCTGAAAGACGAATACCGTATTGTCGAAGGCGCGACCTATGAGCGGCTCATGAGCGGCTTGGTTGGCAAGGAAGTGATCAGTGCGCCTGGCCTGAAGAAGGGTGCAACACTGGATGGGGCCTACCTGGCAGACTTGCCGCGTCCTGACTGGTTCAAGCTGCGAATGAAGGAAGAAAGCCTGAATGAACTGCTGGAAAAATCCGAGCAGGGTCTGGAAGACCGGAAAGCGGAGCACGAAGCAAGATTCGACGACAAGAGGGGCAAGCTGCAGCAAGGCGATGACCTTGCGCCAGGTGTTCTGAAAATTGTTAAGGTTTATCTTGCTATCAAGCGTCGTATCCAGCCAGGTGACAAGATGGCCGGTCGTCATGGTAACAAGGGTGTAATCTCTGCCGTAATGCCGGTTGAGGATATGCCTTATGACGTAGACGGTAACACCATTGATATCGTGTTGAACCCGCTGGGTGTTCCCTCACGTATGAACGTTGGTCAGGTTCTTGAAACCCATTTGGGTGCTGCCGCGAAAGGGCTGGGTGAGCGTATCAGCATAATGCTGGACGAACAGCGTAAAGTGGTAGAGTTGCGCAAATTACTGGACGAGATCTATAACCATTCAGACGAGGTGTTCAAGGTAGATCTGGACTCCCTGAATGATAAAGAGATTCTCGCTCTGTGTAATAACCTTCGTTCTGGCGTGCCTATGGCAACACCGGTCTTCGATGGAGCTAAGGAGGCGGAGGTCAAGCGTATGCTTGAGCTTGCCGGCTTGAACACGACAGGTCAGATCAGGTTGTTTGATGGTCGCACCGGCGATGAGTTTGATCGCGAGGTGACTGTTGGCTACATGTATATTCTTAAGCTGAACCACCTGATTGATGACAAAATGCATGCTCGGTCCACTGGTTCTTATAGTCTTGTTACTCAGCAGCCACTGGGTGGTAAGGCGCAATTCGGTGGTCAGCGCTTTGGTGAGATGGAAGTTTGGGCCCTTGAGGCCTACGGTGCAGCTTATACGCTGCAGGAAATGCTCACCGTTAAGTCTGACGACGTGAACGGCAGAACCAAAATGTACAAGAACATTGTCGATGGCGATCATCGTATGGAGCCCGGCATGCCGGAGTCCTTCAACGTTCTTGTCAAGGAGATCCGCTCGTTGGGTATTGATATCGAGCTGGAATCTGAGTGAGCCGAATTGTTTTTGGCAGCGTGAGCGGGCACCTCGTGTGCCCGCCCGAGATTAACGCCATCCGGAGCCTTTACTGATGAAAGATTTGCTGCATCTTCTCAAGAGCCAGAACCAAAGTAAGGAATTTGATGCCATCCGCATTGGTTTGGCATCGCCTGATCTGATTCGTTCATGGTCCTTTGGTGAGGTTAAGAAGCCTGAGACCATTAACTACCGTACCTTCAAACCGGAGCGCGACGGTCTTTTTTGTGCCAAAATCTTCGGCCCGATCAAAGATTACGAGTGCCTGTGTGGCAAGTACAAACGCCTTAAACACCGCGGTGTTATCTGCGAAAAGTGTGGCGTAGAGGTCGCCTTGGCGAGTGTGCGCCGTGAGCGCATGGGGCATATTGAGCTGGCCAGCCCTGTTGCCCACATCTGGTTTCTGAAGTCTTTGCCATCCCGTATCGGCCTGATGCTGGACATGACCCTGCGCGACATTGAACGAGTGCTCTACTTTGAGTCATTCATTGTTATCGATCCGGGTATGACCACGCTCGAGCGCGGTCAGTTGCTGAACGACGAACAGTATTACGAAGCGCTGGAAGAGTTCGGTGATGAATTCGATGCGCGAATGGGTGCCGAGGCTATCAAGCAGCTTCTTGAAGATATTGATCTACAGGCCGAAGCGGATATTCTGCGCGAAGAAATTCCACAGACAAACTCTGAGACCAAGATTAAGAAATTCAATAAGCGCTTGAAAATACTTGAAGCGTTTATGCAGTCTGGTAACAGGCCGGGCGACATGGTAATGACCGTGCTGCCGGTTCTGCCGCCGGATTTACGGCCTTTGGTACCGCTTGATGGTGGCCGTTTCGCAACGTCCGATCTGAACGACCTGTATCGTCGGGTTATCAACCGGAATAACCGCCTCAAGCGTCTGCTGGAACTGAATGCGCCGGATATCATTGTGCGTAACGAAAAGCGCATGCTGCAGGAAGCTGTGGATGCATTGCTGGATAACGGTCGTCGCGGCCGTGCCATCACTGGGACTAACAAGCGCCCACTGAAATCCCTGGCCGACATGATCAAGGGCAAGCAGGGACGTTTCCGTCAGAACCTGCTGGGTAAGCGCGTTGATTACTCCGGTCGTTCGGTCATCGTGGTTGGTCCATACCTGCGTCTGCATCAGTGTGGCCTGCCAAAGAAAATGGCTCTCGAGCTGTTCAAGCCGTTTATTTTCTCCAAGCTTGAGCACCGCGGACTGGCGACAACGATCAAAGCCGCCAAGAAGATGGTTGAGCGCGAAGAGGGTGTTGTCTGGGACATTCTGGATGAAGTTATCCGCCAGCATCCGATTATGCTTAACCGGGCACCAACCCTGCACCGTCTGGGTATACAGGCATTTGAGCCAATCCTGATCGAAGGTAAGGCGATGCAGCTACACCCTCTGGTGTGTGCGGCGTATAACGCTGACTTTGACGGCGACCAGATGGCGGTACACGTTCCGCTAACGCTGGAGGCGCAGCTCGAAGCCCGCGCGTTGATGATGTCGACCAACAACGTACTGTCTCCCGCAAACGGCGAGCCTATTATTGTGCCTTCCCAGGACGTGGTTCTGGGCTTGTACTACATGACCCGTGAGCGCAAGAACGCCCTTGGTGAAGGCATGATTTTTGCCGATATCAAAGAGGCTCATCGTGCTTACGGTGCGGGCAAAGTTGGTTTGCAGGCGTCGGTCAAGGTTCGCGTAAGAGAAGTGACTATCGATAAAGATGGTACGCGCACCGAGGTCTTCAATATCGTTGATACAACCGTAGGGCGGGCGCTACTCTTTGATATTGTGCCTGACGGTCTGGCT
>DATJDA010000334.1:0-18952 GCA_035497695.1 Marinobacter sp. | reverse complement strand
GCCTTGCTATTATCTGTGGCAGTCCTATAGAGGCTGAGTCTGGCTCAGCCTAATAACTAACACATTAAGGTCTAAGTTTCCCCCATGCTACTTATTATTGGTGCGGTTATTGTATTTGCCAGCGTAATAGGCGGGTTTGTGCTTCACGGCGGTAATTTGCTGGTGTTGTGGCAACCAACCGAGCTTCTGATTATCGGTGGTGCTGCGGTTGGCTCGTTCATTATTGCCAACCCGGTACACACCATCAAAGAGGTGTTCAGGGGCTTCATTCGCCAGCTAACCGGCTCACCCTATAACAAAGCGTTCTATGTTGACCTGCTGAGCCTTCTTTATGAGATTTTTGACAAGTCACGCAAACAGGGCGTTATGTCCATAGAGGAAGACGTTGATAATCCGGGGGAAAGTCAGATTTTCAGCCGTTATCCGGCCATTATGAAATCGACGGAGTTGCTGGATTTTATTACTGATTATTTGCGGATCATAAGCTCCGGGAACATGGCAACCCATGAACTGGAAGGCATGATGGAAAGCGAAATTGATAGCAGGCAACACGAGCTTGAAGAGCCTTCTCACGCTGTGAATAAAATAGCCGACGCGCTGCCTGGCCTTGGTATCGTTGCTGCCGTACTCGGTATCGTTATCACCATGAACTATATGTCTGAGGGGCCCGAGCGTATTGGCCTGAGCGTCGCCGCTGCACTGGTGGGCACCTTTCTTGGTATTTTTATGGGATATGGGTTTGTCGGGCCGCTCTCCAATGCCATGGAACATTCGGCAAAATTTGAAATCAAGGCGTACGAGTGTGTGAAATCGGCCATTGTTGCAACTGTTTCAGGTCAGGCACCACAAATGGCGATTGAGTTTGGACGCAAAGCTTTACCCAGCGACAAGCGGCCAGGATTTCAGGAGCTGAACGACCATGTACGCTCAAAATAATACCGACCTGTAAACGGAGCCGATGAGTGGAAGGACAGCCGATTATAATCAAGCGCAAGAAAGTCATTGCGGCAGGCCACCATGGTGGTTCCTGGAAGGTCGCCTTTGCCGACTTTGCCACTGCAATGATGGCTTTCTTTCTGGTGCTTTGGCTGACAACTACTGCCACACCAGACCAACTGAAGGCCGTGGAGGGCTACTTCAAGGATCCGGTGGGCTTTACTGAGGGCGGATCTCGCAACCCCATCGATCTCGAAGGTAGCGCATCGGTTGTTAAAGAAGCCAGCCCGGATATTGAGTCCAGCCAGATTCAGATCGAAGATGAGGTGGTCGATCGACTGTCCGAAACGCTCGAACAGCGCAGAATGGAAGAGCTGTTTCAGGAGCTGAAAGAGCGGATTGAACAGAACGAAACACTCCAGGAATTTAAAGACCAGCTATTGATAGATATAACGGATGAAGGCTTGCGGATACAGATCGTTGATCGCTCTGGCCGGCCCATGTTTGATAGTGGCCGCGCTGAACTCAAATATTACTTCCAGAATATTCTGTTCGAGCTGGCAAAAACACTTGGCTCGGTGGATAACAAATTAAGCATTACCGGGCACACAGACTCAACGCGTTTTAGTGGGCGCCCGGGGTATACCAACTGGGAATTGTCTGCTGATCGCGCTAACACTGCGCGCAGAGCTCTGGTTGCCGGCGGTGTACGCCCAGAGCAGGTCGGCCGGGTTGTGGGTCTGAGTGATTCTGTTCTGTTTGACAAGGATGATCCGACCGCACCGGTAAACCGCCGCATATCCATCATTGTCCTGTACAAAAAGATAGCAGACGATATTCGGAGTAATGCCGCAAAAGGCGATGCGCCGCTTATTGATCTGACCAAACCATCAGAAGCAGATCAGAAAAAGGCAATGGAGAAACTGGAAAGCGGCGAGTGGCGGCAAGAAAAGAACCAGCCAGAACCAGGCGAACTGACCTGGTAGTAGCCGGCGGTGTGGTAACGGCCAGCGAAGGTAACCGTCAGGTTACCTTCAGCCCGCGGGCCTGCTGTTCCGCCATGTCCTGAAGGATGCGGTGAAAGCTTCTCAGCCGCTCAGGGCTGATCAGGCCCTTATCCACCGCCGCATCAATAGCGCAGCCTGCGTCACCCATATGGCGACAGTTACGAAACTTGCAGTGGCCAATCTCCCCTCGAATTTCACGGAACCCGTACTCAATTTCCTGTGGCGTCATGTGCCAGAGCCCAAACTCCCTGATACCGGGGGAATCAATCAATTCGCCACCGAGGGGCAGGTGAAATAACTTCGCAGTTGTTGTTGTGTGTATACCCTTACCGGTACTGGCCGACACGGCGCCAACCCGCAGAGCTTCGTGGGGAATAAGTGTTTGAATAATAGATGACTTGCCAACGCCTGACTGTCCGACAAACACACTGGTTCGCCCTTTTACCAACGCTTCAACCTCCGGAGCGGGCTTGCTGCCAGATTCCGTTGCCGAGGTGCGTGCTACCTGATAGCCAAGCTTCTCATACCGCCTTAGCAACACATCTATCTGCGCCCGGTTGTCGTCAGTTATCAAATCCGTCTTGTTCAGAAGAATAACGGCGGGAATATCCGTGGTTTCAGATGCGACCAGATATCGATCAATAAGATTGTCGTGAGGCTCGGGTTCCGGGGCTATGACCAGGATAATATGGTCAATATTCGCCGCTACCGGTTTAACGGCCCCGAAATTATCCGGTCGCTGCAACAGATTTACACGATCGCAGCGGGCAACAATAACCCCTGTATCACCCTTGCCCTGACACCAGATAACCCGATCGCCTGTTACCAGGCTGTCAATATTTGCTCTTACAAAACATCTGACAACATCGCCCGCGGAATTACCTTCCAGTGCCTCTACATCTAGCTGCTGCCCATAGTGAGCAATGATCAGCCCTTCCTGCTCCGGGCCTAATTCACCAGCATCAGCCTGCGCCTGAACAACTTTTTCCTTACGGGCGACACGAGAGGCTCGTTCTTCCTGAACCTTCTTGATACGAAATTGCTGCTGCTTGTTCAGTCGCCGTTTTGCCATAAAGTTCCAGATAACCAGATGTAAGTGATGTCGTTGCTGTGCCATCATACTGGAATAATAAAAGCCGGGCTTGATCTCAATTGGGCTATTTTGAGCACAACACTCATTTACGGGGCAGGGCTGCTGATTTCTTTTCCGGGAATGTGGAGGGCCAGGGAAGGCCCGGCCCAAGCGCACAGGGGTGTGCTTGCAGCGTTTCCCGGAAAAGAAATCAGCAGCCCTGCCTTGCAACAATTTTCAGTAATGTTTAATGATTGAAGGAAAAACAGAATGTCAGAAGGCAACTACCTGATCTGGATTGATCTGGAAATGACCGGCCTGGATCCGGAAAAAGAGCGCATCATTGAAATGGCCACCATTATCACCGATTCGGACCTCAACCTTGTCGCCGAAGGCCCGGTTATCGCAATCAAACAGCCGGATAGCGTGCTGAGCGCCATGGACGAGTGGTGCACCAGAACTCACGGTGAAAGCGGATTAACCAAGCGTGTCCAGAACAGCAAAATCTCCGAAGCCGAAGCCGAGCAACAAACCATCGCCTTCCTGAAAGAATATCTCGAGCCGGGAAAATCTCCCCTGTGTGGCAACAGCATAGGCCAGGATCGCCGCTTTCTCGTGAAATACATGCCAGAGCTGGAGGCATTCTTCCACTACCGAAATCTGGATGTTTCTACCGTAAAAGAACTGGCCCGCCGCTGGCGGCCGGATGTACTGGAGGGTGTGAAAAAACAGGGGAGTCACCTGGCAATGGACGACATTCGCGATTCCATTAACGAACTGCGCCATTACCGGGATCACTTCTTCAAACTATAAACCGTGTTGTTTAAGTGCCCACAACACATGCTCGCGGACTACCTCTGAGGGGTGGTCCATGCGCTTTTGTAACGCATCAATAACCGGAATGGTAGAGGGCGCATTACCAAGCCCGATTGCAAGGTTTCGCAACCAGCCTTCATAGCCTGTGCGCCGGATTGCCGAGCCTTCGGTCCGTTTCAGGAACTGCTCTTCTGTCCACATAAAAAGCTCTGCCAGCGAACTGTTATCGAGATTATGCCGGGGTTTGAAATCGTCAACTTCCGTCGGCTTGCTGAATTTTTGCCAGGGACAAACAAGCTGGCAATCATCACAGCCAAATACCCGATTGCCCATTAACGGCCGCAGGTCTTCGGGAATACTCCCTTTCAGTTCGATTGTCAGATAACTGATACAGCGTCTTGCATCCAGCAGATGGGGGCCAACAAATGCGTTGGTTGGGCACATATCAAGGCAAGCGGTGCAGCTACCGCAGTGATCTTTCTCAAATGGCGCATCAACAGGCAGTGGTGCGCTGGTGTAAATTTCACCCAGGAAGAAAAAGGACCCGGCTTTGGGATGAATCAGCATAGTGTTCTTGCCAATCCAGCCAAGCCCCGCCCGCTGTGCCAGCGCACGCTCAAGAACCGGGGCGCTGTCCACAAAGGCACGGTAGTCATAACCACTGGCGGCCTCATCAATTTTTTGCGCCAGCGTCGCCAGCCGCTTCCGCATCAGCTTGTGATAGTCCCGGCCAAGCGCATAGCGAGTCACATAGGCATTCTCCCGGTTAGTAAGCGCTTCTTTCGGGCTGTCGGGTGCCGTCATATAATCCAGGCGCACTGAAATCACCCGGGTTGTGCCGGGTACCAGCGATTGCGGCGTGTAGCGCTTATCACCATGGTGTCCCATGTACTCCATGTCGCCTTGGTAGCCTTCTTTCAACCAGCTCTGAAGACGTTCGGCGTGCTCGCCCGTGTCGGGAAGGGTTATTCCCACGGCAGAAAAGCCCAGTTCAATTGCCCACAGGCGGACATTTTCGGCAAGCTCAGCCATGTCCTTTGAGTCATCGTAGGTGTCAGAAGTCGTATTCATATGGCCTGCAGTGTTATCAGGTAGCTGAATGATTAGCCGCACTGACAAATTTTAATCTGATTAAGTTATGACCTTTTTTTCTATTTTGCTATGCTTTACAAATAGCTGGCTATAGTACTTAAACCGGTTTCTGTAACAAGAGCACAGAGTTATGCCGCCGTTCGCTGTGAACAGTTTACCAGAAGCGCTATTTTCCGCCGAGGCTGTGCGGGAAATTGATCGCTATGTGATTGAGCAGCAAGGTGTTGACGGATTTGAGCTCATGCAGCGGGCCGCCCATTCTGCGTTTCGTTATCTGATACGTGCCTGGCCAGAGCAAAGCCCGATTCTGGTTTTGTGTGGTGCTGGCAATAATGGTGGTGATGGGTATCTGATCGCCGCCAGCGCCAGACGCCATAATATAGCGGTTATGTGTATTGCCGTAGCCCCGCCTGAAAAATTATCCGGAGATGCCAACAAAGCCTGGCAGCAGGCTGTGGCGGATGGCGTTCAGGTGCAAGAGCTTGATGCTATTTCCACAACGGAACTGGAATATCTGTTCAGCCAGGCGAAGCTGATTGTTGACGCCATGCTGGGCACCGGTACATCCGGAGCAGCACGAGAACCGATTGCTGCAGTTATAGGCCGTTGTAATCAGTCTGGGGTACCAATTCTGGCTATAGATGTACCCTCCGGGCTTAACGCTACCACGGGTGCTGCAGAGGGCAAAGTTATCAAGGCTGCTGCGACGGTCACCTTTATTGGCCTTAAGGCCGGCTTGCTCACTGGGCAGGGTGTTGCTGCATGTGGTGATCTGGTGTTTGAATCACTAAACACAGAGCAGGGCGTTATTGGCAGCGGCCAGCAACCTCTGGCGACTCGTCTGGACTGGTCCACGGTTATGTCCTGGTTGCCGGCGCGGCCGGCGAGTGCTCACAAAGGGCGTTTTGGCCACGTGTTGATTGTAGCGGGGGATCGTGGCTTTGGTGGTGCCGGCCTGATGGCGGCAGAGGCCGCATCCCGGTCCGGGGCTGGCCTGGTTTCCCTGGCCACTCGCCCGGAGCATATAACAGCGGCGTTGGCGAGGTGCCCGTCGGTTATGGTTCATGGAGTGATCCATGGGTCTGAATTGTCGTCACTCATTGAGTCGGCCACCGTTATTGTATGCGGGCCAGGTATGGGGCGTAATGCCTGGGGTCAGCAGATGCTTGAGCAGGTTGCTGCCAGTAACAAACCTCAGGTACTGGATGCCGATGCCCTGAATCTTTTGTCATCACGGGTTCCGGTTCCGGCAAATAACCATATACTGACGCCCCATCCGGGCGAGGCCGCCAGATTGCTGGGGTGCAGTGTGCCCGATGTAGAGGCCGACCGGGTGGCTGCAGCCAAATCGCTGCAGGGTATATTTGGAGGAACCGTCCTTCTGAAAGGTGCAGGTACAGTGATTTCTTCGGGGAAAGCGACCGTAAACATTATTAATGGCAGTAATCCTGGCATGGCCACCGGAGGTATGGGTGATGTGTTATCAGGTGTTATTGGTGCGCTTTATGCACAGATGGGTAATCCCGGGAGGGCTGCCGCCATAGGTGCGGCTGTGCACCTTGCGGCTGCCAATCGCGCTTCGGTGCATAAAGGCTATATAGGTTTGATACCCGGAGATGTTATAGATGCGTTGCCTTTGGTGTTTCGCGACGCAGAGCCATCAGCGACCCGGGCCCGGGAGGAGTAATGGCTGTTGTCGATAGCAAACGCCGCCTGTTTTTGAGAGGAGAGGCAGAAACTGAAAAGCTGGGCCGGGAGTTGGCAAAACAGATTGTCGCGTTGGGGCAGGGTTTGATCGTGTTTCTGGATGGTGATCTCGGTATGGGAAAAACCACCTTGAGCCGCGGTGTAATGCGTGGTCTGGGCCATGAGGGCGCGGTAAAAAGCCCGACATATACTCTGGTTGAGCCTTACGAACACTTACAGCCACCCGCCTATCACTTTGATCTTTATCGTGTTCGTGATCCGGAAGAGTTGGAGTACATGGGCATACGGGATTATTTTTCTGGCCAGAACCTGTGCCTGATTGAATGGCCAGAACGCGGCCAGGGTCTGTTACCAGAGCCGGATATAGAAATACACCTTGAATGTGAAGGGGAGGGGCGATCCGCCTCGATCCGAGCTCACTCCTCCCTGGGGGAAACCGTGCTGAATAAACTGGAGCTTTTCGGGCTTGAACATTAAATTCAACCGCCCGGGATGGCAGCTATGATTAACGGGAATGCGGTATGACGACAGTCAAATTATATCTCAAAGGCCTGGTGACGACAGCGATGGCTGTTTTACTGTCCCTGTCTCTGATGGCAGAGGCTGGAACCCGGGTAGAGAGTGCGCGGGTCTGGCCGGCTCCGGACCACACCCGGCTGGTGCTCGATACAGCAGGCAAGGTGAGCCACAATGTCTTTACACTGACATCGCCACCCCGTCTGGTTATCGATCTGAAAAATGCAGACCTGAAGGCAGACCTGAGCAAGCTGGATCTTTCGGGCAGTCCGATTCGTCGTATTCGCAGTGCTCCTAGAAACGGCACAGATTTGCGGGTAGTTCTTGATCTTGAAAACAATATCAAACCTCGTAGCTTTCAGTTAGAGCCTAATGATCAGTACGGCCATCGCTTGGTGGTTGATCTGATTGATGAAGGCGGCAGCCGTTTGGAAAAGGCTGCCAAGGCTGTTATTTCCCAGAGCGCAACCGATAAACGCAACGTGGTTGTGGTTATTGATGCGGGTCACGGGGGTGAAGATCCGGGCGCAATCGGCCCTCGGGGCACCCATGAAAAAGACGTAGTGCTGAAAATAGCAAAAACGCTGGCGAAACTGATTAATGACCAGCCTGGTTATGTTGCCAAGCTTACCCGGACGGGGGACTACTACATCGGGCTTCGTGATCGCACATTGCTGGCAAGAAAGTACAATGCGGATCTGTTTATTTCCATACATGCGGATGCCTTTCGAACCTCGCAGCCCAGAGGGGCCTCCGTATTTGCATTATCTCAGCGAGGGGCAACCAGTGAAACAGCGCGCTGGCTGGCGCAGAGTGAAAACCGTGCCGATCTGACCGGCGGTGTTTCTCTGGATGGCCGGGATGACACGCTGGCTGGTGTGCTGCTTGATCTGTCCATGACTGCAAGTATCAATGCCAGCCTGGGTGTTGGCAGCTCTGTACTGGGTAAGATCGGCACTGTGGCGCAGCTACACAAGTCCGGCGTAGAGCAGGCAGCATTTGTTGTGCTCAAGTCGCCGGATATTCCGTCCATTCTGATTGAGGCAGGCTTTATTTCTAACCCTCAGGAAGAAAAGAACCTGTCAACAGAGGCGTACCGAAACAAACTCGCAATCGCCATCCGAAACGGAGTAGACGATTATTTTCGCAAAACTCCCCCACCAGGTACTTTACTGGCCTGGCAGAAGCATCACCAGGATGCCAGTGGCAGTGTTGGCCAGTACCGGATCCAGACCGGCGATACGCTTTCCGGAGTGGCCCGGCAAACCCAGACAACTGTCAGTGAGCTGATGCAGTATAACGGCCTGAGTAATGACCGTGTTATGGTAGGGCAAACCATTCGTATTCCCTCATCCTGATCAGGAGGTTGGCTCTTAATATGCCCTCTATTCAATTACTCTCGCCACGGCTGGCTAACCAGATTGCCGCTGGCGAGGTGGTGGAACGTCCGGCGTCCGTTGTAAAAGAACTGATTGAGAACGCACTGGATGCCGGGGCCACCCGGGTTGATATTGAAATAGAGCAAGGTGGCGCCAGGCTTATCCGGGTCCGGGATAATGGCAGCGGTATCGCGGAAAGTGATCTGCCATTGGCGTTAAGTCGCCATGCCACCAGTAAAATTACCAGTCTTGATGATCTTGAAGCGGTTGCTTCTTTGGGGTTTCGTGGCGAAGCTTTGGCCAGCATCAGCTCTGTTTCCCGGTTAACACTAACGTCCCGGACAGACGGGCAGGAGGCAGCCTCGAAAGTAGAGGTGGAAGGGCGCGACATGGACGCGCGGATATCACCTGCAGCACATCCCGTGGGCACCACAGTAGAAGTCCGCGATCTGTTTTTTAATACACCGGCCCGTCGTAAATTCCTGCGTACCGAGAAAACCGAATTCAATCATGTGGAAGAGTGTGTGCGGCGCCAGGCGTTGGGCAGGTTTAATGCAGGTTTTACACTTCATCATAACCAGCGGGCCGTGCAAAGCCTGAGGCCGGCCGAGACCGCTCTGGATAAAGAACGTCGTATCGCCGCATTGTGCGGGCAGCAGTTTATTGACAACGCTGTCGTGATAGAAGCTGAGGCTATCGGTTTGAGATTGTGGGGCTGGGTAGCCTTGCCAACTTTCTCCCGCAGTCAGTCTGACCTGCAGTACTTCTTTGTGAATGGCCGTGTCATCAGGGACAGGCTTGTAGCCCACGCCGTGCGGCAGGCCTATCGGGATGTGCTATACAATAATCGCCATCCGGCTTTCGTACTCTATCTTGAAGTGGATCCCGCAACTGTTGATGTGAATGTACACCCCACCAAGCATGAGGTGCGCTTTCGCGATGGTCGTTTGGTGCATGATTTTATCTTCCGCACGCTGCACAAGGCGTTGGCTGATGTGCGCCCGGATGACCATCTGCGAGGTGCCGTGGCCCAATCCTTTGGGCGAGAGCAATCGGCAGCGCCAGAGTTGATTGCTGCCGGCACACCGGGCAACCACTGGGCTGGCCAAACGGCAGGCCTGGCGCCCACGTCATATTCACCAGGTGGCTCTCCTGATATCCGCCCCCGGGAAGGTTGGCATGCCAGTGACCAGATGGCCTTCTATAATTCACTGGGCGCTGGCGGAGGTGTTGAAGTCAGCACCGCCGATCCCGGTGCATTGGCGGGGGCACCGGCAGAGAGCAATGACGAGGCACCACTGGGCTACGCGATAGCCCAGTTGCATGGTATTTATATTCTCGCTCAGGGCCGGACCGGGCTAATTGTCGTTGATATGCATGCTGCCCACGAGCGCATTACCTATGAGCGAATGAAGCTGGCCCTTGCGGACCAAAACCTGAAGAGCCAGCCTTTGCTGGTGCCTTTGTCACTGGCGGTCAGTCAAAAAGAGGCTGCACTGGTGGAAAGCCATGGCAGCGAATTGCAGCAGGTAGGCTTGCAGATTGAGCGTATTGGGCCGGAGACCCTGGCCATTCGCCAGGTTCCGGCATTGTTGCGGGGTGCTGATACAGAACAACTGGTTCGTGATGTGCTGGCAGACCTGATTGAGCACGGCCAGAGCGATCGTGTTGAGGCAGTAACCCATGAATTGCTTGGTACTATGGCGTGTCACGGCTCTGTCCGGGCTAATCGACAACTGACCATTCCGGAAATGAATTCCCTGTTGCGAGACATGGAAGCCACCGAGCGCAGTGGCCAGTGTAACCACGGACGGCCCACCTGGACGGTAGTTACCCTGTCCGAGCTGGACAAGCTGTTTCTGCGAGGTCGCTGACAGCCCATGGTTGAGCAAGAAAGTCAGCATTCTGACAAGCCGCTGGCTATTTTCCTGATGGGTCCTACGGCGTCTGGTAAAACAGATCTGGCCCTGAAACTTTGTCATTTTCTGCCTTGCGATATCATCAGTGTTGATTCCGCCATGATTTACCGGCAGATGAACATAGGCACCGCGAAACCATCTCCTGAAGAGCTTGCCCTGGCGCCCCATCGTTTGATTGATATCTGTGATCCGGCAGACACCTACTCTGCTGCAGATTTTCGCAAAGACGCGCTGGCTGAAATGGCTAAAATTAGTGCTGCGGGCCGAATTCCGTTGCTGGTTGGTGGAACCATGATGTATTTCAAGGCGCTGCTGCACGGTATGTCCGGACTGCCTCCGGCGAGCCCTGGGTTGCGTCAGTTACTTATACAGGAGGCTGAGCAACTGGGCTGGAGCACGCTTTATGCAGAGCTGGAAGAAAAAGATCCGATAGCCGCGCGCCTGATTCATCCTAATAATCGTCAGCGCCTGATTCGGGCCGTTGAGGTGCTTCGTCTCACCAATAAACCGATTTCATCATTCTGGCAGTCAGATTCCATGCCTGCAGAGAGCAAACCCGATGAATGTGTTGAGGATTACACCTATTTCACACAATGGCAGGCAGACGAAGCCAGCTCGCTACCGTATACTGTAACGCAACTGGCGGTGGCACCGCCTGAGCGTCAGGTCCTTCATGAAAGAATCCGCGTTCGTTTTATGGAAATGCTGAGGGCCGGGTTCCTTGATGAAGTACAAGCGCTGATGGCCAGGGGCGATCTGCACCCTGACCTTCCATCTATGCGTTGTGTCGGTTATCGCCAGGCGTGGGGTTACCTTGCCGGCGAATACGACAATGAGGAATTTGTAAGCAAGGGCATTGCGGCTACACGCCAACTGGCAAAAAGACAGTTAACCTGGTTGCGAAAGTGGTCTGATGTGAGTTGGCTGGATAGTGACGATGAGCATATCGTCGAATCGGCCTTGAAATATATTAGATTACACACCACATTTAACGTTGAACAATGACGATTTGCATTTATTAAAAAAACAGGAGAATACACATGTCAAAAGGGCATTCGTTACAAGACCCTTACCTCAATGCCTTGCGCAAGGAACGCATTCCGGTTTCTATCTTTCTGGTCAACGGTATCAAGCTTCAGGGTCAGATAGAGTCGTTTGATCAATTTGTAATTTTATTAAAGAATACGGTAAGCCAGATGGTCTACAAACACGCAATTTCTACTGTGGTTCCTGCTCGTAATGTTCGCCTTCCGCAGCAGAACCCGGAAGGTGAAGGTGAGTCTGAGATCTGAGTTGGCCGGTTTTCCGGTATTGCCACCCGCGTTTCAGAAGAGCCTGAAGGTTCGGACGAAGGCGGGTGTTTGTTTTTATAATGCAGATAGTCTGACTGTTTCGGAGCTGAAATCACTTGTTTGAACGTCCCGATGTCGGTGAGAAAGCGATTCTGGTTCACATTAACTTCACTTCTCATGTTAATACTGAAGACCCGGACGAGTTTCGGGAGTTGGTGAGCTCTGCAGGCGTTGAGCCGGCGGCCATGGTGACAGGTACGCGAAAGATGCCCACCCCGCGACTGTTTGTGGGCGAAGGCAAGCTTGAAGAAATCAGAGACGCCATGAACGCTCACGGGGCAGATGTTATTCTCTTCAATCATGCCCTGAGCCCTAGTCAGGAGCGCAATATTGAGCGGGAACTGCAATGCCGGGTACTGGACAGAACCGGGGTTATTCTCGACATTTTTGCGCAACGGGCTCGAACCCATGAAGGCAAGTTACAGGTAGAGCTCGCTCAGCTTGAGCATATATCCACCCGCCTAATCCGGGGCTGGACGCATCTTGAGCGCCAAAAGGGCGGTATAGGTCTTCGTGGCCCGGGCGAAACCCAGCTTGAGACCGACCGCAGATTGCTCAGGGCAAGAATAAAGTCCATCCATAAGCGGCTGGAAAAGGTGCGGAGTCAGCGGAATCAGGGTCGACGTGCACGTATGCGTGCTGATATTTCAACCGTGTCGCTGGTAGGCTATACAAACGCCGGTAAATCCACACTATTCAACAAAGTGACCACCGCCAGTGTCTATACAGCCGACCAACTGTTTGCGACACTGGATCCGACCTTGCGACGGCTGGAGTTGCCCGATATCGGGCCGGTTGTTATGGCTGATACAGTGGGCTTTATTCGCCACCTGCCCCACAAACTGGTGGAGGCGTTCCGCGCAACACTTGAGGAAACAGCCGAAGCAACATTGCTGCTGCACGTTGTTGACTGCTTTGACACCCGGCGGGATGAAAACATCGAGCAGGTAGAACAGGTACTGGCAGAAATAGGTGCCGATGACATACCAATTCTGCAAGTGTTCAATAAAATTGATCTGCTGGACGATTTTGTACCACGCATTGATCGCAATGAAGAAGGCGTACCCGTCCGGGTGTGGGTGTCTGCCGTGACAGGGCAGGGCCTGGATGACCTTTTTGATGCAATGGTCGAGCGCCTGGCAGAGGATGTGGTTCATCACTTTATTTTGCTTGGCCCGGCAGACGGTAAACTACGAGCTTTGCTACACGAGGCAGATTCTGTGCTTAGCGAAGAACACCGGGAAGCAGGGGACACTTTGCTGGAAATTCGGTTACAGAACCGGGACTGGCGTCAACTGTTAAGCCGTGCCGGAGTAAACGAAACATCAGTTCGTCTTGATGATAAGCACACCTGAAAACCAGTGAGCTATTGCCGGGACGCTGATAAATCCCTAGTATTTGCAGCCATTCTATAAGTCAGGAACGGAGAGCACTATGGCCTGGAATGAACCGGGTGGAAACCGCAACGACAACGACCCATGGGGTAGCGGTGGTCGTCGCGGCAATGATCAGGGGCCGCCAGATCTCGATGAGGCACTGAAAAAAGGCCTCGAGAAGCTGAACAAGATGCTTGGCGGCAAAGGCGGAAAACCGGGCGGAAAGTCTGGCGGAAGCGGTGGCAGCAACACTGGTGGGTTTGGTGCCGTTCTGGCCCTCATCGGTATTCTTGTCGTTGGCTATGTTGTATACCAGTCGTTTTATAAGGTGGATGCTCAGGAGCGTGCGGTTGTTTTGCGCTTCGGTGAATTCAACAAAACGGAAGGCCCGGGTCTGCGCTTTAAGGTGCCATTGATTGATGATGTCACCAAAGTACGCGTAACCAGCGTACGTACCGCCGAGTCCAGTGGTCAGATGCTGACTCAGGATGAGAACCTGGTAACAGTGGATCTTCAGGTTCAGTACCGCGTTGGTAATGCTAAATCTTATGTGTTGAATGTGCGGGATTCGAATCAGGCTCTGGCATTTGCCACGGACAGTGCACTGCGTCATGAAGTTGGCAGCTCGTCCCTGGACGATGTGTTGACGGAAGGCCGTGCGGAATTGGCCGTTCGTATCGAAAAACGCCTCCAGAACTTTCTGGAAGAGTACGGTACCGGGCTGGAAATTGTTCGGGTGAACGTGGAAAGCACTCAGCCACCGGCAGCGGTCCAGGAGAGTTTCCGCGAAGTTCAGCGTGCTCGTGAAGACGAGCAACGGGTAAAAGAAGAAGCCGAAAAGTACCGCAACAGAGTGGTTCCTGAGGCTCGCGGGCAGGCCCAGCGCATGATCGAAGAAGCCAGCGCCTATAAGCAACAGGTTATTGATCGTGCACGCGGTGAAACCGCCCGTTATTTACAGTTACTGGCCGTTTATGAGCAGGCGCCGGAGATTACCCGGGAGCGCATGTATCTGAAAGCGCTGGAAACGGTAATGTCTAACAGCAGTAAAATTCTGGTGGATACGGAAGGCAACAATAATATGTTGTACCTGCCACTGGACCGTCTGGCACAGGGCGGAGGAGCCCGCTCTTCAAATCAGTCGACGGCGGATAGCAGTGACCAGGCCGACATTCAGGATCTGACAGATCAGGTCGTCAGGGAGCTTCGCTCCAGACAGGATGCCAGTACACGGAGGAGCAGATAATGGGACCTAAAGGTGTAGTGGGCCTCGCTGGTGCCCTGATCGTTATGCTGTTGGTATTGTCCAGTGTTTACATTATTCCGGAAACCCATCGCGGAGTGATGCTGCGCTTTGGTGAGCTGGTTGAGACAGACATTCACGCAGGCCTTCACTTCAAAGTGCCGGTAATGGATCAGGTCCGGCAGTTTGATATCCGGGTTCTGACCACGGATCTTCCGTCGCGTCAGTACCTTACGGTGGAGAAAAAGCCGCTTGATGTGGATTCCTACATTGCCTGGAAAATCCGTGATGTGGATCAGTTCTATCGGGCTACCGGTGGTGATGAGTTCCGGGCTCAGTCGCTGTTGACATCCCGGGTAGATAACGGTCTTCGGGATGAGTTTGGTATTCGCACCATGCACGAGGTGGTATCTGGCCAGCGCGATGAACTGATGCACAAACTTCGTGAGCGGGTTAACGAAACATCAGTAAAAGAGTTTGGTCTGGAGGTTGTGGATGTGCGGATCAAGGCGATTGAATTGCCTGGCTCAGTCAGCCAGAGTGTTTATCGTCGAATGGCAACTGAGCGTGAAAAACTGGCTCAGGAATTCCGTTCCCGTGGTAAAGAGCTGGCCGAAGGTATTCGTGCCGATGCGGATCGCCAGCACACGGTGATACTGGCGGAAGCCTTTGCGGAATCCGAGACAACCCGGGGTGAGGGCGATGGCCGGGCGGCAAAGATTTACGCAGATGCCTTTGGCTCGAACATAGGGTTCTATAGCTTTTATCGCAGTCTGGAGGCCTACCAGAAAACCTTTGCCGACAAGAGTGATATGATGGTCATCAGTTCTGACAGCGATTTCATGAGGTTCCTGAAAGATCCTCAGGGTGCTCGCTGAGGCTTGATGCCAGAAAACGAAAAACCGGAATACCTCGGTATTCCGGTTTTTTTGTGTCGGCTAAACGTGTAGAATTTTGACGGTTTTGCTTCGGGCTTTATTTTCCCGGAATTCGCCTTTAATCCTGTGTAACCCCTGCGGCGATCGTGCCGGATGGGTCTGACGGACAATTTAATCTCATGACAGTATCTGATCGCTGGTTACTGCCCGATGGGGTGGAAGACATTCTGCCGCCATTGGCCGGACGGATCGAATCCCTGCGCAGGGGCATAATGGACACCTGTCAGCGCTGGGGTTATCAACTGGTAATCCCGCCCCTGATCGAATATCTCGAATCCCTGTTTACCGGCACCGGGCATGATCTGGAGTTGCAAACTTTCAAGCTGACAGATCAGCTGACAGGCAGAATGATGGGGGTTCGTGCGGATATGACGCCCCAGGCGGCCAGAATTGACGCCCATACGCTTGGCCAGGAGGGCATTACCCGCCTGTGCTACGCTGGCCATGTTCTGCATACACGGCCCAGACACATGCTCACTGGCCGGACACCCATTCAGGCGGGTTGTGAGTTGTTTGGCAGTGAGTCTGAAGCGGCTGATATGGAAATTATCAACCTGATGCTGGAAACGCTGAAGGTTGCGGGTTTGCCGCGGATTCATCTCGATCTTGCTCATGTCTCAATTTACGAGAGCCTGATTGCTGAAGGTGAATTTGATCGCAAAACGGAAGCTGCTATTTTTGATGCGATGGCCCGAAAATCGGTCCCCGAACTGAATAATCTGCTGGGAGACTGCCCCGCAAACTCATCCGGCGCGCGCCTGCGCGAACTCGCCGGGGTTAGTGGTGGGCCAGAGGCTTTGGATGAGGCCCGCAGAATTCTTCTGGGAGCTTCTGCAAATCTTGAAGCGGCGCTGGACCAGCTGGAGCGTGTATCTGACATGCTGTTCCGGGACTATCCGGAAATCAGTTTTGGTTTCGATTTTTGTGAGCTCCGGGGTTACAACTACCACACCGGGCTGATCTTTGCTGCCTATGTTCCGGGCCACGGAGATGCCGTTGCCAAAGGTGGGCGTTACGATGCCATTGGCAGCGATTTTGGACGTGCCCGTCCGGCAACAGGGTTTAGTCTTGATATCCGGGCACTGGTGGCATTGGGTGAGCGTGTTCAAAAGCGTTCAGGGGCAGTTTGGGCGCCGGCCGATGCAGATCCGGCACTGACGGGTGTTATTTCAGGGCTGCGTATGACCGAAACGGTTATTTGCGCGTTGCCAGAAGATAAGAACTGTGATCCGGCCACAAAAGGCTGTGACCGGAAATTGGTTAAACAGGGCGACCAATGGGTCGTTGAGATGCTGGACTAAGGCTTTTCAGGCTTTAGTGAACGTACTGGCAGACTAAACTGGCGACGCACTCCTTTCAGAGTGCCCGTACTGAGAGAGAA
This sequence comes from Marinobacter sp., assembly GCA_035497695.1. Classification (GTDB taxonomy): domain Bacteria; phylum Pseudomonadota; class Gammaproteobacteria; order Pseudomonadales; family Oleiphilaceae; genus Marinobacter. The sequence goes on along the minus strand of DATJDA010000334.1, from coordinate 2,218 downwards.
TCATGGGTAAAAACGTTGTTGTGCTGGGGACCCAGTGGGGTGATGAAGGCAAGGGCAAGATCGTTGATCTGTTAACAGACAAGGTGTCAGCCGTTGTGCGGTTCCAGGGCGGCCACAATGCTGGCCACACGCTGGTTATTGAAGGCAAGAAAACAGCCTTGCACCTGATTCCATCCGGTATACTTCGCGAAAACGTGCATTGTCTGATTGGTAACGGTGTTGTCGTATCACCGGAAGCTCTGCTGAAAGAGCTTCATCAACTGGAAGCTAACGGTATTGCTGTACGTGACCGCCTGCGTATCAGCCTTGCATGCCCTCTTATTCTGAGCACGCATGTCCGTCTGGACGTGGCAAGGGAACATGCTCGTGGTGATGATAAAATCGGCACCACCGGTCGTGGTATTGGTCCGGCCTATGAAGACAAGGCTTCCCGCCGCGGCATTCGTCTGGATGATCTGCGAGACCCGGTTGCGTTTGAGGCCAAGCTGCGGGATATCATGTCCTTTCACAACTTTGTGCTGACGGAATACTACAAGGAAGAGCCGGTAGATATAGATGAAGCTCTGAAAGAGCTTCTGGAAATGGGCAAGGAAATTATGCCTATGGCAGCGGATGTTACCGACATACTGCACGATTTCCGCAAGCGTGGTGAAAACATACTCTTTGAAGGCGCTCAGGGCTCTTTGCTGGACATTGATCTGGGCACCTACCCATACGTAACATCGTCGAACACAACCGCCGGTGGCACTGCAACAGGCTCGGGATTTGGACCGTTGTTTCTGGACTATGTACTCGGTATCACCAAGGCGTATACCACCCGTGTGGGTGCGGGTCCCTTCCCCACAGAACTGTTTGACGAAATGGGCCAGCATCTGGCTATAAAAGGCAATGAGGTGGGCACCACAACCGGTCGTGCACGGCGTTGTGGCTGGTTTGATGCGGTGGCACTTCGCCATGCGATTCAGATCAACAGCGTGTCTGGGATCTGCCTGACCAAGCTGGATGTTCTGGACGGCATGGAAACCGTTAAGGTGTGTGTCGGTTATAAGACGAAGAATGGAGAACTCACCCGGCCACCCATTGGTTGCGATACCTATAATGAAATCGAACCAGTGTACGCGGAACTGCCAGGCTGGAGCGAAAGTACGGTTGGTCTGACGGATATTGATCAGTTGCCAGACAACGCAAAAGCGTACATCCATTTTCTGGAAGAGCAGATCGAAGCGCCGATCGACATTATTTCCACGGGGCCGGATCGTATAGAAACAATCACCTTGCGTCACCCGTTTGATAACTGAGTAATAAGAACAGCCAAAAGCCGCCATACAGGTACCTGCATGGCGGCTTTTCTTTATCAGGGCTTTTCTGCAATTATTATGGCTCGTTTGGGGCCTGGATACCCTTCTACAGTACGGCTAGGGTCGTCCGGATCGAGAAAGTCCTGCAGGGAGTTGAAGCGCATCCAGTCGGTACTGCGCTGCTCATCTGTGCTTGTGTCAGTTACATCGACAACTCGTGCATTACAGAATCCTGCCCGGTCTGCCCAGCGCATCAGAGTATCGCAACTGGGTAAAAACCAGACATTGCGCATCTGGCCATATCTGTCCTCAGGCATCAGGCTGAAGCCTTCCGGCCCATCGACCACCAACGTTTCAAGCACCAGTTCACCGCCCTTGCGCAGCGTGTTTTTCAGCTCGAGCAGATGATCAATTGGGGAGCGGCGATGGTATAGAACACCCATTGAAAACGTGGTGTCAAACATCTCGAGGTTATCGGGCAGATCTTCCATCCGTATCGGCAGCAAATCTACGGGTACATCCCCAAGGTAACGTTTAACCGCGAGAAACTGAAACATGAACAGTAAACCGGGATCTATACCGATAACTCGCTTCGCGCCTTCGCCCAGCATTCGCCAGCAGTGGTATCCGGATCCGCAGCCTACGTCAAGAATTCTTCGGCCGGAAAGATCAGAAAGGTAAGGAGAGACCCGGTCCCACTTCCAGTCTGAACGCCATTCAGTGTCAATATAAGTACCAAAAAAATCAAAAGGGCCTTTTCGCCAGGGCATAAGGCCTCTGAGGCCAGACTCCAGTTGTCCCTTTTGGTCTTCAGACAGTGCATCACCGGAAGCCAGTGTGATGGCAGGTGTATCCAAATTCCAGTGGAGGTTAGCCAGTGCGGGCAGTGTGTTCAGTGCCGTAAACCAGCGCTCAAGATC
>DATJDA010000333.1:0-7955 GCA_035497695.1 Marinobacter sp. | reverse complement strand
CACTAACCCTGACCGATACAGAAGGACTTGATTCTGTTTTGCAGTACACGGTGTTTCGTGACTTCTATCGTGGCATACAGCCGGCCACCGCAGGCGGGGATAACGGCCTTGCCACTCTTTTGCGAAGGCACCTTGACGTGTTCATTGGTGCGGTCCCGAATAATGACGGCACCGATTACATCAGTGTGCGTAATCCGATTGACCTGATGGGCGAGATGATCCGCTCCGGACGAGTAGGAAACTTCAATGAAGGCCGACAACTGATGGTACGAGCAATCAGAGACGGAGAGTCTGCTCGTTACAACACACCGGCCAACAATGCTCTCACTCGCTTCTCTGAGCCAGAAGACGAGGACGACTTGAGCATTCCACCGGAAGACAGAGCCTGGACTTACCCCATGCTCGACTGGACTTACAACCCAAACTTAAATGGTGGAAGAGTGTTCAGAGCCACTCTCTTTGTTGCTACACCACCACCGCCGCCAGAAACCGCTTCAGTTGAACTTGCCAGCGCCAGTTGGAGCGGTCGTTTTACAAGGCAAAACTTTGGAGCAAGCGGATTTAATCAGCCGGAGTACGCGGCCACCAGCATGACTGGCCGAACCAAAGGCAATCTCGAGTTGCTGCAGGTCTTTGTTGAGACACAAATTACTGTCGATGGTCAGACATTCTCCGAGTATCAAAAAGACTCACTTACACTAACAAACGTATCTGGGATCACTATTGGAGGGATACAGCCTGACTGTATCAAGGCAGTGCTGCATTACAAACCACAGCACCTTCAGGTTTTTATGTCCAAAGATGAGCCACCCAGCATTCTTGTGGGTGGCAAGAATACGAGAAATCTTGACTACTGCGGATACAACGATGACCGCTCAAAATTTGCAGAGTACCCAACCATTGCCATGCCAAACCGTCAGTAAAAGCTGCTGTTATTCATGTTCCAGCGCTGTAAAAAGCCCTTTTTCTGGCTGATCATTCGCTCATAAGCGGAAATCATGATGGCTGTATGGGGGGCTTTTGCCAACCGGAGGGTTTCAATCCGGCGCTCCAGTTGCTCAACTTCGGATCTGACTTGCTGCTGCACATGGCTGCGCACACTGTCGTGCTGATCAAGCTTCACGGCACGGCCAGTGCACTCTTGCCAAGATGGGGCGTATTTGTCCATTGTGTCTCTCATCCATTGAGTTGTTATAAGCTTACATCCTTTAGCTTTGAGTTTGCACAACTGTCTGACAAAGTGCAACAAAAATGAATTAGGTTTCAGTTTGTTCACTCAATCCCCTGCTATAGTTCGTTTTAATCGCTAACAATCCACTAAAGATGAACAGTTGCCTATGAGCTTAATCCAGACGTCCGTTGCCGACACCCTTCGAGAGTATATGTTATTGCTAGAGTTGCTTGACGACGCCTATTGGGAGGCCAGCAGCATCAGGCACAAGGATATGCTCTACGACATCATCAGCATCTTCAGCCAGGAAGTGTCAGAAATTAACAAATTGAGCATTCAGGATCATCACTACCCCTATGAGGTAATTACCGAGGGGATTCGTCGCGTGGTTCCAAAACTGGAACGCCTGGATGAGAACCGGGAGGAGGTGATTCAGAGAACCCAGACACTGACAGATTTTCGGGACATTCTGTCGTCTGTGCTGGGCATTCTGGAAGCGCAGTTACGCACTATGTAAAGCGCGGTTCAGGCCGCGCTTAAGGGTCGATCTGCCTCGGGGATAACCGGGAAACTTTTACCGACGGTATAGACAAACTTTGTCAGGGCCGGTAAATGGTGCCCGACTATCGGGAAGCCTGAATTCAGAAGGCTGACCGATATGTCTCTGGCAGCGTCGGCCCAGCAAAACTTGTTGATCAAACCAACGTGACCAAACGCGTAGCGGCTCTGCTGTCCCCACAATCCTACCGGGTCACCACCAAGCATCAATCCGGCGCTGAAACGCATGGGCAGCATCATGGTACGATCTATTTGCAAGGCTCCGAATTGCTGAATCGCTCGGCGTACGGTTATTTCACTGCAAACCCGCTTACCATTCCAAACTCCGCCATTGAGCATCATCTGAAAGAACCGGCCCATTTCTTCAGCGGTGCCACACAGATTTCCCGCTGGAATAACGGCTTCCTGGAAGCGCGGATCATTGGTTACCTGCTCCACCTGGCGAATATCACCACCCAATGCCCGGTTTACTATCCAGGACACCGGAAAAGGCGGAGTAGGGCCGGTGGCATAATTAGAGGCAAGCTCAGACAGTTCGCCGGGCTCAATACCAAAAGTGAACCATTTCATGCCCATAGGTTGGCGCAGATGTTTGTCCAGGTAGTTCTCGATGGTATCGCCGGTTACTTTCTCCAGTACCCGCTGCAATACAAATCCACCGGTAATGGCATGGTAGGCAACCTTTGATCCATCTACCTGAACCGCTCTGGCCTCACACAGAAGGCGCCACATTTCATCCCGGTTCCACAACACCTTTATGGGAGTTTCTTTGGAAATAGCCGGTATGCCACCCCGGTGAGACAGAATCTGATGGACCGTAATGGTGCGCTTTCCATTTTGGGCAAACTCGGGGCAATAATAGGCCACGGGATCCATCAGATTAACCAGCCCCTGTTCCGATAGCATATGCATCAACAGCGCGGTAACAGCTTTGGAGGCTGAGAAGTAGCAAAAGGGTGTGTCGGTGGTCATTGGTACTTTTACCGCATTTGCCGGGTCGTTTGGCCCATTGCCGCGGGCGTGACCTATTGCCCGGTGCAGTATCTGTTCTCCGCGATGGCGCACGGAGAGCTGGATACCCGGATGAACGCCGGTTTTGTACAGTGCTTCGACACTGCGCCAGATCGCATCTGTGACATCGGTGCTGACACCCACCGCTGATGGATTCTCTCCCGCAGAGTCGCGAAAGGTAATTGACGCCAGATCCCTGGGAACATAACAAGCGTGCAGGGCACGACGGGCCAATCGATTCATCTGGATACACCTTTTCAGACGTTTGTTTTATCTATTCTCATTATCTGGTAGCACCTCTGCATTGGCCGGGGTTTTGTGGTATGAGCGTCAGACGCTCCACTTCAAACTACCGCTGTACAATTCGGCGCAACTACCCCGCCTGCTGTCATAGAGATTATGATAGGTTCTTCCAGCTTTAAATCCAATGCAGGAGACGAGATGACCCCGGGTATTAACGCAGCAAAAAAAGCCGGCGTAACACACAGAATACACGAATATGACCACGACCCGTCCAATGAACATTATGGCGATGAGGCCGTACAAAAAACCGGGGCCGACCCACAGCAGGTTTTCAAGACCCTAGTGGTGACGGTTGATGACAAGCAGTTGGTTGTGGCGGTAGTACCGGTAGCTGGCATGTTAAGCATGAAGCATATTGCACGGGCCGCCGGCGGCAAAAAGGCTGCCATGGCAGATCCGAACGATGTTCAGCGCAGTACAGGCTATGTTCTTGGCGGGGTAAGCCCGCTTGGCCAGAAGAGGCGTCTTAAAACGTTTATAGACAGTTCAGCTCAGGCCTTTAACACGATTTTCGTAAGCGCGGGCCGCCGTGGGCTGGAAATTGAACTTTCGCCGGCCGATCTTGCAACACTGACAGCGGCTCAGTTTGCCCCGCTTCAGCAGGGCTGAGCAACCAATAAAATGGCCGGGCTTGCGGCCCGGCCATTTTATTGTCAGGATCACTTCACCGATGCGCGGGCATCTGCAAGAATCTTGTTAAAGGTGTCGCTTGGCTGCATCACCTTGGTAACCATCTCTTCGTGCGGGTGATAATAACCGCCAAGATCAGCCGGGTGGCCTTGGATAACGCTCATTTCCTCAAGAATTACATCTTTGTTGTCTTCGAGTTGCTTGGACAACCTGGCAAAAAACTCTTTCAACTCTTTGTCCTGATCCTGCCTGGCCAATGCTTCAGCCCAATAGCGCGCCAGGTGGAAGTGGCTGCCACGGTTATCCAGCTTGCCGGTTACCCGGGAAGGCGTCTGGTTATTTTCCAGCAACCGTTCGGTTGCTTTATCCAGGGTTTGACCCAGCAGACGGGCCCGGTCATTATTTTTCTTTTCGCCAAGCTCGTCGAGAGACACCGCTATAGCCAGGAACTCACCCAGAGAATCCCAACGGAGGTGATTTTCCTGTAGTACCTGTTGTACATGCTTGGGTGCCGAGCCGCCAGCACCGGTTTCGTACAACCCGCCACCATTCAGGAGCGGCACTATAGACAGCATTTTGGCACTGGTGCCGAGCTCAAGAATCGGGAACAGATCGGTCAGGTAATCGCGTAGTACGTTTCCGGTAACGGAAATGGTATCAAGACCGCGAATCAGGCGCTCCATTGTCCATCGGATAGCCCGGACCGGAGACATGAAGCGAATGTCCAGACCTTCGGTATCGTGATCTTTCAGATATTTCTCGGCTTTTATGATCATCTGGGCATCGTGGGCCCGCTCGTCATCCAGCCAGAAAACCGCAGGCATACCAGACGCCCGGGCACGCCTGACAGCCAGTTTCACCCAGTCGCGAATTGGCAGATCTTTGGTCTGACAGGCGCGCCAGATGTCACCCTGCTCAACCTTGTGCTCGATCAGCACGGTGCCGTCTTCAGCCACGATACGAACCACACCATCTTCTTTGATTTCAAAGGTCTTGTCGTGAGAGCCGTATTCTTCAGCTTGTTGTGCCATCAGGCCAACGTTAGGCACTGTACCCATGGTGGTTGGGTCAAACGCGCCGTGGGTTTTACAGAAGTTGATCACTTCCTGATAGATGGTTGCGTAGGTAGACTCGGGCATAACAGCCTTGGTGTCTTTCAGCTTGCCATCGCGGGCCCACATTTTGCCGGAATTGCGGATCATGGCCGGCATCGACGCGTCAACTATAATGTCACTTGGTACATGCAGGTTGGTAACGCCCGTTACTGAATCAACCATGGCGATCTCAGGACGCTGTGCGTAGCAGGCATGAAGTGCTTCCTGGATTTCCTCCTGTTTGGACTCCGGCAGCTTTTTAATCTTCTCAAGCACCGATGACAAACCGTTATTTGGATTAACGCCAATTTCCTGGAACAACTCGCCGTACTTGTCGAACAACGATTTATAAAACACTTTCACCGCATGGCCAAAGACAATCGGGTGAGAGATTTTCATCATCGTGGCTTTAACGTGCAGCGAGAACATCACACCGGTCGCTTCGCAATCGTCAATAACGTCTTCGAAGAATTTAACCAGCGCTTTCTTGCTCATGAACATGCCGTCCAGAACTTCGCCTTCCAGCAATGGCAACTCGGCTTTCAGAACGGTTTGCTCACCTTTATTATTCTCAAAAACAATGCGTGCATTGGTGTCCTTATCCAGAACTATGGATACTTCGCTGGAGTAAAAATCGCCACCACGCATATGGGCTACGTGAGTGCGGGACGCCGGGCTCCACTCGCCCATGGTATGGGGATACTTGCGCGCAAACGCTTTTACAGCGGCCGGGGCACGACGGTCTGAGTTGCCTTCACGTAAAATGGGGTTTACCGCGCTGCCAAGAATCTTGGCATAGCGGGACTGGATTTCCTTCTCTTCATCCGTTGCCGGGCTTTCTTTGTACTTGGGAACATTGTAGCCCTGCCCGTTCAGCTCTTTAATGGCTGCTCTCAACTGAGGGATAGAAGCTGAGATATTCGGCAGTTTGATAATATTGGCTTCCGGGTTTTTGGTGTACTCACCCAGTTCTGTCAGGGCATCTGGAACCCGTTGATCTTCGTCCAGAAAATCTGGAAATTTAGCCAGAATACGTGCCGCAAGAGAGATGTCGCTGGTTTCAAATACAATACCAGCCGGCTTGGCGTAAGTTTTCAGAATGGGCAGAAGAGACCTGGTAGCAAGCGCCGGAGCCTCGTCTGTCAGGGTATAAATTATTTTTGCTTTAGATGACGTCATTTTCGTCCTCGGGCTATATAGGAGGGTTCAGGACGGCCATGGTGGGGTTGCTTGTCTTGTGAACATCTGGCCCCAGCCGTGACTGATTTCAGAAATCGTTGTTTGACCCGGTAACATACCATTTTCTAAGGTATTCTGGTTACGATCTTAGTATAAGCACGGACTAATAGTCCGCTAAAATCCTTGACTGGAGACAAAAACCGGTCAATTTCAGGAAACTATCCAGTATCCGGGCAATTTCTGGCCCGGAATTATCCAGGTAGCAGTCCCGCTTCCTGCAAACAACTCCGAATATGATCCAGGGTTTCCGGATTGGCCAGCGCGTCTCGATTTTCTGAACGGGTTGACCCATTAATCAGGCGGGCAACCGCCAGCTCCACTTTTTTGCCACTGCGCGTGTAGGGAATGTCATTTACCTGCACAATATGTTTCGGCGTATGCCGGGGGCTGGCACCCTCCCGAATACGGGACTTGAGCCGCTTAAGTAGTTCCTCTGTGAGTTCCGTGTGCTCCGCCGGGACCACAAGCAAAACCACTTCAACGTCGCCGTCAATCTGGCGGCCAACCACCAGGCTATCTTTTATCTCGGTAACCGTTTCTACCTGCCGGTAGATTTCTGCTGTGCCAATACGGACACCACCGGGGTTAAGGGTGGCGTCAGAGCGGCCATAAATAATGGCGCCACCGTGCCCGGTAAATTCAACGAAGTCACCATGGGCCCAAACGCCCGGAAAGGTTTCAAAATACGCTGCACGGTAGCGTTCATCACCGGGATCATCCCAGAAGCATACCGGCATGGACGGCATCGGCTGGCGACAAACCAGCTCGCCGCGACCCTCACTGACCGGCTTGCCATCATCGCCATAGGCGACCACATCAACACCCAGAAAACGACACTGGATTTCACCGCGACGGACAGACAGCAGTGGAGTGCTTCCTACAAAGCAGCCACAAATATCCGTACCACCGGCGATAGAACCAAGCAGGGCTTTGGGAGCGCCATCACTGTATATCCAGTCGTAATCTTCTGGCAGCAATGGCGAGCCAGTGGAAAACACTACCCGGAGGCTGCTCTGATTCCGTTCTTGTGCCGGCTTTAACCCTGCTTTCCGGCACTCAGCAATAAACCGGGCACTGGTGCCAAAATGGGTAACCTGTTCTTCTGCAACGGTTTCCCACAAATAACTCAGGCTCGGATAACCGGGGGAGCCATCCAGGGTGATAACCGCAGCGCCCGTCATCAGCACTGAAGCCTGCCAGTTCCACATCATCCAGCCACAGGTGGTGAAGTACAGGAAACGGTCTTCAGGGCCGATATCACCGTGCAGCATCAGTTCTTTGGCATGGTTAACGAGTATTCCGGCCGCACCGTGAACAATGCATTTGGGCTTGCCCGTTGTACCGGACGAATAAAGAATATAAACCGGATGATCTGGCGGCAGAGGGGTGTAAGACAGCGCCTGGCCCTCGCCGTACGCCAGCGCATCCTCCCAGGTGGTTACCCGCTTGCCAGGTACCGGCGCTTGCTCTGGCAACTGTTGTACGCTGAGCACACATTTGATGGTTGGCAAACCTTCGATTAACTCGGCAAACTCGCTCTGGCGGGCAAACACCTTCCCGCCATAGCCATAGCCGTTCACGATAATCAGCGCGGAGGGCTCAATCTGGCCAAACCGGTCCAGAATGGCACCAATACCAAAATCAGGAGACGCAGAGCTCCAGATGGCACCCAGGCTGGTTGTTGCCAGCATACCGACAAGCGCTTCATAGCCATTGGTAACAACGCCGGCAACGCGGTCGCCCTGTTTGATACCTTTACTGCGCAGAAATGCTTCGAGTGCCCCGGCATCCGATTTAAGCTCCGCGTATGTGCGACGCAATACCGGACGGGTTTCGCAGTAGCTTACAACCGCTTCCCGCTGGCCGTGATCATCGGCCAGCCGCAACAGGTTGGCCGCAAAATTCAGCTTCATGCCCGGGAACCACTCGGCACCCGGCATATCACGCTT
>DATJDA010000332.1:0-5740 GCA_035497695.1 Marinobacter sp. | reverse complement strand
CCGGGGCCAATCAGAAGCTGGCCTGTCGCTCGGACTCTCCCGAACCCAAACATTCTGGTCCATTATCTGGCCACAAGCATTCCGCCGAATGATTCCTCCGCTGGGCAATCAGGCCATTGTCAGTATCAAAGATACGTCACTGTTCTCGGTTATCGGCGTGGGCGAGCTGGTGCGCCAGGGGCAGGTTTATATTGCCACCACCTTCACCGCATTTGAGGTGTATTTTGTGGTCGCAATCATGTACTTGGCCATTACCCTCTCACTGTCGCTGGTTCTTCGTTATGTTGAGCGACGCGGGCTGATCGCTGCTTGAAGGAAAGGTACACATGACTGATATTGTTGAAATGAAGGACATGAACAAGTACTTCGGCAACCTGCATGTCCTGAAAGATATCAACCTTACCGTTGCACAGGGCGAGGTGGTGGTTATCATCGGTGCCAGCGGATCGGGTAAATCCACCCTGATTCGTTGCGTTAACGGGCTGGAAGAATTTGAATCCGGCGGTTTGTCGGTAGACGGGCACGCCCTGGCCCCCAAAGGTGGCAATCTGGCCACTCTGAACGAAATTCGCAAAGAAGTAGGCATGGTTTTCCAGCAGTTCAACCTGTTCCCTCACTTGTCCGTGAAGAGGAACATTATGCTGGCGCAAAGGAAAGTAAAAAACATCCCCAAAGTCATCGCCAATGCCACAGCAGAGCGATTATTGGAACGGGTTGGTATCGGCAGCCAGGCAGACAAGTACCCCAGCCAGCTCTCTGGTGGCCAGCAGCAGCGTGTTGCCATCGCCCGGGCATTGGCTATGGAGCCCCGCCTGATGCTGTTTGACGAGCCCACATCGGCCCTTGACCCTGAGATGATCGGTGAAGTACTGGATGTTATGCGTGAGCTGGCCAATGAAGGCATGACCATGATGGTTGTTACCCACGAAATGGGCTTTGCCCGTGAAGTGGCCGACCGGGTGATCTACATTCACGAAGGCCAGATTGTGGAAGAAGGCAAACCGGACGATGTCTTCGACAACCCGCAAAATGAACGCACCCAAGCGTTTCTGTCACGAGTGCTTTCGCGCTGACACTACTGTGAAAATGCCCCTGCTACCCGGGGGCTAATCCCTTAAAGCAGATGTCGGGCAAGTGCCGCGGCGAGAATACCGGCGGCAATCGCAAGCAGTGGCCTTCTGATGACAAGCATTGCAATGGCGGTCACCAACAGCGCTGCGATTGCACCAGCATCACCAGCAAATGCCATGGGCACGATGATGGCAATCAGTACAGAGCTGGCCATGGTGTTGATAAAGCTTTCAATGCGTGGACTTATTCGCACGAAGGACATAACAAACACGCCTCCGAACCGGGTTGCCAGGGTAACCAGTGTCATGATCAGTATCAGCGCCAGAACACCCGCTGGGGTGGTTTCAATAGTCATACCGGCTCTTCCTTTGTGTCTTCATCAACCGGTTTATTTTCAAGCCAAAAGAAGCCCACCATGCCACCCGCTAATGCGCCGGCCACCACATGGGTATTAGCTGGCAGCCACTTCCAGGCGGCCAGTGATGCTGCAGCCGCCAGAGACCAGGCGACCAGCACCCGCAGGTTTTTCTTTCCGCCCAGTGCCATGGCCAACAGGAAGCAACCCAGCACCATATCCATCCCGAGGCTTTTCGGATCCTGCAAAAGCCCGCCGAAATACACACCCAGCCAGGTTCCGACAATCCACGCCAGCCACAGCACCAGCCCACCGCCCAGAATGACCTCAAGATTGCGCCTGCCATTTTGGTATTCCTGCGCAGATACAGCCCAGTTAGCATCTGTGAGCACCAACATAAGGCCGTAACGCCTGGCGGGAGAAACATCTTTCAACATGGGATAAAGCGAAGCACCCATCAGAAGGTGTCGGGAATTGATTGCAAACACCACCACCATAACGGGGATAACAGAGACTTCAGATCCCCACATATCAATGGCAGCAAACTGCGAGGCGCCCGCAAATACCATGGTGCTCATCAACAAGGATTCCAGCGACCCCAAGCCCTTCTGCACAGCCGCAAGGCCAAATGCTGCGCCAAAAGCCACCACAAACAGTGAAATCGGAAGCATCCGGATGAGTTCCGCACGAACCTTCGCGGGTTGAAACTGGTAGGAGTAGGCTTTTTTCATCGACGCACGCTAAGGAAATTTCCCTCGCGCGCGTATTCGTATTTTCCGCAGAGTTGTGAACTTTGGGCTTATAACAATTCCCGAATGGCCTGGTACTCGCGTTCAATTTTGGCGTGGGAATCGTCAGCCAGAAACTTCGCAATTTTCTTGCCCAGAAACGGCACGTCGCACCGCACATCCAGACTAACCTGATTGGTGCAGGCTGTGGCGTTACCCTGCAGTTTCATCATGCCTCTGATCTTTGCCGGCACGCCTTCTATACGCACCCGGAACTCGCAGTGCCATTCACCCTCGTTCTTTCGGAACCAATGCTCTTCCTGCCGCACCTGGCTCCACTCACGATGGAAGCTTGCCAACACACCAGGTAATTTGGCAGATGTGGTCATCTCCCGCTCAATCACCAGCCTGGCAGATGATTCATCATGGGCCAGTTCTGCGACACGCACATTACGGGTGCCAAGGCGGGCATTCTTTTCAAGAATACGGTTTTCATCAAAGAAAATGCCAAGCAGGTCGTTCAGTCCCACGTTGTAGGGATGAGTCAGCTCAAATTCCATGGGTACCTCCATTTGTTATTTCAGAATTGTGCTGCGCAAGGGGGGCAACCAGCATTGGCCGACTGGTCATGGGGATTTGGCAGAGTGGTCAGAGAACGCTGTTAACTGTAATATCCACTCTGGTTAACAGCGGTCGAATTCAGGCCATCACATTTTCATAACACGCTCACTCTAATCACACCGGAGACCCACCTATGCGCAATGCCGATCTCGTCGCCCGCGATCTTAAATCTGTGTGGCATCCATGCACGCAAATGAAGGATCACGAAACCCTGCCACTCATTGCCGTTAAACGTGGCAAAGGTGTCTGGCTGGAGGATTTCGAGAATAACCGTTATATCGACGCAATCGGCTCGTGGTGGGTTAATCTTTTTGGTCACGCCAACCCCAGAATCAATGCGGCTATAAGAGATCAGATAGAACAACTGGAGCATGTCATTCTTGCAGGATGCACCCATGAGCCCGTGGTTAATCTTTCTGAACGGCTGATTGAAGTTACTCCGAACGGTTTGAACAAGTGCTTCTATGCCGACAATGGTTCGTCAGCAATCGAAGCTGCCCTGAAAATGAGCTACCACTACTGGAAGAACCAGGGGAAAGCGAGCAAGAAGAACTTTGTTAATCTCAGCAACAGCTACCATGGGGAAACTCTGGGAGCACTGGCACTGGGCGATGTTTCAATTTACAAGGATACCTACCAACCCCTTCTTATGGAGGTGCTGACTGCACCCTCGCCCGATGCGTACAACAAAGAGCTTGGCGAAACCGATGCCGAATACGCCCTGCGCCAGTTTGAGGCGATGGAGGCTTTGCTGGCGGAGAAACACCATGAGATTTGCGCGGTGGTGGTGGAGCCGCTGATTCAGTGCGCCGGCAACATGCGCATGCACCATCCGATTTACCACACCAAATTGCGGGAAGCCTGTGACCGCTACGATGTGCACTTGATTGCAGACGAAATTGCCGTGGGCTTTGGCCGCACAGGCACCATGTTCGCCTGTGAGCAATCGGGCATTTCACCGGATTTTATGTGCCTGTCCAAAGGCCTGACAGCCGGCTATCTTCCACTATCGGTTGTACTGACAACCAACCATGTTTATAACGCCTTTTACGATGATTACGACAAGCTGCGGGCCTTTCTCCACTCGCATAGCTACACGGGCAATCCCATTGGCTGCGCCGTTGCTTTGGCAACTCTCGATATTTTCCGGGATGATCGGATCATTGAAAAAAACCGCCAGTTGTCTGCCTGCATGGCAAACTCGGTTGCTCATCTGGCCGATCACCCCAACGTGGGGGATATCCGCCAGCACGGCATGGTTCTGGCGATAGAAATGGTGAAAGACAAAGCCACTAAAACGCCCTTTCCGTGGCAGGAGCGCCGTGGAATTCGGGTGTATCAGCACGCATTAACCCGCGAAGCCTTGATTCGCCCCCTGGGTAATGTGGTTTACTTCATGCCGCCTTATGTGATCACTGAGGAGCAGATTCAGCATCTGGCTCAGGTAGCAACAGAAGGCATTGAAATCGCAGTCCGGGACTGATCAGGATAAACAGGCATGCGCATTCCCAGAATTTACACAGATTCTCCTTTAAAAGAAGGCACAACCACAGAACTGGACGACAACGCTGCCCAGCATGTTGGCCGGGTTTTGCGCATGCAACCAGGCCAAGAGCTGATCCTGTTTAACGGGGATGGCCAGAATTATCCCGGTACGATTACCGTTGCGGGGAAAAAGCAGATTGAAGTGCACGTTGGCGCACCAACCCCCAACACCACAGAAAGCCCTTTGAAAATTGTTCTTGGCCAAACCCTATCAAAGGGTGATCGCATGGATTACGCCATCCAGAAGGCGGTAGAAATGGGCGTTACTCAAATCGTGCCCCTTACGACGGAACGCTGCGATGTAAAGCTCAAGTATGACCGGGAAGAAAAACGCCTGAGCCGTTGGCAGGCCATTGCGGTCAACGCCGCCGAGCAGTGCGGCCGAGCTGTGGTTCCAGACATTCTGCCAGTGATGTCCATTGAAAAGTGGCTGGAACACACTCGCACCTGCGATCTGCGACTGGTGCTGCATCACCGCACGAAACAGTCACTGAAATCCCTGGTTACGCCCGGTAGCGTGGCCATTATGATCGGCCCCGAAGGCGGGCTGACCAGCCATGAGATTGCGCAGGCGGAAGACGAAGGATTCCTTCCTACCACTCTTGGCCCGCGTGTCCTGCGAACAGAAACCGCACCGGTTGCTGCTATAGCACTCTGCCAATGGCTATGGGGAGATATGGATAGCAATGACATACAGGGGGAATAACCGGCAGCCTGAAAACCAGTTTGCCCATTTGATACAGGCTTTTAAGCCATTGACAGATTCCAGGCATCCCAACATGATCGACCATTAATTACAGCGTCGGCAGGAGACACTACTCCAGTTCGTCGGGACAGGTGGGCAGGACTTTCCAAAACTGTGCGAAGCCATGGATGGCTAAGCCCAAGCGACACAAGGATGTACTTGAACGCGTTTTGGAAAGTCCTGCCCACCTGTCCTTGCCTCCTGCCCTGTGACCACAAACAAAAAAGCGAGTGCGAGCCCCGGATGACAAGCCTGTTTAATTCCCCAGAATTCTGGCAGTACCTCAGTATCCCCATTATTGCGGCTCTGATTGGCTGGTCCACAAACTGGCTGGCCATCAAGATGACGTTTTATCCACTGGAGTTTATCGGCAAGCCGCCCCTTTTGGGCTGGCAAGGCATTATCCCCTCAAAAGCCCGAAAAATGGCCGCCATCAGTGTCGATGCCACCATCTCCAAAATCGGCACTGTACAAGAAATTTTCCAGCAGATAGATCCAAAACTACTGGCAACCCACATTGTGCACTCGGTTGATCCACGCACTGAAGAGTATGTTGACGAAATCATGCTCAAGGAATACCCCACTTTCTGGGAAAACCTGCCAGCCTCGGCCCGTAAAATGGTCTACGACCGGGTTCGCAAATCGACCCCGCAACTGGTCGACAACCTGGTTGAA
>DATJDA010000331.1:0-8610 GCA_035497695.1 Marinobacter sp. | reverse complement strand
GGTGCCGCGCCACTGATTATCTTCATGGGTGTTGGTGCCATGACAGATTTCGGCCCTCTGCTGGCTAATCCGAAAACCATGCTGCTTGGCGCTGCTGCGCAGTTTGGTATCTTTGGTACGATTATCGGGGCGGCATTGCTCACCATGAGCGGCACAATGAATTTCACCATTCTGGAGGCTGCCGCTGTAGGCATCATCGGCGGTGCGGATGGGCCGACCTCAATCTATGTATCGAGTATTCTGGCGCCACACTTGTTGGGTGCTATTGCGGTTGCAGCCTATTCCTATATGGCACTGGTGCCGCTGATCCAGCCACCGATTATGAGAGCACTGACCTCTGAGAAAGAGCGGGCCATCAAGATGTCTCAGTTGCGCCCGGTGAACAAGAAAGAGAAGATTGTGTTCCCGATTGTGGTGTTGATTGCGACTGCGCTGTTCCTGCCGGATGCAGCGCCGCTGCTGGGTATGTTCTGCTTTGGTAATCTGATGCGCGAGTGCGGCGTGGTTGAGCGCTTAAGCGATACCTCTCAAAACGCGCTGATCAACATTGTGACTATCTTCCTTGGTCTGTCTGTTGGTTCCAAGCTGAGTGCTGATAAGTTCCTGGATATGCAAACTCTGGGTATTCTGGTACTGGGGATGGCGGCGTTCTGTGTGGGTACGGCCAGTGGTGTACTGATGGCAAAACTGATGAACAAGTTTTCCAAGGACCCGATCAATCCATTGATTGGCTCGGCTGGAGTATCTGCGGTACCGATGGCTGCGCGGGTGTCTAACAAGGTGGGTCTTGAGGCGAACCCTCACAACTTCCTGTTGATGCACGCTATGGGGCCAAACGTTGCCGGTGTTATTGGTTCGGCGGTTGCTGCGGGTGTGATGATCAAGTTGCTTACTTGAGCTATCCCTTTGCAGTCAGGGAAACCTCGCCTTTGGGCGGGGTTTTCTTGGTTCTGAGCTCCCGTACTGGTTCCCCAATCTATTGAGTTGGCCTTCCAGAAGCAATTAATGAAAATCTCGGGAATTAATGGGAAGGGTGGTAATCAGGTGGCTCAGATCTGAGAGTTTTCCGGCCATGATATGAACAGACTCGCCTTGTCTTTCCAGAACTCCCTTTACATGCAGCAGTCGTGCAGTCAGTAAGGGTTTTCGCTGCCGTCTTGCGGTGTCCAGCCAAACGATTACGTTCACATTACCGGTTTCATCTTCCAGAGTAACAAAGGTAACGCCAGAAGCGGAGCCGGGGCGTTGGCGGCCGGTTACCAGGCCAGCCACCTGAACGGGTATCCCGGTTCTGGTGGTTTTTAGTTGCTCGGCGTTCAGGCAGTATAAAAGATGGCCTTGTTCTTTGAGCAGGGCCAGAGGGTGGCGTTGTAGTGTCAGACCCTGGCTGGTGTAGTCGGCCAGAATGCTCTGGCCTTCGGTGGGTTCTGGTAACTGGCTGCAGGGCTCAGGTGTGTAGTTCTCGCTGTCTTCTGCGGCAAAGAATTCGGTTGGTTGTTCGTAACTGAGTAGTTGCCAGTAGGCCTGATGACGGTTGGCCGCGAACTCTGGCATGGCGTTAGCGCCGGCAAGCAGTTCCATATCTCTCTGGTTAAGACCAGCACGGGTTCTTAGCTCGCTGGCAGAACGATAGCCCTGTTTCGGTCGCTGCTGGTGTAGCAGCATGGCGGCGTTACGTGAAAGCCCCCGGATAATCCGCAATCCCAGGCGGAGTTTGCGCCTGGAACCCTCCAGTGTGTGATCCCAGTGGCTGTAATTTACATCTGGCGGCAATACAGCGACGTTATGGCGCCGTGCGTCTTGCACCAGTTGTGATGGTGAATAAAAACCCATGGGCTGACTGTTGAGCAGAGCGCAGAAGAAGGCTTCCGGGTGGTGGCGTTTAATCCATGCAGACACATAAACAAGAAGTGCAAAACTGGCGGAGTGGGATTCCGGAAAGCCGTAGCCACCAAAGCCGCAGATCTGCTGGTAAAGGCGCTCAGAAAAGTCTGGGCTGTGGCCACGCTCGAGCATACCGGTTATCAGTTTTTCCCGAAAAGGCGTCATGTCTCCGTGGGATTTCCAGGCGGCCATGGCGCGGCGGAGCTGGTCTGCTTCTCCGGCCGAGAAGCCTGCTGCAGCCATTGCCAGCCGGATCACCTGTTCCTGAAAAATAGGAACGCCAAGGGTTCGTTCAAGGATTTTCCGGATAGCCTCGTTAGGATAATCGATTGGCTCCAGCCCGTGTTTCCGGCGCAGGTAAGGGTGCACCATATCACCCTGGATCGGTCCGGGACGAACAAGGGCTATCTCGATCACCAAATCGTAATATTTTTCAGGCTTCAGCCTGGGAAGCATGTTGATCTGGGCCCGGGATTCCACCTGAAATACCCCGATACTGTCGCCCTTCTGAAGCATCTGGTAAGTGGCGGGATCGTCCTGGGGAATGTCCTGCATTCTGAAAGCCTGGCTTTTCTGTTCGCTGATCAGCTCCAAAGCCTTGCGAATAGCAGAGAGTATACCCAGTGCAAGAATGTCGACCTTCATCAGGCCCAGACTTTCCAAATCGTCTTTATCCCACTGAATAACAGTGCGGCCGGCCATGGCGGCATTTTCTATCGGCACCAACTCCGCCAGTGTGCCGGAACTGATAACAAAGCCTCCTACGTGCTGAGACAGGTGCCTTGGGAAACCAAGCAAAGTGTTCACCAAGGTAAAAAACTGATCAGCAATTCTGGGGTTTTTGGTCAGACCTTTATCGAGAATTTGCTGGCGCCAATTGGTTTCCTTATCCCGCCAGTCGATTCCCTCCAGTAATTGTTCAACCAGTGCGGAATCAAACCCGAGTGCCTTGCCCACATCACGAATGGCGCTGCGAGGGCGGTAACGAATCACCGTGGCAGCCAAAGCCGCTCGCGCCCGGCCGTAACGCTTGTAGATATACTGAATAACCTCTTCACGCCGCTCATGCTCAAAATCCACATCAATATCCGGCGGCTCATTACGATCTTTGGAGATAAAACGCTCGAACAACAAATCAATCTGTGCCGGATTGACTTCCGTAATGCCCAGGCAGTAACACACAGCGGAGTTGGCGGCCGAACCACGGCCCTGGCATAAAATTCCCTGGCTTCGGGCAAACACCACAATGTCGTAAATCGTGAGGAAATAGTGCTCGTACTTCATTTCTGAAATCAGGCCTAACTCCTTGTGAATCAGGGCCTGAACGTCTAATGGCGTACCTTCAGGGTAACGGCGCAATTCGCCCTCATGCGTAAGGCGCTTTAAATAGGCAGCGGGCGTTTGGCCTTCCGGCACCAGATCTGATGGGTACTCATAGCGCAGGCTTCCGGGTTCAAACGTACACTGGCTGGCAATGTGAACAGACTCTTGCAGCCAAGCCCCGGGGAACAACCGTTGCAGTACGGGCACCGGGCGCAGATAGCGCTCACCGTTCTGGAACAGGTGATAACCGGCACTCTCCAGACTGGTGTGATTACGAAGGGCAGTGAGTATATCCTGCAGCGGTTGCCGTTCGCGGCTGTGCATGTGCACCTCGCCACAGGCTGTAATCGGGCAGTGTAATTGCTCAGCCAGCCAGCGAACTCTGGCCAGATGCTGTTCTTCACCAGACTCCAGCGTTCGGGTGGCAGCAAGCCAGAAGCGTTGTTGGAAGATTTTCAGTAACCATTCGCCACAAGCCAAAGCCTGGCCGGCATCCGTGGCAGCAGGGGCGGGAGGTAACCACAAACACAAGCAATCATCCAGAACATGACTTTCTATATCTAAATAAAAAAGCTGGTATTGGCCTTTAGGTGCCCGACGCCGGCCGGTGGTGATTAACTGACAAAGCTGTCCATACCCTCTGCGAGTGCGAGCCAACAGAATAAACTGAGGAGTGCAGGCATCGGGTGGGGCATCATCAAGCTTGAACCAGCTTCCGGTAATCAGCTTTACCGGGCTTTCCTTCAGTGCCGCCCAGGCGCGGGGAATGCCAGCAACCGAACAGGCGTCAGTTACTGCTAATGCGGTATACCCCAGTTTTGTCGCCTGTTCTGCAAGCTCATGGGGGTGAGAGGCTCCGGTCAGAAAAGTGAAGTTGCTGAAGCAGAACAGTTCGGCATAAGAAGGTGTATTCATCAGCCAAACCACCCATGAATAAACCAGCCATCCCGCACGTCTCTAAACACCCACGCCAACTGACCACTATTCAGTTGAGCAATGTAGTAATCCCGTTGTACCCGATGACCATCCCACCAGCCACCACTGATTCTTTCAGGGCCGGTAAACCAGGCTTTTGGAGGTTCTAAAAGCGGTTGCGGGCCTTTCAATAACCACATAGGACGAAGGGATAACTGGCCCGATACGGTTGTTGGCTGGCTCTTTCCCTGAACCTGAAAAGCACTCCAGGCCTTTTCAGGCCGGTGATCTGCCTGCGGTGATAATTGCTGTACTGCGCTTTCACCGAGCCTGGACTGAAGGCGGCTTATCAAGGTGTGCCAGGCTTCATCCGGATCTTGATGCCCACCCAATAAATCCCGCCCGGCAGACGGTTCACGCTCTAAAAAACGCCTGACCGTTAATGCCAGTGATGTCACCGGTGCCTGCAGTATATGTTGTTCAAATCGCAGGCTGATCAAATCGAGAAACAGATGGGCCCGATGCTCCGGGCCAGAGCTTCGTATGCGTAAACGGGTAGGCTCCTGATTTCTGTGGCTAAGTACCAAAAGCAGACTGTCGGTACTCTGCTGACGCCAGCACAAATCCTGCTCAAGCTCAGATAATATTCTTTGTAACGGAAATAGCAGTCCCTGAGATTTCTCAACCTCTGGTATGAAATCCACCTGCTGTCTGAAGTAATGGGGCGGCTGCCAGGGTAAGCGGGGATCTGCCCGGGTGCCCTGAATCTTCTGAACATAAGACAGAGTTTCCGGTGAAAGCCGGCGGGCCAACTCTGCTGCAGGTAAATCAAAAACCTCTTTCAGAGTATTAAGTCCCAATCGCTGCAAACGAGTGCATGTGCGGGCATCAAACTCCGCATCGGGCAAAGATATCTGGCCGAGCGCACAAAAAAGCCGACCCTTGTCGGATGTGCATTCCCCCTTGCCAGTACGGGCAATAAGGCGTGCTGCCAAAGGCGTGTAACCAAAGCCTGGCCAGGCGGTTAACTGATGCTCGCCTAAAGCCTGCTTCACTGCCTGCCAAACCGCTGACAAGCCGCCATACAACCGCTGCAAGCTACTGACCTCTGCCAGCAGCCCATCGGGCGCAACTAAAATGATATGAGCGGCATAGCGATACAGCCAGCGGGCCTGCTCCTCCAGAACCCGGGCTTCTTGTTGGTGGTCGGAACGCACTATTCCAAGTTCTGGCACCAGATTAATCGCTGTTTTAAGGCGCATGCCAGCATACACACCGTAATCCCGGGCTTTGGGGCAAGCCTGTAGTACGATCTGGCCGGAATTTTCAATAATAACCAGAGCGCCAACATCTGCACGAGAACGGCGAATATGGTCCAATAACAGATGAGGGAAGTGTAGGTACAACCAGAGCATAAAACCTACCGGGCAAGCGCGGGCCAAGGGCCCTGAATGACATGGGATACTTCATAAACTGATAAGCCCGCCCGGTTAGCCATGGACAGAGAACAGTGTTGTCCCGCCCAGCTTCCACGACGCCTCAATACACTCACGTTTAACTCCTGGTGCTCGCCAGGCTCCAACTCAAGCCGCAGAGCTGCGGAAGAATGTTGCTGGGCATAGCAGCGCTCACGAAAAAGCACACACAGGTTATTGCCGGCCTCGGCTGCCAGTTGCAGGCGCCGGGTATCACGAGGTGCCAACCTCCCGGGCCAGGCCATTACCAGACCAGTAACCGACGAACGCAGGCAGTTTTCCAGAGTCCACAAAAAGTCATTTTTGGTGTCTGCATGAACAATAATCACCTGATCCAGATTAACCCCCTTGCGGAGCAGAGCGGGTGCATAAGGAATATTCGGTGGATTCAGCCAGAAAATTTTTTTATCTGTGTGAGACAACCGGTGCATTAATGGCAATAACAGATGCAGCTCACCAATACCTGGTGAATCCAGCAGGCACTCACTTAACGCACCTCTGGGCCAGCCGATGCCGTCAAGATGATTATCCAGTACCTGGTGGCCAGTAGGCTCTGCTGGCTGTGGGCTGTGGACAGGCCTTCGCCCACGCCAGATACGGGAATCCTGCATTAGTGTGTTCAGAATCTCACTCATTTGGAACTCTCAGGGTACTGTTTAAATATACAGTATTCTGAAAGTGAGAGGAATTCAAGATACAGGTTGATAATGTAAGCAACCGAACCCAAAGTGGTTATGCAACCATTAATTCAGGAGGCAGAACATGAGTGAATTAGCTAAAGAACACTGTGAAGCGTGTAGCACTGGAGCTGCCAGAGTGACTGACGAAGCAATGCAGACTCTGCAGCAAAGCATTCCCGACTGGGAAGTGATTGAGGTGAACAGCGCAAAACGACTGCAAAGAACATTCAAATTCAAGAATTTTGTCCAGGCCCTGAAATTCACCAATGAAGTAGCCAATCTCGCCGAAGCTGAAAACCATCATCCCGCCATTCTTCTGGAATACGGAAAAGCCACGGTAGGCTGGTGGACCCACAAGATTGATGGCCTGCACAAAAATGATTTCATCATGGCGGCAAGAACAGATGCGGTTTATAGAGGCATGGAGTAGCCTGCTAAAACTCGCTGTCTACCGGGCTGCGCACACCGAACCCGCCCTTGCGAACAACGTGTGTGTAGATTTCGGTGGTGCGGATATCTGCATGGCCAAGAAGCTTCTGAATGGTGCGGATGTCATAACCGGCTTCAAGTAACCGAGTGGCAAAACTGTGCCTGAAAGTATGGCTGTTTGACGGCTTTCGGATACCTGCTGCCCGAATGGCCTTTCGAAAGTGTTTTTGCACGGTTCGGTCCAGCATATGGTGCCGCCGGCGAGTGCCTGAACGTGGATCTACCGATAACTCCAAGGCCGGAAACACATATTGCCAACCTGGTTCCTGGCTCGCATTTGGATATTTCCTCGCCAAGCCTGCAGGAAGATACACAGACCCGTACCCCTTGGCCTGATCGCATGCATGCTGGTGAAGCGCCGCTTCGATTTGGTGGGTTAGCGGAGAAATCAAAGAATCTGGCAACAGAGTTATGCGATCTTTATTTCCCTTACCGCTGCGAACAACCAGTTGCTGCATGCCGAAATCCACATCTTTTATCCGTAGACGCAGCACTTCATTAATTCGCAGGCCAGACCCATAAATGAGCATGGCGATAAGCCGATACTCGCCTTCCAGGTTGTTAATGGCAGCTTTGGCCTCTGCAGGGCTGAATACGGTAGGAAGCTTCGTTGGTTTGCGGGCCGCCTCGTAATTCAAATTATCCAGAGGGGTTTCAAGAAATTCACGGTATAGAAAAATCAGAGCATTCAGTGCCACTCGCTGAGTGGACACACTGACATTGACCTGTAACACCAGATACGACAAAAACGCCTCCACCTCTGGTGCGCCCATTTTCTCTGGGTGCTTCCTTCCGTGAAAACGAATAAAACGCTTAATCCAAAACACGTATGTTTTCTCGGTTTTGTAAGCAAGCCCACGCATACGAATGAAGCCCCGAAGCCTGTCCAGAAAGCGAACCGGCTGCGAGGGTAAAGAGGAGGGGATATCCATATCCAATTGCTAGCTCCGATACTGTGTTTTCATACAGTATAATTAAGTGTTTGCTCGAGTCAACTTGACCTGTTGGGTGGAATTATAAGAACCGGTTCGCAAAACTCCGGCAGGAGGGTGAGAAAAACTTATAACCATCTGATATGTTGGGTTAGTGAAAAAAATGTAATGGAGTTATACGCCCCCTATCTGGGCGCGGAAGGTACCGAAAGGGGGCGTATAACTCCGGCGGTAGCCGTGGTATTTCTGGTTTTTTATTGTTTTGAAAGGGTTTTTTGAACTACACCCCTTTTTGAAAGTGTAGTTATACGGATTCGTGATATACGAATGAGTTCGTTGAATAGGCTGTTAGCTGGTAGTGCTTTGTCCTTTTTTGGTGGCTCGGTGCCAGTGGCCTTGGCCGAAAGTGGGTAGCGCATCCGAATGTTTTGGTGGCTTTGCCAAGGCCCGCACATTCGGCGGGTCGTTGGCAGCTCAATCGCTCTCTGGTGTTGGTTTGAAAATCGTTATTGGCCTTGCGGGGCTGTCCGCCGATAATTCATATTAGATCTGCTAATCTGAAGTTCAGGTTCATTCACCGCATCGTTGGCGGTAGTTTTATAGCGGTGCATCGGCGGGTGTTGGTGCAAGGGCAGTGGAGCAGGCCGTCGCGTTGGTTGCCAGGGAATGGTCTTCACAGTTACCCCCAGCTAACCAGTCGCTCAAGTGCGTTCCCGGCCCGAGGGCCGTCCACCGGATGCCCTTGTCAGGGCACCGCTTAGCTTGGCGTTATATGCCTGGCTTCGTCGCTTTTGGGTTTGGTGTTTTGGCGCAGCGTGGCAGTTGTTTTCGGGCAGAACACAGCCGCCAGTCAGTCATCAGTTTTAGCCGGTAACCCGGTGCTAGGGTTGCGGGGCAATTCGACGTAAATAT
>DATJDA010000330.1:0-5407 GCA_035497695.1 Marinobacter sp. | reverse complement strand
GGTTGGCATGCTGGTGCAACTGATCTTTGTTTTCAATCTGCGAGAGAACCTGATGAGGCCTGCCCCGTTTGCGCTCGGCCGTCAGTAGTTGGCGGTCACTGACAATATCTGCCCAGTAGAATTGCGAGGGGTTGTGCACACACAGCACCACCTGACTAAAACGACTGAGTACATGCAAGGCTTCCAGTGCCTGGCGAGGCAAAGACGATACACCGAATACGACGATGCGCTTTGGTAAGTGTGCTGATTGGGCTGGCGCGGCCAGCGTTTTGCCAATGGCCATAAAACGGGTGTGAATTTGTGATCGGCTGGTGTGTGCCTCGGCACCCACATCAGCCACCAGATGCCGCCACAAAACAGGTTGCCAGCGCAGCTCGGCGTCTAGCAGTTTTTCTTCATTGCGGGAGGTAATAATAACATCCCGTCCCCCCTCCCAGGCCGCCAGCCAGTCGGCCCGGAATACCTGGTATTGGTCGAAAAGATCGGCAATTTTTTCGGCAAGCTGAAAAGCCCGAAGATCGGGGTCTGTGCCTTCCAGAAAGCGGGCCAGTGGGTTAAAAACGTCATCCTGCTGAACCAGTTCCGGCAATAACCGGTAAAGCCGCCACACTAACCGGCGTTTATCGAAAGGCGATTGCTCCGGCACTTCGCCATCTGGCAGCACGGCCCGGTAGGCCTGCCAGATAAACCGTGCCGGAAACAAAAAATCCATGCCTGCGGCAATACCCAAGCCGCCATCCATGCCATCCTCTGAACGCTTTTCAGCCAGCGCCAGCTTCAACCACTGGGCTATCCCGTTACTTTGCACCAGAAAGGTTTCGCTTTGCAGCGGCGGCAGCGGATTCTGCTTGCAGATAAACACCACGGCCCGGCGCAAATCTTCCAGATGATTGGCGTGGATAGCATGAAATCCGGGCGTGATAGCGGCATGCGCGGGCATGGAGTTCCTATAAGATTATCCGAAGTGAAAAAATGCCAGCTTGTTGCCGTCCAGATCTCTTACATAGCCACCATAAAATTGCCCGGGAATACGCTGGCCCGGCGCGCCTTCACTGGTGGCTCCCAGCTCGATGGCCTTGTTATAAATAGTATCTACAGCTTCTTTCGAACCGGCAGGAATGGACACCATGTTGCCATTACCCGGATTGTTGGCTTCACCATTGAACGGCTTACATACTGCCAGCATGGGGGAACTCATATCTTTGCCAATAAAGGCAATACGATCCATGTCCAGGAGAACCTTGCCACCCAGATCTTTCAGAAGATCTGAATAGAAAGCTTTGGCTTTGCCCATATCACTGACACCAATAGTGACGTATCCGATCATGTTGCACACTCCTAATCATGGGGGGTAATTCTTGTGTCATCTCACTGAAATGCCAGTCATCATACCGCGGATTTCTGTGCCTGGCACATTCGGCTGAGGCGAACCAACCGGATGTCAGGGGCGAAGCACCACCGTGCGTTGCTCCGGTATTCCCATAGAGACGATCAGGGGGTCATCTGCCTGCCGTTGGCTGAAGGCGGCCTTGCTGTCCAGATCCTGCCAGTTGGCAAGAATCAGACTCTGCGCTACAGCGCCCCCCAGGGTAGTTCCCGGCCCCAGAATTATCAGTTTGTCCGGGGCAAATTCGCGAACGGCAACATGCAGGGCGGCAGTGAAGTTGTAGGGTTGGGTTAACTGGTGCCCAAGGGTGTAGTCCCAGAGCAGTTGCTGATCCGTACTCCAGGGAGACCAGATATGGCCTCTGCCGTCTATCATCGGGATTCCGGGCTTGTTGAACAGCGTGGGGGGCAACAATTTCCTGGCGATCCCCCGCACCGGTTCCTGTAACGGTGTATGGAACGCCGCGTGATTGAGTAAACGCATGGGGAAGCGGTCGGTTTTAGGCAACTTCCGGCTCAGGGCCGACAAGCCTGCGGAGTCGCCACCGAATACCAGCATTCCGCCCAAATCAATCGACAGGTAGGCCTTGCCCTCCCCGCTCTGGCCTATCTGTTCGGCAATGGCCAGGTAGCGGGCGCGGGTTTCCCGGTCCGGATGCCAGTTGTCATCCACCCAGGGAATAAGTATCTGGCCACCGATCAGACGTTCTTGCATCAGGTTCCCCATGGTATTAACCAGATGCAAACCCTGATCAGCATTCAGTGCACCGGCGATCGCCAGGCTGATATACCAACCCATAGAGTTGCCGGTAACTGCGACGACTTCATACCGATCCTGATCAATATCCAGAAAATCTGCGTAGGCACAGGCGTAAATCAGGCCCGATGCGTGGTCGCCTCTACTGTGTAATTTCAGTGAATAGGCTACTTCTTCATCGAGTTCTGTCAGGGTTGGCTGCTGCTGTTCACGGCGATAGCGGTCAAATCCTTCCAGTAGGGCACGTTTTTCGCCGTGATGACGCTGCAGATAGCCCCACTCAGGCGCATTGTAAGTACCACGCCCGGGGCAAACGATAACAACGCGCTGTTTGGGCCTGGACATCAGACCTCCTTTCTGTTTTTGATGGAGTCAGCTTTCATCAGGGCACGACTCTGCCGAAGGATATCTTCGACAGATGGAAGTGTACTGGTGGAGGCCTCGCCAAGGGCGATAAAGCTGTCCAGTGCGGTTACCCGGTCCAGGTTACAACCGGCCAGATTCCGGGCGCTCAGCTCACTTATCAGCTCCTCACTGATTGAGCCGCGCCGGCGGCATTCATCAACCACCAGAATATGTTTGCAGTCCTGCACGGCTTTGTGCAGCGCGTCATGATCAATTCCGGTTAGCCAGCAGAGATCAATAACCCGCACGGAGATACCTTCCTTCGCCAGATACTCTGCGGCCTGTAAAGTGAGTGATACGCCGTTGCCGTAGGTTATAATAGCCAGATCGTTACCGGCCCGGCATTGCTGAAAAGAGCCTCGACGGATCCGGTAATCGGGGCCAGGGTCAGGCTGGCACGCAAGCTGATCACCTTCCGTGAGCAGATCCCGGCTATGATAACGGGCAATGGGCTCAATGATGACAACGACTCGCTGTTCCTCATCAGCCAGACGCACGGCTTCTTGCAACAGGCCTACGGCACTGACTCCGTCACTGGGGCAAGCTACCAACAAGCCGGGAATATCCCGCAATACCGCCAGGCTGTTGTCATTGTGGAAATGACCGCCAAAACCTTTCTGATACCCCAGCCCCGCGATGCGGACAACCATCGGGTTGGTAAACTGGCCTCTGGAGAAAAAGCTCAGGGTTGCTGCCTCACCCCGCAACTGATCTTCAGCATTGTGGAGATAGGCCAGAAACTGGATTTCCAGAATTGGAATCAGCCCGTTCTGCGCCATGCCGATGCCTAACCCCAGAATACTTTGCTCATCCAGCAGAGTATCGATAACCCGGTGCCGGCCATATTGTTGTTGAAGCCGCTGAGTTACGCCGTAGACACCGCCCTTTTTGCCAATATCCTCTCCGGCCAGAACAATCTGCGGATAGCGCGCCATCAGTCGGTGCAGGCTTTGATTGATTAATCGCGCCATGGGCTGTGGCGAACTGTCTGTTGGCGGCAACTCAGCGCTCGGATTGGCAAGGCTGGGCCGGGTGGGCGGTACGATTGCACTCATCACGGTTGCTGAGTCGTGCAGGCGTGGGCGAACCCTCGCCTGATCAGCGACTGCGCCCAGCCGCTCCCAGGTAGTGTCCAGTAGCTGACCCAGGTCAGTCCGGCTGAGATGGGTCTCCTGCAATAATCGGGCGGCACTGTGAGCCAGCGGATCCTGCTCTGCCATGGCCTGGATCTGGGCCGGGCTGAGGTAGGCCTGTTGGGCATCCGAACCGGCATGGCCATAGAGACGTACACAGCGCATATGGAGAAGCACTGGTTGCCTATGGATGCGGGCGAACTCTTCCGCACGACGGGCTGCCTGCCAGGTGTCCAGCAGATCCAGACCGTTGCAGCTTATGTAATGCAGGCCGGGCCGATTCGCCATGGAAGCGCCTACCCAACCGCTGGGTGTTGGCGTAGAAATGCCGAGGCCATTATCCTCGCAGACAAAAATCAGCGGCAGTGGCACGCCCTGATAGGCGGTCCAGCACGCTGTATTGATTGCACCCTGAGCCGTGGAGTGATTAAGTGAGGCATCACCAAAGCTGCACAGAATCACACTGTCGGCAGGCCACTCTCCAACGCCACCCATGCGGCGCCAAAGGCCCAAGCTGTAAGCCGCACCAACGGCTTTTGGCAAGTGGGAGGCAATCGTGCTGGTTTGTGGTGGCACATTGAGTGCTTTCGATCCCAGTACCTTGTGTCGTCCGCCGGCAATGGGGTCTTCAGAAGAAGCCATGAAGCTGAGCAGCATGTCCCAGCTGATGGTTTGTCCGGGTACCGCCTTGCTTCGTTGAATGAAAAAAGCCGCACCCCGATAGTGTAAAAACGCTGGGTCGGCCGGGCGCAGCACCTTTGCAATCGCCGCATTGCCTTCGTGGCCCGCACTGCCAATGGTGTAGTAAGAATCGCCCCTGCTCTGCAGTACCCGTGCCTGCAAATCGAGCAGCCGGCTTTGTATCTGGCTCTCAAACAACTCGATCAGGGCCGGTGCCGTTAACCCCGATGCCACAGCGCGGTTGGCCGGAGGCGCAGGAAGTGGCCCCTCGGTAAGTCGCTGCCGCAGAGTCTGGAAAAGCTCGGCTGTCATACAGGGGCTCCGAAAGCGGCAATACCGGTTTGCGCGCGACCCAGGATCAGGGCGTGGATATCATGGGTGCCCTCATACGTGTTGACAGCTTCCAGGTTCATGACATGACGAATCACGTGAAACTCATCGGCAATACCATTGCCGCCCAACATGTCCCGGGCATGGCGGGCAACATCCAGAGCTTTACCACAGGAATTGCGTTTGATCAGGGAAATCAGCTCCGGGGCGCACTTGCCTTCGTCCATTAACCGGCCTGCCTGGAGGCAACCAGTGAGACCCAAGCTGATGTCTGTCTGCATATTGGCCAGCTTTAGTTGAATTAACTGATTAGCGGCCAACGGGCGGCCGAATTGCTTGCGATCAAGGGTATATTGTCGTGCCTGGTGCCAACAGAATTCCGCCGCACCAAGCGCACCCCAGGCAATTCCGTAACGGGCTTTATTGAGACAACTGAAAGGCCCTTTCAGGCCGGTTGCACCAGGAAGCAGGCGGTTTTCCGGAACAAAGACATCGTCCAGTACCAGTTCACCAGTGGCCGATGCCCGCAACGAGAATTTGCCTTCAATTGTTGGTGTACTGAACCCGGCATCATTACGCTCTACGATAAACCCACGGATTTGCCCGTCCAGCCTGGCCCAGACAATCGCCAGATCGGCCATTGGCGCATTGGTAATCCACATTTTGGTGCCATTAAGGCGAAAGCCACCGTCAACGGCAACCGCCCGACAGGCCA
>DATJDA010000329.1:0-1883 GCA_035497695.1 Marinobacter sp. | reverse complement strand
GTCGACTCAGGAGAAAACTATGAAAGCGGTATTTCTCGATACCAAAACCCTTGGCGATGATGTAGATCTGGCGCCCATTGAACGGGTCACCGGCCCTCTGGTCAAATATGACAGCACCGGGCTGGGTGCTGTTTCCGAACGGATTAGGGGGTTTGATACGGTTTTGGTAAACAAGGTGGTGCTGACCCGCGAACACATGGAGGCGCATCCGGAGCTGAAAACCATCGCTGTTGTGGCTACGGGATTGAATAACATTGATCTGAACGCCGCAAAAGAGCGGGGCATTCGCGTGTTGAACGTACTCGGCTATGGGCGGGCTACTGTAGCACAGCACACCATGGCCCTGATGCTGGCGCTGGCTACCCGGCTGCTGGATTATGACCGCGATGTAAGGGCAGGCCTCTGGGCTGAAAGTGATATGTTCTGTCTGATGAGCCACCCGATTATGGAGCTGGAAGGACGCACCCTGGGAATCGTTGGTTATGGTGACCTGGGGCAGGGCGTGGCGGAGCGGGCGCGAGCCTTCGGCATGAATATTGTGCTGGGTGCCAGGCCCGGGCAACCTACGGGTGACGTTGATGGCTATTCGCGTGTACCGCTTGATGAGCTGCTGCAGCAGGCAGACGTGGTGTCGCTGCATTGCCTGCTTACTGAGAGCACGCGTAACCTGATTGGTGCCCGGGAGTTAAAAATGATGAAAAGAGATGCGCTGCTGATTAATACCAGCCGTGGTGGCCTGGTAGACGAAGCTGCACTTGCCGATGCACTGCGGACCGGTGTTATTGGTGGTGCCGGATTTGACGTGCTGACCGAAGAGCCGCCGCGCAATGGTAACCCGTTACTTGCCGGTGATATTCCAAACCTGATAATCACACCGCACTCGGCCTGGGCCAGTCGCGAAGCGCGGCAACGGATTGTAGAAATTATGGCGGTTAATCTTGCCGCTCAATAGAATGCTCTTAAATCAGGTTGTGACTTTTCTGGCGGCGCTGCTGATTGCCGGATGCTCTTCGTTCCAGCATCGTGATCAGATGGCCTCATTCAACGCCGCCTATGTCACCGGTGATTATGATGCGGCATTGCAGGCGGTCAGCTTCAAAAGTGACAAAGGCAAACAGATCGATCCTGAGAGCCACTTACTGGAGTTGTTGTACCAGGGCGAAATGTACCTTTTGACCGGTCGCTATGACGAGTCAACCAAGGCTTTCGATCTGGCCGAAGAGGGCATGAAATATTTGGATACCGAAGGGCTTTTGAAGAAAGCGACAGACGGATTCATGTCAGTCATGGTTAACGATTCGGAACGGGATTACAAAGCGTTGATGTCTGAAGCGGTACTGGTCAACACCTACAAAGGCCTGGCATTTCTTGCCGAGGGCAACAATGAATACGCTCGAATCGAGTTTAACCGGGCCGATGACCGCACCCGGCGCGCTGTCGATTTTTTTCATAAAGAGATTGCCGAACAGCAGGCAGCGCTAGAGAGAGACGCGCGAAATGAAGAAAGCAGAGCAGCCATGGTTCGCAACAGCCTTGACAGCCAGAGCCTGCAGACGGCAGTTGCCAATAATTATGGTGCCACCTCCAACTGGACGGTTTTTCCGGAGTTTATCGTTCCGGCAAGCACGTATCTGCACGGCCTCTATTTTTTGGCCAACGCGACAGGTGGCGCTGATATTGAGCGGGCAGCCACCTCGCTCAAACGGGTGGCAGAAATGCGGCCCGACAGCACTGTGTTGAAAGCCGATGCCGATCTGGCGGCGAATCTTGCCTCTGGTAAACAGAGTCTGGCAGAGTTACCTCCGCAAGTCTGGATTATGTATGAAAACGGATTGGGGTCAGTGCTTGAAGAATCCCGCTTTAGTGTTCCGCTGTTGGTCAGC
>DATJDA010000328.1:0-6068 GCA_035497695.1 Marinobacter sp. | reverse complement strand
TCTGTAGTGTTAGCCGTTGACGAGGCGCAGAACCTGACCAGGGATAATCTGGAAGACATTCGGATGCTGGCCGGGATGGAAAGCATGGGCGGGCCTTCAATGCGGGTTATTTTACTGGGCCAGCCTGAGTTAAAGCAGGCGGTTATGGCGATTCCCCAACTAGCCCAGAGGGTGAAACTGTTCTTCCATCTGGAAGGGCTTACCCTAAAGGAAACCAATGAATATATCGATTACCGGCTGCTGGTTTCCGGGCAAGGCGGCAACAAACTTTTTGATGCCACTACGGTTCGCGAGATTCACAGATTAAGCAAAGGCATTCCGCGGCTGATTAACAAGCTGTGTGACGGCATGATGATGTGCGCCTACTCAGAAGACCGGCCATTTATTGACCCCCACGATCTGAAAGGCATTCGTAAAGACCTGCTGGGCGAGGACTTCGCTGAAAATACACTCAAATCGGTAGAAGTAAAGGAGCAGGAACCCCCTGTTCTGGAGCAGAGCGCGGTCAGTTCAACGGATCTTGCCAGTGTAACAAACGCCCTTTTGCGCATGGCAACGGCTCTTGAGCAAATTGATAGCCGCTTAACCCGGATTTTCCCGGATAAACGGCCCCAGTCCAAAGACACTATCAGCCCACCTGACAACGTAAAGCCACTCTCGCCTGGCAGGAAGTAAATCCGGGCGAGAGAGCAACGCGTATTATCAGATAACAAGCAGGCTCATAAACTCGTGAACCGCTGTTTTTTCCAGTTGTTTCTGATCTTTGCACAAGTTGAAAATCTGCTCCCGTTGTTGTGTCGGATAACGGGTTGCCAGATTAGCCTCAAACTTGTCTTCAAGCAGAGGTATGCCCTCTTTCCTGCGCCTGCGGTGGCCTATGGGGTACTCAACGACAACTTTTTCGGTACTTGAGCCATCCTTGAAAAACACTTGGATAGCATTCGCGATGGAACGCTTGTCTTCCTCCAGGTATTCACGGGTGTAGCGCTCATCTTCAACCACTTCCATTTTTTCTCTGAGCTGATCGATGAGGGGGTTTTCCTGATGGAAGCTGTCTTCGTAATGTTCGGCGACCAGATTTCCGAAAATCAGCGGTACCGCGGCCATATACTGCAGGCAGTGGTCACGGTCTGCCTCATTGGCCAGCGGGCCTACTTTTGAGATGATCCGAATTGCTGATTCGTGGGTGGTGATAACAATTTTATCAATGTCACCAAGCCGGTCCTTCACTTTCGGGTGAAGTATCACTGCTGCTTCTGCCGCTGTCTGAGCGTGGAATTCTGCCGGGAAGGAAATTTTGAACAGCACATTTTCCATCACGTAGGAGCCAAACGCCTGGGGCAGAGAGAACTGACGCTTGTCTTCAGGCTTCAGCGCCTGGTCTTTGTTGGTTTTGCTGAACAGTACGTCGTAAAAACCCCACTGAGGAGCGGTAAGCGCACTGGGAATACCCATTTCGCCGCGCATGGCTATATCTGCCAGGCGAACAGCGCGGGAGGTTGCATCTCCTGCTGCCCAGGATTTCCGGCTGCCGGCATTTGGCGCATGTCGATAGGTTCTCAGTGACTGGCCATCAACCCAGGCATGGGACAGCGCAGACAGCAACTGTTCGCGGTTTGCACCCATCAGTTTTGCAGTTACGGCCGTTGAGGCAACTTTTACCAGAACAACGTGGTCCAGCCCTACCCGGTTAAACGAGTTCTCCAGCGCGATAACGCCCTGAATCTCGTGGGCCATAATCATGGCTTCAAGCACCGAGCGCATGGTTAAGGGCTCTTTGCCCTCTGCAACCCGCTTCTGGGAGAGGTGATCCGCTACCGCAAGAATACCCCCCAGGTTGTCAGAAGGATGGCCCCACTCGGCGGCAAGCCAGGTGTCGTTATAGTCCAGCCAGCGCACGATGCAGCCAATATCCCAGGCCGCTTTTACGGGATCGAGCCTGAATGATGTACCCGGCACCCGTGCGCCATGAGGCACCACTGTACCTTCTACGATAGGGCCAAGATGCTTGGTGCATTCCGGAAAACGCAGCGCCAGAAGCCCGCAGCCGATGGTATCTATCAGACAGTTGCGGGCGGTATTCCAGGCTTCGTTACTTTTGATCTTGTAGGTAAGAACGTAATCTGCGATTCTCTGAAGAACGTCATCGTAATCCGGGCGTTCGTTTAGATCGTAGGTTGCGGACATAGTGTTGCCTCCTCATAACTGTGAAATTGGGCCCCAGGCCGTTATTCAGGCACCCTCACCCAACCTTCCATTAAAACTCTTGCGCTGCGGCTCATGATTGCTTTGGTCGCCGTCCACTGCCCATCCACCAGTGCCGCTTCTGCGCCAACGCGCAGGGTGCCGGAGGGATGGCCAAAGGTAATGTGTGTTCTGTCGCCACCACCGGCGGCCAGATTTACTACTGTGCCGGGCACAGCACCTGCAGTGGCTATGGCAACAGCCGCCGTTCCCATCATCGCATGATGTAGTTTGCCCATAGACAGTGCCCGAACCAACAGGTCGATATCTTCTACGTCAACCTGCTTGCCACTTGAAGCAAGGTAAGCTGCAGGTTTGGCGACAAACGCAATTTTTGGTGTGTGCTGGCGACTGGCTGCCTCTTCAATGCTCTTGATCAGGCCCATTTTTACCGCACCGTGAGCACGGATGGTTTCAAACATGGCCAGTGCTTCCGGGCTGTTGTTGATGTCGTCCTGCAGTTCGGTGCCCTTGTAGCCTATGGCTTCTGCATTGATGAATATGGTTGGTATGCCGGCGTTAATCATTGTGGCTTTGAGAATACCCACGCCGGGTACGTTCAGCTCATCGATCAGGTTTCCGGTTGGAAACATAGAGCCTTCGCCATCAGCGGGGTCCATAAACTCCACTTGCACTTCAGCGGCCGGAAAGGTGACGCCATCCAGTTCAAAATCACCGGTTTCCTGCACTTCACCGTTGGTGACCGGGATATTGGCAATGATGGTTTTCCGGATGTTGGCCTGCCATATACGCACTTTGCAGAACCCGTTTTCGGGAATCCGGCTTGCGGCGACAAAGCCACCGTTGATGGCAAACGCACCAACGGCTGCGGTCAGGTTGCCGCAATTGCCACTCCAGTCGATAAAGGGCTTATCAATAGCTACCTGGCCGAACAGGTAATCTACATCGTGATCCGGCTGGGTTGGTTCCGCCAGAATGACCGTTTTACTGGTACTGGAAGTGGCTCCACCCATGCCATCTGTGTGCTTTTGGTAGGCGTCCGGGCTGCCGATGACCCGCAGCAGCAGCTTGTCCCTGGCCGGGCCGGGAACCTGTGCAGCTTTGGGTAAATCCTGCAAGCGAAAGAACACACCTTTGCTGGTGCCGCCACGCATGTAGGTGGCGGGGATTTTGAGTTGTGGTGCGCGGCTCATGCACGGGCCTCTGACTTTGGCACTTCTGCTTCCAGAAAATCCTGGGCGAAGCGCTGCAACACGCCACCGGCTGAGTAGATTGACAGCTCTTCAGCGGTGTCCAGACGACAAATCACTGGCACTCGCTCAACGCTTCCATCTTTACGGCTGATAACCAGAGTCAGCATGGCTTGTGGAGCCGGGGTTCCTTCTACGTCGTAAATTTCTGTGCCGTCAATGGCGAGGGTTTTACGGGTAGTGCCTTCCTCAAACTGCAGAGGCATAACGCCCATGCCAACCAGGTTGGTGCGGTGAATTCGCTCAAAACCTTCTGCGGCAATGGCTTCCACACCGGCCAGCGCAACGCCTTTGGCGGCCCAGTCCCGGGATGAACCCTGGCCGTAGTCTGCACCCGCGATAATAATCAGCGGCTGTTTGCGCTCCATGTAGGTTTCGATCGCTTCCCACATGCGGAGCACTTTGCCTTCTGGCTCAACTCTCGCCAACGAGCCTTGCTTCACCTTGCCGTTTTCATCCAGAACCATTTCGTTGAACAGTTTCGGGTTGGCAAAGGTAGCACGCTGAGCTGTCAGATGATCGCCACGGTGAGTTGCGTAAGAGTTGAAGTCTTCTTCCGGCAAACCCATTTTGTGCAGATATTCACCCGCTGCGCTGTCCAGCAGAATCGCGTTTGAGGGTGAGATATGGTCTGTGGTGATGTTATCTGGCAATACCGCCAGCGGGCGCATGTTTTTAAGAGCTTTCTCGCCAATCATGCCGCCTTCCCAATAAGGCGGGCAGCGGATATAGGTGCTCTGTGGCCGCCATTCGTAATTCGGGTTGGTTTTTACTTTGGTATCCCGGGTGAGATCAAACATCGGAATATAGGTGCTTCGGAACTGCTCCGGCTTTACGCTCGCTTTCACGATGGCGTCGATCTCATCATCACCTGGCCAGATGTCTTTCAGGGTAATCGGGTTGCCTTCCTGATCGTAACCCAGAGCGTCTTTCTCAATATCGAAACGGATCGTACCGGCGATGGCATAGGCTACTACCAGTGGCGGTGATGCCAGGAATGCTTGTTTCGCGTAAGGATGAAT
This sequence comes from Marinobacter sp., assembly GCA_035497695.1. Taxonomy (GTDB): domain Bacteria; phylum Pseudomonadota; class Gammaproteobacteria; order Pseudomonadales; family Oleiphilaceae; genus Marinobacter. The sequence continues at coordinate 1,591 of DATJDA010000328.1, read as the reverse complement.
GCGGCCATCAAAGTTACGGTTGCCAGAAAGCACTGCCGTTGAGTACAGATCGCGCTCTACCAGCTCTTTCTGAATGTCCGGGTCCAGCGCGCCGCTCATGCCGTTACAGGTGGTGCAGGCAAAGCCGACAATGCCAAACCCGAGAGTTTCCAGCTCGGGCAACAGGTTGGCGTCTTCCAAGTACATTTTTACAGTTTTGGAACCAGGAGCCAAAGACGACTTTACCCAGGGCTTCCGGGTTAGCCCCAGTTTGTTTGCATTGCGCGCAATTAAACCGGCAGCAACCATGTTGCGTGGGTTGGAGGTGTTGGTGCAACTTGTGATGGCAGCAATGATCACCGCGCCATCTGGCATTTTCCCTTCTTCCTGTACCCAGGCCCCGGCGATACCGCGCCTGGTTAACTCTGAAGTTGGCAAGTGCGCGTGGGGATTGGACGGGCCGGCCAGTGTTCGTTTAACGCTGTTCAGATCAAAGCTGAGAATCCGTTCGTATTCTGCAGTTTTGAGGCTGTCTGCCCACAGGCCTGTGTGCTTGGCAAACAGCTCCACCAGAGCAACCTGCTCATCTTCCCGGCCGGTCAGTTTCAGGTAATCGATGGTTTGTCCATCAATGAAGAACATGGCGGCAGTAGCGCCGTATTCCGGTGTCATGTTGGAGATTGTGGCGCGGTCGCCTACGGTCAGGCTGTCGGCACCCTCACCAAAGAATTCAAGGTAGGCACCTACAACCCGCTCTGTGCGCAGGAATTCGGTCAGTGCCAGAACCATATCGGTACTGGTAATGCCTGGTTGCAGTTTTCCGGTCAGCTTAACGCCAACAATATCTGGCAGGCGCATCATCGAGGCGCGGCCAAGCATCACGCTTTCGGCCTCAAGGCCACCCACTCCTACGGAGATAACACCCAGGGCATCAACCATTGGGGTATGGCTGTCGGTTCCGACACAGGTATCCGGGAAGGCAACGTATCTTCCAGCCCCATCTGGCTGTTTCTGTATTACCGGCGACATCTTCTCCAGATTAATCTGGTGCATGATGCCGTTTCCGGGAGGGATAACGTCAACATTCTCAAACGCTGTTTTGGTCCAGTTGATAAAGTGGAAACGGTCGTCATTACGGCGGTCTTCAATCTCGCGGTTCTTTTCAAAGGCGTCTTTTTCAAAGCCTGCGTGCTCAACGGCAAGTGAGTGGTCAACGATTAATTGTGTTGGCACCACAGGATTAACCCGCGCCGGGTCGCCACCTTTGGCAGCGATTGCATCACGCAGGCCGGCAAGATCAACCAGCGCGGTCTGGCCCAGGATGTCGTGGCACACTACCCGTGCCGGATACCAGGGAAAGTCGAGATCGCGCTTGCGTTCAATGAGCTGTTTCAGGGAATCGGTTAGCTGGTCCGGGGCACAGCGCCGAACCAGCTGTTCTGCCAGAATTCTTGAGGTGTATGGCAGCTTTTCATAGGCACCAGCCTGGATATCTTCTACAGCCTGGCGGGTGTCGAAGTAATCCAGGGACGTGCCCGGTAAGGCTTTGCGGTAGTTGGTGTTCATAAGTAAAAGGTACCCTAATCCAGTGATTCCCTCTCCCCCGGCCCCT
>DATJDA010000327.1:0-3606 GCA_035497695.1 Marinobacter sp. | reverse complement strand
CATCCACTGCAACCACAACACGTCTTGCTCAACAGCAGTTCCCGGGTATGGACGCCAATATGGTGACCTGGGTAGGTGCGCTCGGTGCCGATTACGGCATTATCGCCGTCAACAAAGATTCCAAGTACCAGAACCTGAATGATCTTCTGGATGCCTTGAAAGAAAATCCGCGCGCGGTCAAGTTTGCGGGTGGCAGCGCTCGTGGCGGTTGGGACCATCTGAAGGTACTTATCGCAGCCAAAGCCGCAGGTGTAGATAACCTTCCGTCAATTCCTTACCTGTCGTACAACAACGGCGGTGAAGCCATGACTCAGGTAGTTGGCGGCCAGGTGGATGCCTTTACCGGAGACGTGTCAGAAGTAACGGGCTTTATGGAGTCTGGCGATTTGCGGGTGTTGGCAGTACTGGCCGATGAACGGCTGCCGGGAAAGCTCAGTGGTATTCCAACGGCCAAAGAGCAGGGTGTGAATGCCGTCGGCCCGAACTGGCGGGGGTTCTATATGCCCAAAGGCGCGTCTGAAGAGGCCAAGGAATACTGGGTCAACGCTATCGACACTCTGTATGCCAGTGATGAGTGGAAAGAAGTAATGAAGAAAAACGGTCTGATACCGTTCCATCCGCCCGCTGGTGAGTTCAAGGATTTCGTTCTGCAGCAGGTTGATGACATTGCAACCCTCTCTCGTGAAATCGGTCTGTTGAAATGACAGGTATTGGTGATCGTATCTTCGGCCTGGGCCTTCTGGTCCTCGCCGTCGCCTATGGCTGGGCTGCGCAACAGTGGCCCGAGCCGTTTGGCGGGGTTGAAACCGTAGGCCCAGATACGTTTCCTACTATCCTCTCGGTAATCCTTGCTGCCGGCAGCCTCTACTTGATGGTTAAGCCAGATCCGGATGCTCAGTGGCCGGTCGGTAAAACGGCTTTCGAACTGGTGGTGTCCGTTATTGTTCTGGTGGTCTATGCGCTACTTCTGGAGCCGCTGGGCTTTATAATTTCAACAACCCTTGCCGTTGGCACATTGTGCTGGCGGATGGGCGCGGCACCCAAATATGCTTTCGCCACCGGCCTGGTCAGTGCTGTTGTGGTGTTTGTGCTGTTTAATTATGCGCTGTCCCTGAGCCTGCCGGCTGGTTTGCTGGAGTTACACTGATGGAAACTCTTAGCTTTCTGGTGGACGGGTTTGCGGTGGCACTTATGCCCCACAACCTGATGTTTGCACTTTTTGGTGCGTTTGCGGGAACGCTCATTGGCTGCCTGCCGGGATTGGGACCGGCCAATGGTGTTGCCATTCTGATTCCCTTGGCATTTACCCTTGGGCTGTCGCCGGAAACGGCCATGATTCTGCTAACGTCTGTGTATGCAGGGGCCATGTATGGTGGCCGGATTTCTTCTATATTGCTTAATATTCCTGGCGACGAACCCGCCATGATGACCTGCCTGGACGGTTACCCCATGGCGCAGAAGGGCAGGGCAGCAGATGCCCTGGCTATTTCAGCAATTGCCTCGTTCACGGGCGGTCTTATTGGCACCATCGGCTTGATCATGCTGGCGCCGGTACTTGCGCGATTTGCACTCACCTTTGGCCCCGCAGAGTATTTTGCGCTGTTCCTGATGGCATTCGCCACGTTGGGGGGTATTACTGGTAAAAATCCGGTAAAAACCATTATCGCTGCCGTTCTTGGCATCATGATTGCCACCGTTGGTATCGATATTTCCACCGGAACCCAGCGCTATACGTTTGGCATTCTGGAGTTGTACGAGGGCATTGATTTTATTCTGGCCATTGTTGGCTTGTTCGCCATTTCTGAGTTGTTGTTCTTTGTGGAATCCCGCATTGGCGGTGGCGGAAAGAAGATCAAAGTGGGCAAGATATCGCTAACCTTCAAAGAGCTGGTCAGTACCATTCCAACCCAGCTTCGTGGGGGTGTTGTCGGCTTTATTGCCGGTGTACTTCCGGGTGCAGGCGCCTCCCTTGGCAGCTTTATCAGCTACACGCTGGAGAAGCAGATTGTTGGCAAGAAAGGACATTTTGGCGAAGGTGATATTCGCGGTGTCGTCGCTCCTGAGGCCGGCAACAACGGTGCCTCATCAGGCGCTCTTGTGCCTATGCTGACCCTGGGCGTGCCAGGTAGCGGAACCACCGCCGTGCTGCTGGCCATGCTTATCTCCCTGAACATTACCCCGGGGCCGCTGATGTTCACCCAGAACGCGGATATTGTCTGGGGCGTTATTGCAGCCTTGTTGATTGGTAATGTGGTGTTGCTGTTGTTGAACATTCCGATGGTGGGGATATTTGTGAGGTTGCTCACGGTCCCGCCCATGTACCTTTTGCCTATTGTTACCATGGTTGCGTTCGTGGGGATTTACTCGATTAGTCACAGCGCATTCGATCTGTATTTTATGGTGGCTTTCGGGGTGGGTGGTTTCTTCTTGCGCAAGCTGGAAATCCCATTGGTTCCGGTTATTCTCGGCCTGTTGCTTGGGCCGGAGATGGAAAGAAATCTTGGCCATGCCCTGATACTGTCTGACGGTGACTGGAGCACGCTGTGGGCTACTCCGTTAGCAATCGGGCTCTGGATAGTGGCGGGGTTAAGTCTGGTGTTGCCCACCATTGCAGGGCCGGTTTTGCGCCGGAAGATGCAGGCAGTAATTAAAGAGGACCCACTCAGCGACTAAAGTGCCCGGACAGTTTTCAGAAAGTCTTTGATAGGATAGAAGACTGGAGTCTACAGGGATGGCAATTATGAACGTTCTATTGTTGGGTGCGACCGGCTTAACGGGTGGCTATGTACTGCGGGGATTGCTGGCCCGGAAAGATGTTGTCTCGGTAACGGCTTTGTTGAGGCAGAAAGTGGCTCTCGAAAACCCGAAGTTGATTCAGCATGAGGTTGATTTCAATCACCTGGATAGCCACGCGGATCTTTTCCAGGTGGATGTCATCATCTGCTGTCTGGGCACTACCATAAAGGCAGCGGGCTCGCAGGAGCAGTTTCGCAAGGTGGATTATGGTTATTGCCTGAAGGCGGCGGAACTGGGGCAAGCAGGCGGTGCAAAAGCTTTTATCCTGATGTCTGCGATTGCGGCATCTGCGTCTTCAACCATTTTTTATAATCGTGTCAAGGGTGAACTGGAAGATGCCGTGCGTAAGCTCGGTTATTCTTACCTCTCCATATACAGGCCAGGCCTGTTGTTGGGAGAACGAATGGAAAAGCGTACCGCCGAGTCGCTGGGTATCAGGTTAGTGCCCGTTGTTAACTATCTGCTGATAGGCCCGCTGGAAAAGTTTCGGGGCATTGAAGCCAAAACCGTGGCGTCTGCAATGATTAACGAAGTGGGTATTCTTGCCTCTGAATCTGTGACCGAAAAGGCGGTTCAAGTACGGGAGTACGCCGATATCGTCAACTTAGCCAAGGGTCGTGTCCAGAAACATCATAATAACAAAGCCAATCAGTAACGAGAAAGTTGCCAGGGTTTTGTCTTTGCCCCGGTGAGTTTCAGGAATTATCTCATTGCTGATAATGAACAGCATGGCGCCCGCTGCAAAGCCCAGAGTCCAAGGCATAATCGGCTCGGCAAGCCAGACCAGCGTTGCGCCAAAAACACCCCCGA
>DATJDA010000326.1:0-1995 GCA_035497695.1 Marinobacter sp. | reverse complement strand
GAAGGTAAGCACACAAGCAACCAGCCGGCGATCCATTTTCAGTTTTGCCATTACATAAAGCAGTGGCGGGACGACCAAAGGGATAAATGCGATATGAATAGGAAGAATATTTTGTGAGGAAAGTGCGATGGCAACCAGCATACCGATAATCAGAAATCGAACGCCTGTTACCGCGCTGCCCTCGCTCTGTTTGCCGATCATTCCCAGAGTTTTGTCCGCCAGAGCATGGGCCAGACCGGATTTACCGATAGCAACGGCAAAGGCGCCCAGTGTGGCGTACGACAAGGCTACGGTTGCGCCGCCACCCAAGCCACTGTTGAAAGCGTTAATTGTGGCATCCAGAGACATCCCTGCTATCAGGCCACCGGCTATAGCGCCGATTATCAGGGCAACAACAACGTGGATGCGGCACAAGCTCAGTGCGAGCATGATGGTGACCGCAGCAACAACGGCATTCATGGCAGACTCCGGGTAGGAATATCAACTTATCTGACCCCTCGTGAGGATCAGACCTGACGAAAACGCGTTAATGTGCAGGAAATTGCGGCCACAGTCAAAGCACAATCGTGGCTGTTAATTGTCACCAATGCGGTAAAATCGGGGTACTTGTTCGCCCGCCAGTTCTACGGTTTCCCGGAACATGGTTAACGGGCGCGCCCAGAGACTCCGATCGCCGTACAGGCAGCGATAAATCACCAACCACTCCTCGGTTTCGCTGTGCCGGGCAAGATCGATTACCTGATAGTCTCTGCCTTTGTAGTGGCGGTAGCGGCCAGGGCGGATGTCGTGTTTTTTATCAGTCATGTACAACCTCTTTTAGGGCATGCTGGTTTATCCATCAGTCCAGAGGACGTATAGGCTCTAACGGTCTAAACTTTGCGTGTGGAGTTGAAAAAAGCACAAGAACATCGCTTGGAGTCTACAAAGTGTAGTTCAAGTGCTCCGGCGCGAAAACTGGAACTTACTATGAGAAACACCGCATATCCGGTGGCTTTGTTACTGACTCTGTTGTTTGTTATACCCGGTGGCGTGCAGGCGATGGCTCCAGTTCCTTCCTCTGTGCCTGAGTATTCCTGGCTGGAGGATTCAGCGCACGTTATGGACGTGGAGAATGTTCAAGCGCTTGCCGGTACCGAGTGGACCCATTTTGATACCCGGCAGGCGCTTAATCTCGGGTTTAGTAATAGTGCATTCTGGCTTCGTATTGTTATCCCCCGATTGGCCAGGGACGACAATCATGTGCTGGAAATCGGCTACCCGCTGCTGGATGTGGTAGATATGTTCTGGACACACAATGGCCAGTTGACTGAGCGTTACGAAACAGGCGACAGCCGGCCGTTTAATAACCGCCCTGTTGTGCACCGTAACTTTGTTTTTCCAGTACCTTTCAGCGCCGATTCGGTCATTGCTTACATCAAAATTGAAAGCCAGGGCCCAATACAGATTCCGATTAAATTTGTGAGCTCCAAAGAGTTTGTGGCCAACGAACAACTGGCTTATGGCTGGCAGGCAATGTTCTTCGGAATTATTGTAGCGCTGGCGTTATACAACCTGTTTCTGTTCCTGATTATTCGTGACCAGACCTATCTCTGGTATGTATTCGCTGTGCTTACGTTGGGGCTGGTACAGCTTGACCTGCACGGCGTGCTCTTTCAGTGGTTCTGGCCAGATCAGCCGGGAGTTAATCGTTACTTCACAATACTGATTATTGGCTTGTCAATTATAGCCGCAGCCATGTTTGCTATCTGGTTGCTTAACGTGCGTCGTTACAGCCCCCGGGGCTACCAATTGCTGAAACTGCTGATCTTCTGTTCGGCCGTTAGTATGGTTTACGGATTTTTTGGCTCTTATCAAGTGAGCATCGTTCTTGTTACCACCATCGCCGCGATAGGAGCTCCAAGTCTCTGGTTGCTGAGCTTGTTTATCTGGCGGCGTGGTTTGAAGCTCGCCCTCTTCTATGCGTTGGCCTGGACCCCGCTACTGTTCGGAAACCTA
>DATJDA010000325.1:0-17045 GCA_035497695.1 Marinobacter sp. | reverse complement strand
CTCGAAGCCGACAACGGCAAAAACATCCGGGGGGAAATCGCCTACACGAGCGGTGAACTGCAATCCGTTTGCCTGGGGCATGTCTTCGGTCCCTGAAAATAGATACGTTGTGCTAATTTAGTGTTAATTGCCGGAATGACTTCCTGTCACCCCGGCATTTGTAGAGTCTAATACAAGCTGCGGGGTAAACGGTACCCTGCCAGCAGCTGTTGTGTGAACGGATTGGTGTTACTGCCAGCATGCAGGCGATAACGCATTTCGCCATCATCCACCTGAAATTTCACATCTACCGCGCTGCTACTAACGCCGGTAATTTCGGCTTTGTCGAGTAATCGAAACAATGCCCAGGGGCCACTCTCCGAGAGGCTTCTGGGCGAGCGATTAACCTGAACCGGCACCAGCGTAATGCGGCTTTCAACACTATCCCGAAGGGTGTTCGGCCAGACCAGCGGAATACTCTGGCGCGGGCCATGGCTGAATTCAACCAGTTGGCCATCCATATTTACTACGCTACGGCGCTTGTTGGCTGAGAGATTGAGCGGTTCAAGCGCAAACTCAACATCTAAAGTGCCACCCCGGGTAAAATACGCTTGGCGAATCTTGTCCGCTTTCTCCAGAGCGTCCAGCACATTCCGACGAACCAGTCCGGCCCGGCGAGCATCGCCCACCTGCTCCGGGTGATCTTCCAAAAACAGTTTCAGATTGCTCTTGTAAAACGTTTCCAGCACGCCGTCTGGTGCGAAGAAGCGCTCAAAATCCTGCAACGCAACATCCCGCCCGGCATCGGGGTTAAACGGATAGTTTCGGGCAAGATTTTGTTGAAATGGCTGATAAACCTCCCGGTACCAGTCCCGTTCAAGCTGAGCAACCGCCTGGTCCAGTACTACTCGCCAGCTTTCTGTTGCCAGTCGGCTGAGCAGCCGGTTTACGGGTTCCGGCTGATTATCAGCCATTCTTTGCAGGGTGAAGATAGGGTCTGCACCCTGAAGGCCCATTCGCGCTCGGGCAGCAATCAGAGCAGCTTTACCTTTGTCGGGAGCTTCCTGAATGTTGCGCATGTATTCGTGTAGCTCGTTCACTACCACCATAATCTGGTCCAGCCTCGTGGGCTGATCGTCCTGTTTGCGGGTGAGCTGGTTAAGATTTGCAAACTGGCGCTCGATTTCCTGCAGCATCCGGAAATGAGGGGACTGCTCCAGTATCTCTCGCGCCGCTGCGTTATCACCATCGCCCGCAGGAATCAGAAGTGTGTTGGTTTTTACCAGGCCAAGCAATTGTGCCAAGGGCTGGTGCCCACTGGTCAGGCTCTCCAGAATGCGAACACCATGATTGAGGTCTGAGAACCGTGGAATATCCACACGGCTCAGAGCTAAGCGCCATGCGTTGGCATAGTGCTCGGCATACAATGTCTGCAGGCTGGCCTGGAGTTCTGCCTCATCGACTTTGCTGAAGTCCACGTTGTCACGGCGCCCCAGGACCCAGGCATCCACCAAGGCCAGTTCGGTGACTGAACCGGATTTACGCAAGAACCACTTCTGCAAACCTTCCCGGGTAAGCAGAGCGGGAATCATCAGTGGGTCAGTGCTGTCCGGCAATCCCACAGCCATGGGCTCACCGTACTCATCAACACGCTCAAACACAGTACTGAATCCGGGGCCAGAGGCCTGAGCCAGGTCCAAAGGTGCCTGGAATTCGCGATTAGCCTCAACTTCCAGATCACGGTACACCCGGTCTGGCGTGGCGGTTCTGCCAAGCTCATGCTGAGCCCACTGAACACTGCTGCGGAAAGGAGCCAGGGCCATATTTGCGGTGCTATCCCCTTCTGCCGCGAGTGTAGCCAGATCGATGTGCAGCAGGGCATAGTCCAGATGGCCCATTAACCGTTGCTGAAGGTCGCGCTGCCCGGGGAACATTTGTTGCCAATACTCGCCCATGTAGCGGGTAACGATATCGTTTCGGCGGCCGCTGGCATCGTAAAGCATGCGCAGCACTCGCAGGTGTTCAAGCCGTTCGCTGCTGTTATCCGGTGCTTTGCCCATCTCTTCCATCACCCCAAACATGATGGCAGGCAGGTACTGATAGGCCAGAATGTCCAGATACGATGCTTCCACGGCCGGGCCAACGCGCTGTCCCTGATAAAGCCCCATATCGGCAACCAACGGCCACTGACTGCGGTGATCTCCAAATGCGAGCGTTGCGCTGCGAAGCTCGTCCAAAGGTTGCAGGAGGTTACGGCCGGTGGTATCTGGTTCGTACCCAACCGGCTGCCAGTTGCTCAGGAAACTTTTAACCCGGGCTTCCACCTCGGTGGCCGCATCGGCATTTTTAATAAAGTAATGTTGCCAGCCCGCCGTCATGCCCGCTCCCGCACACAAGGCGATGACTGCAGCAACAGCAACATGACGCTGGCGTTTGCGCAGCACCTTTCGGTTATCACCTGCCAGTCCCGCCTCGGGGTATATCACATTCGGAAACAGTGAACGGGTAAACAAGCTGGCCGACTGTCCGGTACGTTGGGCCGGCTGGATGGGACCGGCGATCTGATAACTTGCTGCTGCTGCTGAGACAAAGACATCTTCAGGAACGCCCTCCTGTAAAACCGAGGTGAAATAGGTGCCACGCACCCGGGCCGGGGTGGAAAACACATCCGCCGACAGCAAGTCCGTCAGAAACTGCTCCAGCACGGATTTGAGCCCGGCAAGCTGGCGAGTGAATGAGTAGGCAGCCGCCCGGTCCTCAGCGTCGCGCGTGTTGGCAAGCACTTCTGGCAACCGGTCTGACAGACCCTGCACCAGAGTGCTGAACTGGTCGGTAAAATCTATTAGCCAGTCGTCATTGTCAATCTGACCTTCAAGGGGAAATGTAAAGCCCAGCGCTTGCTCTTTTTCCTTCTTATCCAGCGTACTGACAAACGACCCAAAGCCGTATAACAGGTCTATTTTAGTGAAGGTGATATACACCGGCAGGCGGGAGCCCAACTGCTCCATAAGTTCTCGCAAGCGGGTGCGCAGAAGAATCGCCTGGTCCTGTCGCTGTTGTTTTCCAGCCATGCTCAGGCTGGCCAGATCTATGGCCAGTACCACACCGTTCAGCGGGCGTTGCGGGCGATTGCGCTCCAGCCATTGCATAAAGTGCTGCCATAACCGCTGCTGTATTTCCGAACTGGCAGCGCCCTCGCCCTGATTCTGGCTGAGAAGCTCACCGTCCGGGTCAATGAGTACGCCTTCATCGCCTATCCACCAATCAAATCCGTAGGCGTTGCGATCTGTACGGTTATTGCGGGTTACGTTGGTCAGCGTGTAGGTTTGGCCAGAACGCTGGATCAGACTGGTTTTGCCCGCGCCTTCAAGCCCCATCACCAGATACCAGGGCAAGCGGTATAAACCTTTACGCCCCGGCAAATTACTTTTCAGCGAAGCAAGCTGGCGGTCCAGAAGTCTTTGCTGCTTGCGCTCCAGTGGCAGAATCGGATCTTCCTGCTCGCGCTGCTCATCAGCTTTGGCCACATTGACTTTGCGCAAGCGGCGGGCCAGCGTGAAACCCCACATGATGACAACAAGAAGTACCGCACCCAGGGTGACAAGCGCGCGCATTTGCCAGGCAACCAGCGGGTATTCGCCACCCATTTCCCATTGTGGTCCCAGCCACCAGGTAGCCACTACCAGAACAATCAGACCCAGTACCAGCGTAACCGGCGCTGCGTTGCGAATGTACGGAAGCAACCAGCGACCAACGAGTAAACCTTTTCTCCACATGGTATCCATTCCTGCTATTAATCCTTGATAAATCGAATGTTCAGATCAGCCGTTCCATCTGTTTGATCAGAGCCGGTTCCCAGTCGTCCAGTGCCAGCCCCCGAATCTGTTCCCGCAAATCCTGGATTTGTTGTGTTGCCAGCGATTTCAGACCAGCGTCCCGAAGTAACCGGGCATTGGCCAACCGCCAGTAAAACCGGTCCCGGGGTTCCCGGGCCTCAGAAAGTCCGTCTTCCATCAACTGCATGGCAGTTGCCAGTTCTTTCTGTGACACCAGATCCCGGGCTTTTTCATAGGCCTGTTCCCAGGGGTTCGTACTGCCAACACCTGGCTGCCCCCTGGACGCCGCACTCCAGAGCCATTCGGCAGAATCTCTGCTGAGAAAAGCAGTGCCATCATTAAAGGTAAGCTCCGCCAATTGTGGCAGCCGCTCTACAAAGTCTTTTAAACAGTCCCGAATGGCTTCAGCACAGGATTCGTGTCCCAATGCAGAAGCGACCCCGGCACTCAGCCAGTGGCCATCCAGCCAGAACGGGCTGACAGACAAACTCTGCTCAATGCGTTGCCAAAGCTCTGCATCGGGTGTTTTGTCCAAAGCCTCACGATATTCCGCTACGCGATCTGCGCTCACTGCAGCCAGGTCTGTACGCGTTCCATCCCGGGTGGGCGGCACACTGGTGATGCTTTGCCAGATCGCATAGCGGCGTATCTGATAACCCAGCGCACTGGCTGGCTCGCTGCTGGTTAGCAGATCGGCAACTTTCAGCAGACTTTGCCGGGTGGCCCGCTCGTTGGTCGGATCCAGTGTGAGTGTGCCCAAAGACGCCTGGGGAGCGGAGGCAGCCTGCTTCTTCCCCTGATTCGCAGGAGGTGAGTCCTTAGGTGCTGCAGTTACCGGCTGTACTTCATTGCTGACAGGCAGCTTGCCAACGGCACGTTTCAAATCCAGCAAAGACTCGTCGGGTAACTCCAGGTCCTGAGCCTGGATTGCCAGCTTGTCAATGAGTTTCAGGCAATACTCACGGCCATCGCCCAGGCTGCTTTCAAAACCTAATGTCTCAACATTTTTCCCGGCGCGTTGAAGCATTTGGGTAAACATCATTCGGCGGGCACGTTTGCCTTTTTCTCCGGGATAAGGCCAGGCCAGTACCCACCACTTTGCCAGTACTTGATGGAGCAGGAAAAGAGACAGTGTAAAGCGCTCGCCATTGCCGCCCCGCTGCAGACTTAACATCAAAAACCCTAGAACCTTCAGATCTTTACTTCGGTCTGAAAGAATTTTGAGAGCCTCACTTTCGACCTTTTCCCAATCAATATCGTTATGGGCCAGCGAGCCGATTTTCATGATTTCGTCTTCCAGAAATTCCAGACTGCCATCATCGCCGAGCACGTCGCCCACGCCTGTGTCGCCCGCCAGCGGGGCGAGTACTTGTTCCACATAGGGATGCTGTTCGATCACCTGCATGCTCAACTCCTTGTTCTCTTACCAGCCACAAGCGGATCTCAGTGGACGAATGGCCTGATTGAAGCCGGATAAATCAAATACCAGCCCATCCAGCACTGGCTGGCTGGCCCGCAGGCTGATATCCGGTGCAGAAACCATCGTCTTTACGATCTGAATGGCTGGTAAACCCCGGCCACCACTGACCAGAAAGCCGTTATCCCGAACCCGCCAGGCTGCCTGCTCCGCCCCGAAACCTATGCTTACCCGCTCAGCGGCAAGCGGTTCGGGCAACATCAAAGACAACTCCGTAATGTTGTTGTGACACTGCAGTACCAGTAGCGGCCTTGGTGGCTGAACACCTAATGCCGGCACCGTTACCAGATGCCCTGCGACAGCGCCCGTGTCCCGGTAAACAACCGCTTGCTGATCATCAGTCTGGGCAAACGCCTGCCGCCAGCGTTCCGGATGGTTTACTTCAGTCACAGCGTCCGGATTGTCAATCACGAATGGTGTGTCAAAAACCTGATCAAAGCAGGCCAGACGCTCCAGCCGTTGGATTTCCTCTGTGCACTGGCGCGCATCGTTTAACTGGCTGGCCAGAGACAACGATGCCGGCAGCAGCAGTATCAGGATCGCTATAAATGGCAGAGCTTTTCTGAGCGAAGAGAAAGTCATACGACTGACACCTGATATTTCAGACATTTGTGAGCCAGGGTGCGCTTTGGCAGCCCCAGGCTTTCAGCAGCCTGAGCCCGGTTGCCGCCGTATTGTTGCAGACGCTCCCTGATGATGGCGGCTTCAAATTCTTGTGCGGCAGCTTTCAGATCACGAATCTCGTCGGCGGCCGGAATACCTGCCGGAACTCCGGAACTCATCTGGGGGCTGACATTGGGTTCACAATCGTCAAATACATCCTCCATCCTTAGGGCTTTGGGTTGAATATCGTCGCCGGCTGGTGTCTGCAAGCAGGCCAACTCAATGATATTGCGCAGTTCTCGAACGTTGCCCGGGAAGTTGTAATCTGTCAGCCGATGCAATGCGTGGCTGCTGATTCCCGAAGGGCCAGAGCCTTCGCGCTCGGTATAAAGGCGGATAAAGTGGCGGCTCAACGCTTCCAGATCATTCGGGCGCTCCCGCAAGGGTATTACTCGCAGCGGAAACTGGCTGAGGCGGTAAAATAAATCCCGGCGAAAATGGCCATCCTGAATAGCTTGTTGCAGGGGTTGGTGGGTAGCCGCGACCAGTCGGAAATCTGAATGTTGCTCTTGCCGTGCGCCCAGCGGGCGAAATTGCCGGGTTTCCAGAACCCGCAGTAGCTTGGATTGCAGTGCCAGTGGCATATCGCCGATTTCATCAAGGAACAGGGTTCCACCATTGGCCTGAGCAAGCAACCCTTCTTTAGCTTGATCAGCACCAGAGAAGGCACCTTTGGTGTGACCAAACAGTTCACTCTCAAGCAGGGTGTCCGGGATTGCCGCACAGTTTACAATGACCATCGGATTCCTGGCACGTTCGGACAGATCATGAATACCCTGGGCAACAACATCTTTGCCACAACCTGTTTCGCCCTGCACCAGTACTGAAAGCTGGCTCCCGGCAGCCCGGACGATCTGGGTTCTCAGGTCGGTCATGGCGGAGGAGTTACCTACCAGGGTCCGCGACAACTGATCGCAACGCTGGCGCAGGATTTCGGCGTCGTGCATGTTATCCAGCGAACGTTTGAGTAAACGGCGCTGCCAAACCTGATCGTGGCTTTTCAGTTGGGTTATCCACTGATGGGTGAGTAATTTCTTCAGACCGATGTACAGAGGCTGGCCAACAATGCCATCCCACTCCGGGTGATCCCGGCAAAGCACCAGTATGCCGAGGGTACGCCCATCGGTGCCGGTGACCGGTTCAAACCAGAGTGAGCGGGGTCTGTCGCTTGCATCAAAGAGGGCCTGAAATCCGATATGATCCAGGCGGTAACTGGCAGCACGGGTGAGTTCACGGGGCTGGCCGGTTTGCAGAACGTGGCTGAACGGATGGCTGAAGTCGTCACAGTCAAACTCGCTGTGTTCGGCCAGGTCTGTGCAGTGCAGTGTGCGGCCGCTCAGATCAAGCTCCAACGCCCAGCACCGGGTCAGGCCGTAGGTCTTTTCCAGTTGTGTTGTTGCTGTTTTCAGCAATGCCGGCAAGGTTTTTTGCTGGATGAGTGCTACCGCCAGCTCAATGCCAGTGTGCAGTTCCATCTGCATGTGTCCCATTTTCTATTCCCTTAAATCCAGTTGTCCTTGCCGCTCAGCTAGCAGCCGGGCTTCGCTACGCTGAGTTTAATCAGGCCACCGTGCCTGTAAATCGGTTCTCAGATACACCCAGTGTTACCTGTGTCACTGGCTCTTTTGCTGCCAGTTTTTCCAGAAGTGCTAAGGAAACCGGCGGAAGCAGCTCGCCTTCGATGATGGATTCCAGCATTCGTGCGCCATTTTCACTTCGGGTGGCACGGCTTCGGATGGCTTCAATCAGGCCATCCTCCAGCACAACGTCAGTCTGGTAGCGGTCGCGGATTTGTTCGGCCAGCCGCTCCAGTTTGTCGCCAACAATCCGGTTGAGAGTGTCTTCGCCCAGTGGCAGGTACGGCACCACTTCCATACGTGCCAACAAGGCTGGTTTGAAGAAGTTGGCAAGTTCCGGATACAGGGCTTCGTCCAGTTTCGCCGGCTCCTCCGCATGGTTAACGATGGTCTGGTAGCCGAGGTTGGAGGTCAGGAAGAAGACGATGTTTTTGCAGTCGATCAACCGGCCTTCGCCGTCTGCCAACTCGCCTTTGTCAAAAGCCTGGTAAAACAGGTTGAGAACTTCCGGGTGCGCTTTTTCCACTTCATCCAGCAGCACGACAGAGTAGGGTTTTTGGCGGATGGCTTCGGTGAGAACGCCACCTTCGCCATAGCCAACGTAGCCTGGGGGTGAGCCGATCAGGCGGGAGACGGTGTGCTTTTCCTGATACTCTGACATGTTGATGGTGGTCAGGAACTGACGGCCGCCATAGAGCAATTCAGAGAGCTGTACTACGGTTTCTGTTTTACCAACACCGCTTGGGCCAACCAGTAGGAAGGCACCCATGGGGCGGCCCGGGCGACGGAGGTCGGCGCGGGCGGTGAGCAGGTGTTGATGCAGGCAACTGATGGCCGTGTCCTGGCCTTTAATATGGGCCTGCAGATAGGATGGCAGATGGGTGATTTTTTCCAGTTCGTCAGTAGTCATGCTGTTAACCGGGATACCTGTCCAGTCGGCAATAACCTCTGCAATCTGGCGGGCATCTACGCGGGCATGCACCAGAGGCTCATCAGCCTGAAGTTCAGCCAGCTCCTGTTCAATGGCGGCAGCCTCACTACTCAGATCCGGGCGTTCTTCATGTTCTGAAAGGGTGTTTTCTCCCACATGCACAGCAACGCTCTCTTCGCCTGCAGGCTCTGCAGCACTCAGTAACTGCTCTCGGATTGCTACCAGGCGACCAACCAGTTCGCGTTGTTCATTCCAGCTTTGCTCCAAAGCTGCAACTTCTTCGTTCAGTTCGATTATCCGGGCTGCCAGTTCCGCTTCGCGGTCAGTATCTACCCGCTGGCCAAGGGTGTGTTCGCGAGCGATTAGCTCCTGCTCCATGGACATCTGGTGCAGTTCGCTACGCACATGACTAAGCCGGCGTGGTGGGGTATTCAGGTTCAGGCTGACCCGGGCGCAGGCGGTGTCTAGAACGTCGATGGCCTTGTCTGGCAATTGCCGGCCAGCAAGATAGCGGGCCGACATTTCTGCAGCGGCTTTTAGGGCGCTGTCTGCGATTAATACCTGATGGGATTTTTCGTAAACGGTGCGCAGGCCGCGCAGGATATGTACGGCTTCGCCGGGTGTCGGTTCGTCCAGTGCCACAGGTTGAAAGCGGCGGCTCAGGGCCGGGTCTTTTTCAAAGTACTTTTTGTATTCACGCCAGGTGGTTGCAGCAATGGTGCGCAGCTCTCCACGGGCAAGGGCGGGCTTCAGCAGGTTGGCGGCATCCGATCCGCCTTCACTGTTACCAGCACCAATCAAGGTATGGGCCTCGTCTATAAAGAGGATGATTGGTGTTGCCGAGCCTTTGACTGCTTCAATCACTCCTTTAAGTCGCTTCTCAAACTCACCTTTTACCGAGGCACCTGCTTGCAGGGCGCCCATGTCCAGAGTCCAAAGCTCAACGTTGCTCAGCCGCTCAGGTACATCACCATTAACGATACGCAGCGCCAGGCCTTCTACCAAAGCGCTTTTGCCAACGCCCGCATCACCAACCACGATGGGGTTGTTTTTGCGCCGGCGGCAGAGGATGTCGATCATCTGATCAATTTCAGCATCCCGACAAACCACCGGGTCCAGTTTCTGATCCCGGGCCAGCTTAGTGAAGTCAGTGGCGTAGCGGGTAAGCGGGTCCATGTTTGTCATGGCTTCCGGAAGGATACCGGCGTTAACATCCAGCTCCGGTCGTTCGGCTGAACCTTCGGTCATCGCATCAAACTGACGACGCAGTTGCTCGCGGTTAATCTCATGCAGCGCCTGGCTAACTCTGGGCATAAGATAACGGTCTGCATTCATTAATAACGCCAGAAAGATTGCACCCGAACGCAACTCCTGATGGTCCAGTTCAGCAGATGCCAGCAGCCAGCCATCTTGCAGTAACTCGATCAGCAGCGGTGAGAATGACGGATAGGGTTCCGCGGTCTGGCGCTCACCTCTGAGACTGTCACCAACAAGTGGTTGCAGTTGCTGATAATCGATATCCGCATGCTTTAAAATCTGGCGTACATCGGAAAACGGCGTCTCCAGCAGCGTGAACAATAAATGGGCCGGGGTGATTTCGGCACCCTGACGGCTGATACACAGTGCTGCAGAGGATTCCATCCCCTGTCGGCAAATCTCATTCAGGCGCCCGATAAGCGCCGGCAGTTCTACCCGAATCACAGTGATATCCTTATTTCGGTAGTTGGTTCAGAACGCTGAGCACATCCTTGATGCGTTCATCCAGCGCCATGTTGTAAAGCGTAAATATGCCAGCCATCGCGACCACAAACAGGCCGGCTATTCCCCATACAGGCAAGCCACTACGCAGGCGGTTACGGGCTGGTGTTACATTAGTAAGAGCATCGCCAAGGGATGCCGGGGCTTTATCACCGCGCAGGCCCTGAAGGGTCTCGTGCAAACCCCGGACAATTTTCTCGTAGTCTTCCCGGCCGTTTTCCATCACCTTGTAACGTCCCTCAAAGCCCAGCGACAGACACAGATGGATAAATGCCAGCATTTCGCTGTAACGAGCCGGTTCCTGTTCCATACGGGCCAGGATGGCAAACACTTTTTCCCCGCCCCAGGTTTCGTTATGAAACCGGGACAGCAGAGAATGCTGCGACCACACGCTATGGGCACCCCAATCGGTACCCAGCACTGCCTCATCAATCAGCGCACACAGCACGTAGCGATACGCCACTACGGTGGGACGCTCATAGCCCTGCTCGATCAGTTCCCGGTCGATGGCAGAAACATCATCCACCACTTGTTGATACAGCCTCTCAACTGCCTGAAAATCCGCCAGCCGGCGCACTCGGATAACCAAGCCGAGCAGCGGTGTAGCGGCATCAATCAGCCGGTTGGTTTCCAGCCCGCGTAACTGGAAAGTCTCGTTGGCAAAGCCGTTGTTGCTGTTTGCCGACGGTTCATCGCTGCTGGCAAACATCAGTTCACTGAACGCATTGGCCATGATTTAGTTCCTGATTGCCCAAAATTGCATTTCCATACCGGGGAAACTGCCTGCCACATGGAAGGCGAAGCCGCTGGCATTATCGAGCATCTGCCACGCCTGGCTTTGATCATCCAGCCGGTAGTACACGTAGCCGGCGTGGTAAGGCAACTGTCTTGGTGCCACCGGTAGTGCCGACAGTGGTATACCCGGTAGTTGCAGGCTGATGAGATCGCGGATTTTCTCCACCGAAGCCACCTTGCACTGCTGGGTGAACTGCTTGCGCAGATCGTCCAGTGGCATATCTGCTTTCACCGCCAGGATAAATTCAGCATCCTGGATAAGCTGGCCATCCTGGATCGGTGCCACGGTGAGGCCGTACTGCCTTTCCTGAAGCTGAACAGCCAGCGCTCTTGGCTCCAGAACCGTACTGAGGGATTGTCGTAAAACTTGCATTAACGGCGTAAAGCCAGCTTCGGGCAGGTCGTGATCGTAAGGGGTGTACTCCCGGGGTAACCGGCTTTCATCGGTGAACGTCACCAACTCACCACACAAACCCAGCAAAGCCTCGTACAATCGCTCCGGGTGTAATTGCCGCAAGCGGGCAAGGTGCATAAACCGCGGGTGGGCCCTATTCAGCAGTTGCAACAACATAAAATCGGCCACATCGGCAACGCCGCCCTGCCCCGGTGCGCCTACCCGCTCGGCAATATTTTTGGCACGCTCACGCATCAAGCCGGCCATTTCACCAACAAAACGCTGTAAGCGGGGAGCCGCACGCACACTGAGCATGGTTGGGATAAAATTTGGCTCCATAACCAGGCTGCCATCTGGCCGCTTTTCAAGAATCCTGCCGATAGCAAGAGCCGCGTAGGCACTTCGGTCTTCCCGCTCAAGCATCAATCTTGGTGCCACCCGGGCAATGTCAATGTTGTGGGAGTCGCCATCGATGGAGTGCAGGTCGCGCACTTCCTCGGTTTGTACCCGAAAGCGGCCAGCCACCGGGGCATCTGGCCATTCCATTTCGGCCAGCGTATCACTGCCCAAAGGCAGCGCCAGATACACCACCTGGTTTGCCACTGAGGCGTCGGTGATTTCCAGCGGCTCTGGCGTAACATCATCCTGAGGAAGGTTGAAACGTGTGCCGTCCGGAAACACACCGGTGGCCCGCACCAATCCTACCCGGCCAAAACTCAGATATTCGGCATTCAGCTCCAGCTCACTAAAACCGTAGAGGAAGTCTGAAACCGCCAAGGCCCGTTCATTAATCTGGTGTTCCAGATACCGTTGCTGTTGCTGGAAGTGCTGAGGCTTGATGAACAGCCCATCGCTCCAGACTACTCGATTGGTCGCTATCATCAGGATTCATCCGAACGTTTGAGTTGTACTTCCCGGTCACGAAGATTAACCAGCAGGTGATAACGACCGCCAACCGGATCCACCTTCACAACTTTTTTCCATTGCGACAGGTTGGGGTATGCATAGAAGGCAATTACTCCCACAAACCGGGTGTCTTTACCAATTTCGAACGGTTCCACAAACTTGAACTGTCCCGGCACCAGCGAGTAATCGCTGTGATCTATATAGTTCTGGCCCAAAGCACCTTTGAGATTATTCAGCAGCGAATCGAAGTCTCCGGCCATCAGCATAGAGCTGTCCCGCAACTCAATGATCTGAAAGGCAATCGGCGTAGGTGCCAGAGACTGATTCGGATTCACACCTGGCTCGGCAATCAGGGTGAGATCTACCCGGCTAGGCAGATCTTCGGGATAGCCAACAGGAATATCCGGATTCCACAAAACTTTTGCGGTTTTAGTCACCGCATTGTACGGCGTGCTGCATCCTGCAAGCACAAGAGCGATAACCAGCAAACTCCATTTGCAGTATTTCACAACAAGTCTTCCCTCTGTAATTGACGCAAGTGTTGGTCATAAGCCTGATCGAACACGTCCTGAAACAGGCGCTCAAAACCCTGCTGCCGACTGGATTTCAATTCACGGTAGTAATGCTGGTACATATCCCAGGCCCAGCGGCCTTCATCCTCGCTGGGTTTCAGTCCACGGCGATAACCATGAAAGCGACGCAACAGCGCCTCCGGTGAAAACGCATGGAGAATCGCCTCCAGCGCCTCGCTGATGGCCGCACGGCTGGCCAGTTGGTGATGGTTCAGGCTCTCCAGGCTTTCCCGCACCGCCGCCGGTGCCGATAAATGAACCGGGCTGCGCTGGCTTGCAAAAAGCGTTTGTACGGTGCTTTCGTAATCGCCACCCAGACGCAGGGGGTTATCCTCAATCGGCTGCAAACGGGTACGCAACGCCTGATGACGGCTGTCTTCACTCTGATGCAGGGCCAGCAGGCCGTCTATGGTTGCCTTCAGGGTCTGGCCAGCCTCTTCAAGGAAGAGTTGCATGTCTTCGCTGTCTGTGAACTCCAGCTCGGCATCCATCCCGCGCATCAGTGGTGCGCCACTGATGTATTTCCGACTTTGATCCGCCTCCCGCCGATGTTCGGCAATGGTGCTTGTATCAGACATCCTGTCCCTCTCTGCTTTCCTGATCGGGAGACCTACCGCCACATCGCGGTTCTCCCGGTATTCATCGGTCACTTCTGTTTTTGCCGCAAACCAGGCTGGCTCGCTGGCCAGCAAGTCCAATTCCGCTTTATCACCAGCATGTACTTTTTTCTCCCACTGGGAGAGGGGGTCATTGTTGGTTGAAATTCCCCCTATCGGCGCAAAACCCTCCAACGGTTCTCTGATCTCCAGCGCGTCCTCGCCTCCAGAAAACCTGACCAGTTCTGCTATTTCACCATTGATCAACCGATCATCTTCGGCCTCTTCCAGCATCTGGCTTGCCTCAGTGCCCCGTAGCTCTGCCCTGATTTGATAACGGCCAATACCAACAATGTCACCATGACTCAGCCGTGCCCGCCGGCCCCGACCCACCGGTTGGCTGGCGCTGTTGATAAAGGTGCGGCCACTGCGGTCTATCAGGCAGAAACCGCTATCTACGAAGCGGACTTCGGCATGGCCCGCCACCGCTCCGGTGCGATGGGGAGAAAGCTGCCAGGTATCATTTGTCGCCGTACCAATAGAACCACCATTAATGCCAAAGCAGTGCTCAACCGCAGTTCCCCGTCCCAATCCAGCCGGGTTGGTAACGGTTAATTTCAGAATCGCTGACGTGTCTTTGTTCATTTACGCTTTCCTGTCCAGCCGGCGTTACCGGCGTATCTGTATTCGTACCGCTGGCTGATTACGGGATTTATCCGGGGTCACAAAGGAATTCCAGCCCAGTCGTACACCGTCTCCCAACTGAATAGAACGGATACCCTGTGGATGCATTTGCAATTCCAGGTCGTATGCCAGTTGCTCACGGGTACTGAACTCCACCAGTTTTAATAACCGGTTGTGCTCACAGCCATTAGGCAGAAAATCTGCGAATCGCTGACGGCTCAGATTGCGGATCCGTAAAATGAACTTACCGCTACGATCTCTCACCCGTGCACCCACCAGTGTGTTATCACCGAGCGTAGCGTTGGCCCTGCCAAGTCGGGTTTGCTGGTCTTCCGCGATATCAACTTTACGTAAAACCCACTGCTCGATGCTTACGTCGTCCAGATCAAAGCAATGCGCAACCATGCCACTAACCACATCCGGAGACCGGCTGCGACCCGCCATCAGGCCGGCATAAGCCAGCATTTTGGACCAATTAACCGGTGTCGCATCCCGAAGCCGGCTGTCGCCCAGTCCAATCAGGGCAAAGATCCGTTCGGAGAAGCCATCCGAAGCCCCCGGCTGAAAACGAACGTAATATCGGTATTTACGCCAGGTGCGATGAAACAGCGTGACCAGACGGTGGTTGAAGAAGTCCAGAAAATGCCGGCGTATTCCCAGATTCTGGCCAGCCTCCCATGCCAGATCTTCCAGATAATAGCCGGGCAGCGGCGACTGAGAGCCATGCAGGCCCAGAAAGCTCACTTCCATCTGATAGGGCGCGTGCGCGTGCTCCGGTAACAACGCGGAAATCACATCGCTGCCCGGGAACCCCAGGCTCGCCGAAGACGAAAAACGAATGCGTTCCTGACAGGACTGATGATCTCTGCCCCGCTCCAGATCATCACCGTGGTGCCGGTGAATCAAGTCCACAAGCTGAAAAAAGCTGTATCGCCGCGCATTGCCCAGAACGGGTTGCAGCTCGGCTACATCAGCGGCTGCTGACCTTGCTGTAACGTCCATGTATACCGTTCCTGATTCTCTGTATTCACCACTTCCAGTTGGTGAAAAGCGTTAATACTCGCGTAAAGTGCAAAAAACTGACTAAGTACTGTGCCAAAGAGGTAAAGATCTCCTTCAGATGCAAAGCCGCTCTCATCGAGCTTTAGCACCGAGCGAATTCCACGCACCGGCAGGCCCCGGATCATCCGGTCAACGGGGTTTGTTTCAATACTGCTGATACCCGCCAATCGCTTTTTAGACACCCTTTCGGCCTGTCTGTCTGCCAGCGCGCGGAAGTCATATACCCGCAACACTGTGCGCAATGCGTCCACATCCAGCATGGACAAATAGTTCAGCGAGAGATTGGAAATCAGTGTCCACAACAGACTGCCATCAAGTGTCGGCCTGAGGGTTGCCGTTGGCCGGGTGATATTGCTGAAAGAGGCAAAGGCTGGCGTGGTTTCAGTAGCCATGCATATTTCACCCACGGCCAGTTGCTGCGGGAGCTGCCGATTGGTGCAGGTGAGGGTCAGCGACACGGCCTCCTGACGGTTCATGCAGTCAGACTCATCCCCACGCACAAAGGCAATGTAGTGATCGAAGCCGCCATCCCGAACGCTTTCCCGTACCCGCATTCGGTAATACAGCGCCGTGCGGCCGCGATCACTCTCTACTTCATGCTGAAAGCTCTCGAAGGCCGTGTAAATACGAGGTTCGCCCCGCCCGGACCTGCCCTCCAGCCAGCCTTCAACCTGTTCCACGCTGAACACTTCGTAGTAATCCGGTGAACGGCTGGACGAAGACACCCGGTACTCTGTCTGACGGCCATTCAGATCCACCGGCTCGCCTTCATGTGTGAACAGATTCACCGCCGGTGTGCAGTACAGTTGCAGATTATCGGCCCGGATTTTTGCGTCGGGCGGCAGAATCCGGCTGAAATGGAAACGCAGGCTGATTTCATCTGCCTGAATTGCCGGCAAGCGTGTCTTCAGACCCTGAATGTCCACAAACCGGAACGCTTCTGGAAAACTCAGGTATTCCTGCAGAATCCGGTACCCCGGATAAGCGTTCTTTGGGTACGGCAATATGGTTTCGTTGCTGGCAAAGCCTACGGGCTGCAATAACGAACAGGGCAACGAGTATGTGGATTCGCCCACCACCAATTCCATACGGGTCAGGTAATGGTTCAGCCAGAGATATAGAGTTTCTGCGGTGTGATTATCGCCACCCAAATAAAATCGCAGCGACTCCAGGTCCAGCGAATTCAGCGGTTGATCTGTATGCAACGCCAGATCCACCGTTACTGAAGAAATTTCCCGGGAATGCTCGGCATAGGCATCGGCAACACTGATCGGGAAGACATCGACATCCCGGCAGGTACGGAACCGGCACTGAATTTGTCGTGTGGACTCCCCCACTGGCCGGCTTTTGATTTCTGTATGGCGTGCAACTCGCTGTCGCTCACTGATGCCGTGCAACTGCGGGTCAAAGCGCATGATGGTGCAACTGGGCACCGGACGCAGATAATTTGGCCACAGCATGTTCAGCAGCGAGTGAGTCAGTTCCGGAAATTGGTCTTCAACTTTCTCTCTGAGTTTTCCGGTCAGGAATGCAAAACCTTCCAGCAGCCGCTCAACATCCGGATCGGTACTTTGTTCTGACAGAAAACGGGTCAACTGCGGATGGGCCTCCGCAAACTCCCGCCCCTGCAATCGCAGAAAGCTTAGTTCGTCCCTGTAAAACCGATTTAACTTCATGTAACTACTGCACCAATTACGGAGTAGAGCCGATGGGGATACTTTTCTTCCGGGGAAAACAACTCGCTTCGCTCAGACACGTTTTCACCTCCAGAAAAGCATCCCCACCGTCTCTGTCATCCTTGTGTGTTACTTATCC
>DATJDA010000324.1:0-3374 GCA_035497695.1 Marinobacter sp. | reverse complement strand
ATAAAAAGAACGTGCCATCCCATGAAGGCCCGATACTCACCAGGGTCGGAAACCAGAGCCGACAAAATACGTGTTGCGCCTGCCTGATCTGTACCCGTAAATCGACCCAAAGCGCCATAATAGATGTACGCCAGCGCAATTGATCCGAACACCGCCGTAAACGAAAGCACCAGAAAGGCAGCCAAAATACTTAGCCGGCCCGCCAGCATCCATACTCGGGATGCGCCAGCACTGCGGATCAGCCCGTCCATCGCCAGCACAATACCGTGCCGGGCATAACGGCCAAAAACAGCTTCAGTGATGGTTAGCGGAAGGGTTATCAACAAGAGGCAACAGAGGTACAGCAGAATAAACAGACCCCCGCCATGCAAGCTGGCAAGGTAGGGAAACTGCCACAAATTTGCGAGGCCTACGGTCGCACCGACTGCAGCCCAAAAAAAAGTGGATCTCCGGGTAAAGGACCCAATTGGTGTCTGATACGGCTTATGCATTCGCGTCCCTTATTAATTCAGGCAGACATTGTAGCCGATGGATACGTCCATGGACGACCAACTGGTTATCCTGAGTGCGTTTTCGTGACCGGCCCTGCACTCGTGAGCTACAATGCGCCTTTTGTCGGCAATCTTCCTGCCGCCCCGTTCATTCGTCGGAACCCGGATTGACCAATTCATGAGCAAGAAAAAGCCCGGAACCCCGAGCAGCACCATTGCCCTTAATAAAAAGGCAAAGCATGAATACCACATTGAGGATCGCTTTGAGGCGGGCCTCGCTTTGTTAGGCTGGGAAGTTAAATCTCTCCGCGCAGGCAAGGCACAGCTGGTGGACTCATACGTACTCCTGAAAGATGGAGAGGCCTGGCTGCTCGGCTCACATATGACCCCACTTAATACGGCCTCCACGCACGTAATCGCAGATCCAACCCGCACCCGGAAGCTACTCCTTCATGCAAAGGAGATCTCCAAAATTGTAGGCAAGGTAAATCAAGCCGGTTACACCTGTATTCCGCTTGCCCTGTACTGGAAAGGCAACAGAGTGAAATGCGAAATTGCCCTGGTGAAGGGCAAGAAGGAATTTGACAAGCGGGCCACCGAAAAAGAACGGGACTGGAACCGTCAGAAACAGCGCATTATGCGTGAAGCCAGTACCTGAACCTTTAGTGCCATACTCTGAAGTTTACTGATTCAGATCATAGACGACACCAGACTATGTGTCGCATAGTCATCCTCTTTGCGTAATATTTTGCTGGGCCTATACTCGAGACCCACGGTACAGAGCAAAGGGACAGCTTATGCTACCAACACAGACACCGATGTCTTCCATCGATCGCGCGTGGCTTCGAATGGACACGCCGGAAAACCCCATGGTGATCTGCGCAGTTTTTGCGTTTGAACGCCCTTTGGACCTGAGCAGATTAAAGCAGACCATCGAAGAGCGATTCCTGAGGTTCGATCGCTTTCGCCAACGGGTAATCGAAAAGGGTGACCAAGCTTACTGGTGCGATGACCCACTGTTTAATCTTGATAACCACATTCACGAAATTGCCCTTCCAGGCAAAGCCGGCAAAACCGAACTCCAGAAATTGGTAGGTGACCTGTACAGCAGCTCCCTGGATTTTCGCCGGCCACTCTGGCACATGCATTACATTGACAACTACCGGGGAGGAAGTGCACTGCTGGTGCGCATTCACCACTGCATTGCCGATGGCATTTCGCTGGTAAGAGTAATGTTGTCGCTGACGGATAAAACACCAACCTCTCCGCCGCTAAAAACGAAACCCGAACGCCTGCCAAAACCACTCCGGAAGTTTACAATCCGGCGCACTTTGAACCTTGCTGTAAACCGTGCGCAAGTAGTAGCAGAACAAGCCAGAATGTTCATTAAAGCAGTCCGGGAAGAGCCCGATTACCCGGTTAAATTACTTTCTACTGCCGCCAGTGCTGCCATTGATCTTGCTGTGCTTGGCCTGGCTCCATTTGAGCCCAAAACCGGCTTGAAAAGGCCACTCACGGGGCGAAAAACCGTCGCCTGGGCCGAACCTTTAGACCTCGCCGAAGTAAAAGCCTGCGCGAAAGCCTTGGGAGGTACGGTAAATGACATACTGTTGTGCACTGTTACCGGCGCTTTGCAACGGCATTTTGCAGCACGCAAAGAAGCGATCCCTCACTGCGGCATCCGCGTAGCCGTACCGTTCAACCTGCGACCACTGAACCAGCCCATTGAGGTGCTGGGTAATAAATTTGGTCTGTTGCTGGTTTGCCTGCCCATAGAGGTGCTGGACCCACTGATGTGCTTCCGCCAGATACATGAGAGCACAACAAGGCTTAAGCGCTCTTACCAGGCTCAGGTTACCTACAGCCTTCTTGACTTGTTTGGCCGGGGGCCAGATATTCTGGAACGCCATGCATTAGACCTGCTCAGCAACAAGGCTTCTGCTGTATTGACCAATGTCCCGGGGCCTGAAAATGCACTGTACCTGGCGGGCAGCAAACTGGCCCAGCCTATGTTCTGGGTACCGCAAAGTGGCAACATTGGCATCGGAATGAGTATTTTCAGTTATGCAGGCACTGTGCAGTTTGGTATTACTGTAGACAAGGGCATACATGCCAGCCCGAATGCCATAACGCGCTACTTTCGGGAAAGCTTTGAGGCTATCAGCCATGTCGCTCTGGCAGGGCGGCAGCACACTGTTAAGCGCAAAGCAGGCTAAAGTCGCAAACAAACCTTGAAGTCTGGCAGTTCGCCCACATATACTGGTCATAAGGGGACGACATGGCTTCGACGCTGGTGGCGAACCCTTGAGTGCATGTCGAGATGGCAGCGAATCTCGTAAATCCAAAGCTGCAACGCAATAGTCGCAAACGACGAAAACTACGCACTAGCGGCCTAAGGCCTGCTAGTCGTCCTGACTGGGTCGCCCGTAGCTCAGAGCAACATCTCAGGACGTCATCGCTTACGGGATGCTCCGTTACCCAGAGTTCACTGTATAACGGCTAAGATATAAAGAACTCGCCTCCTGCACCCTGACCTTCGGGTCGCCTGAGGTTAAATCAATTGAAGGATATAAACATGTAGATCTCAAGGCACAGTGCTGGCGGACGCGGGTTCAATTCCCGCCGTCTCCACCAATATCAAAACCCCAACCGTTCTCGGTTGGGGTTTTTTCTTGTCTGTTTGCGCCGGTTCCGGCGTGTTGTTGGGGGTTCCTGCGAACGCCTGCGGACTTCGCCAGCCGCCCGAAGTGGCCGTTCCCGGCCACATTCCACTCTCTACTGGACATTCCTCGCTCCGACCTCGCTCCCTGGAACTGGCCCGAAGTCCGCAAAGGCCGCAACGCAGGCCCATACAGATCAAAGGGTTACGCGCGGACGAATCAA
>DATJDA010000323.1:0-16804 GCA_035497695.1 Marinobacter sp. | reverse complement strand
CATGGGGCCATATTCAGAGAACCAGAAGGTTCTCTTAAGCACTACTGGTTGCGGCGCTCCAACATTAAGCTCAATTTCAAAGGTTTTTGAGGTTATGGGTTTTTCAACACCATCCTTTATGTAGGTGAGTGGGTCACCCGGCTTGAGCTCCAGCTCGTACCATGTGAACCGCCGACTGGTACTTACCGTATGAGACCACGCAAGATGCTCGTTAAAGTTAATCAGCGGGATTGGTGTACCTGTTAGCCCGGCACCATTAATGTTCAGGTACCCAGGAACCTTTATATGAGCCTGATACAGCCGGCGGTGCCCCGTGTATGGAAAATGTGGATTGGCCAGCAGTGCGCCCTTGCCACTTTCAGTCATGTCAGAACCAATGCCCCAGGCATTACTGGCAAGGCCGGTATCTGCAAAGTTATCAATACCTTTAACATGGGCACGGGCAGAGTCTGCAACAGCCAGCGACTTCACACGCTCTGTTGCTGCATTATCTGCTTGTGCTATCTGAGTGATCGGAGCCGGAGATTCTCCCGGTGGTACGGCCAGAAACACAAGCCCGGTTGCGAACTCACTTCCACTGGCGTACTGGCCAATAATTCGATAGTGAGCAAGCAGGTCTGTAGGCTGAATAGGTTTTACCCAGGGCTGCTCACGACACTCTACGGGCAAATCTTCTGGAGCAGTTTCTTTTACATACTTATTATAGCCAGCGGCAAATCCGTCGATGAGCGCCTTGCTTTCAGGCCTCAACTGAGGATATTCAGCCTTTGCACCACTCAGAATCTCCTGCGCCTTGTAGCTGAAGTCGTTAATAATGTTGATATCACCTGGCCCCGGCCCGAAGTATTTTGCCCGCTCACTTCGCGCCTGAACAATGGCCTCGGCAAGCATACAAACATTATCCTGCGCTTGAGCATAACCGTGCCCAAATGCAGCAGACTTGAGGTTGTTTGCAGTAATATGCGGCACCCCACCCGTGGTGCGGCGGATATTAGCTTCAAGTTTGCCATCCGCCGGAAATAGTTGTGTATCAACTGCCGCAGATTTATTGGAGCCAGAAGAACTACTGAAACATCCTGTTAATAAACTGCTTCCTGCCAGCGCAAGTGCAAGCCCACAGACTCGACCATAGCCGAGCCAGTGGTGTGGCTTTTTCCTGATCTTCATAGTGTCATCCTTGTCGTTATTCACTACGGACTCACCGTTACCGGTGACACTATAAAGTTAGCAGAGCACGTATATTCCGCTCATACAAAAACTGAACAACAAGTCACTTTTTAATAACGGGTATGAAATCAGTTCTACCCAAACTTGATCGGAAGCCCGATCTGCTGCTGCTTAACACCATCCCCCCGATCTACCTCAATCAACATTCCCCGCGCTTGTAATTGCGGATGTTTGGCAGCTTCTGAAATCGTCAGTACAGGCTCTACACAGGCATCTTGTTCCGCAAAAATTTGTTGCCACTCGGCCAGGGGCTTTTCAGCAATGTTTTCTTTAATAGCCGATTTCAGGGTTTGCTGATGCTCAGGATTCTGGCTGAGGGTAAGGCTCTTCATGCTGGCAAGCCCGAGGGTATCGCACAACCGTGCAGAGAACTGAGGCTCCAGGCTACCTATCGACAACCAGCGGCCATCGCTGGTTTGGTAATAATCGTAGAATGATCCACCATTAAGCAGGCTGGTTTCCGGCTTTTGTTCTTGCTTGCCAGCAAGATTGGCGGCTCCAGACATTGCATTCATAGCAAATGCAGCGTCAGTCATGCTCACATCCACAAACTGCCCTTCCCCGGTTTGCTGGCGATGAATAACCGCGGCGAGAACACCCATAACCGCATGATGAGAGCCGCCAGCCACATCGGCAATCTGAATCCCCATCGGAGGTGGGCCACTATCTGCGCGACCGCAATGGCTGGATACCCCGGAAATGGCCAGATAGTTAATATCGTGCCCGGCCCGGTCCTTATAAGGGCCAGTCTGGCCATACCCGGTAATGGCGCAGTAAATCAGCTTTGGATTGATTTCCCGGAGTGCTTCGTAGCCAATACCCAGCCGGTCCATAACGCCTGGGCGGAACTGCTCAACGACAATGTCGTAGGTTTTTACCAGTTCCTTTATTTGCTCTACTGCCCCCTCTTTTTTGAGGTTTAGCTGTAAGGTTTCCTTTCCTCGGGTCAGATAAGAGAATGTGGTGCTGAACTTGCCATCAAAAGGTGGCATAACCTTGGTAAGATCAACCCGGTCTGGTGCTTCTATGCGCAGCACGTCTGCACCCATGTCGGCCATTAACATGGTGGCGTAGGGCCCCGGTAATAGCGTACTAAAGTCCAGTATCTTCAGTGAGGTAAGAGGGCCTGCCATAACTTGCTCCTAATTTGTTAAACTCAAGCTGTTCGCGTTTGATTATTAGTCATTTTGCCGTGCCTCATGCTGCATGGTTTTGTTAACCGGGCCAACTGCAGGTTCCTTCATTTCTATTGGCTAATTCTGCCAGAGATAACACTCTACCCGGCCATGGCTTCAGTTATATTATTTCAGGAAGATTATTAAGCGATTTTCGTTTTCACAAAATGGCGAGTGATATGTCTGATCTGACCGTTTCCAGGCACTTTGTCCAGGCTGCACTGGCTGGGGCTGAGAACCTTGGTTTTAATACTTCCGACATCCTGAAGGAGGCCGGAATTTCTCCGGATCTTCTGCGCATTGAGATGGCGCGGGTTAGCAGTGATCAGTTCAGTCAGTTGATGCAGGTGCTCTGGACCACACTGGGTGATGAATTTACCGGCCTCGGGCCACGCCGTGCGCCTGTCGGAACATTTGCCACCATGTGTGCGCTGGTTATCCATAGCCCGAACCTTGAAGCTGTCTACCGCCAGGCTTTCCAGTTCTCCCGGCTATTTGAGCCAATGGTAACGATGGAACTGGAAATACATGAAGAGCACACCAAACTGGTCGCGCGCATTGAGGGGAAGCTGCGCGATCCTGATTTCTTTTTACGGGAAAGCCTTCTTGTAATCTGGCACCGGCTGGGAAGCTGGCTGATTGGCCAGCCAATAGAGTTGGAGAAGGTTGAGTTTAACTACCCACGCCCGCCCCATGGGGATGAATACCGCCACATCTTTCATTGCCCACTGATGTTTGGCTCGGAGCAAACTGCGCTGATTTTCAATAAGCGTTTTTTATCTGCGCCGGTTATCCGGGACAAATCAGAAATGCAGCAGTTTTTAAAAACCTCACCGGCAGACCTGTTATCCCGTCCGGATGAAAGCAATACGTTTACCGGGCGCATTCGTACGTTAATTGGCCGGGACTTTTCCAAACCTATGCCGGATTTTGAGTGGATTGCGGCCGAACTGCATACCAGCCCACAAACACTGCGCCGGCGTCTTAAGCAAGAGAACACATCATTTCAGGAAATCAAAGACTTACTGAGGCGGGATATGGCTATCTATTACCTCACCCGCCAGGAATTGCCAATTAATGATATTGCCAGCAAGGTTGGGTTCACCGAACCCTCAACATTCCACCGTGCTTTTAAAAAATGGACCGGGGTTACACCGGGGGCATACCGGGAAGGTGATCGTGGCAACCTTGCAGGGCAATAACAATCAGGGCCCGGTTGGTGTCTGAAGGCTTCGGATAAGCTGGCCAAGGGTACTGGCAATTTCCTGGGTTCGCTCCCGGTCAAGCGCAAGTTGTAGTAACCGTGAGCCGTCTCTCGGATCGTATACCCAGCACGCTGCTACCGCAGTTTCGCAGCCCCATTCAACCTGAGGATTAATGCCAAATACCGGTATCGCTTCAGTCTTGCGCACAATTCGGTCTTCGGTAGTGCGGCGAACTTCCTGCACATTAATGGTGTTGTTGGCAGTGCTGATGCGGTACTCAATATCTGCAGGCTTGTCTGCCTGAATAATGGTCTTATCCTGACGCCAGCCGGCAAGCTCTAACAGGCTGTTCAGATGAAGGGTCAGGGCTTCTTTATCTGTACTTGCAAGGTACAGCTTGCGCAAAGAAGCCAGCTTTCGGTCTCCTGCTGGCTCAATCACTGCGATTTTGGCGGCTTCAGCGTCGCCATTTTTGGGTGCCAGCGCCCGATTTTTCCGGGCCTTTTCAACAGCAGTAATAAGTTTCAGGGCTTCCTGGTAATGGGAGCCTTCGGTTCCGGCCTTTCCTACGTATTCTTCAAGGGCCGACTGAGCTTCATTCAAGTGGGCAGCCTGGTACATTACCCGGCCACGATAATAAAAGTAATCGGCGGGTTTGTTGCCTTCCAGGCTTTGTATCCGGTTCAGGTACTCACCGGCTTCGCCCCAGTTCTCTGTTGCAACAGCTTCCTCGGTTGCCAGCATCAGCCTGCGCACCTCGTGCTCTGGTGCCAGAGCAGATGCCTGTCCGGCCAGCAGTGCGGAAGCCAAAATCAGCCCTCGCGTCAGCTGACGACCTTTAATCAACCATACTGTCATCACACTCACTCCTGTTGGTTATCTGCATCAGCCGTTTGCGCTTCAGTTTCTGATCGCTCTGACTCTGGTTCGTCAACGGGCACGGGTTCGTTTTCATCTCCGGCATCAACCTCTGCCTGGTCCATAATAACCTTTGGCAGTTCTTTTTTAACTCTGACGCCAAGCTCCACAAACCGGTTAGCCTGAGAAACCAGATTGCCCCGCCCTCTGGTTAATGTATTCATGGCTGAATCGTAGCTACCCTGGGCAGTGTGCAACTGGGCGCCCAGGCGCTCCATGGCTTCTACAAACACGCGCAGTTTGTCATAAACTGCACCGGCTCTTTCAGCAATACGTCTGGCATTCTGGCTTTGTCTTTCATACCGCCAGATATTTTCAATGGTGCGCAAGGTTGCCAGCAATGTTGTTGGTGTTACTACAATAATCTTTCGCTCAAACGCTTCCGAGAAAAGGTTCTCGTCCTGCTGAAACGCAGCGACAAACGCCGGCTCTATAGGCATGAATAATAAAACAAAATCTGGAGAATGTAGCCCACTCAATTGACTATAATCTTTTTCACTCAAGGTTCGGATATGATTCCTCACCGCCTCTACATGCAACTTGAGTGCGTCCTCGCGGGCTTGATCCTCCTCCTCTATAACCCACTGCTGGTAGGCGACCAGAGATACTTTGGAGTCAATAATCAAATTACGGCTATCCGGCAGGTAAACCACAACATCTGGCCGTAGCAACTGGTTATCCTTATCCCGATAACTGCCTTGCGTGTCATATTCCACACCCTTGCGAAGCCCGGATTTCTCTAGCACCCGCTCCAGAATCAGTTCGCCCCAGTTGCCCTGAATTTTCTTGTCGCCCTTCAATGCGCGAGTCAGGTTAGAGGCCTCTTCCGTTATCTGCTTATTCAATTCCTGCAGGGATTTAATTTCACTGCGCAGGGCCTGTCGATCCCGGGTTTCAGTGGTGTAAACATCTTCAACACGCTTGCGGAAGTCCTGAATCTGGTCACGAAATGGGGTCAGCAATGTATCCAGACTGGTTCTGGTTTGTTTGGTGAAGTGATCACTTTTCTGCTCAAAAATCTTATTGGCCAGATTCTCAAACTCTTGCTTCAAAGCATCCCGGTTACGTTCAAGCAACTCCAGCTTCTCTGCTGTGGCGCGCCGCTCTTTATCCAAAGTTACTTCTTGCTCCCGCAAAGCAACCTGAGCTTCATGAAGCTCTCTGCCAAGGGCTTCAACTCTCTGCAGATGGCTTTGGCGCTCTGCTTCTAACTGAACAATCTGACGTTTACGCGCCTCAAGGTCAGATTCCAGGCTTGCCACCCGACTATCCAGACCGGAAGCACGTTGTCGCCACTGCTCTGAACTCTGCAAATATTTCTCTACACTCTCTTTTTGTTCATTTAGCGACCGTTTGAGGTTCTCAGCCTGCTGCGCGCCCATCGCTAGTTGATGCCGTGCCTCCTGATGCAGGTTTTTTGCCTCCAGAAGGTCTTTACCAAGCATCTCGAGATCTGCAACACGCGCTCGTTTATCCGCAACCAGGCGCATGGCAAGGCCTGCCAGTGCGATAACAATAACCACAAGAGCAACAAACCATCCGGCCATAAATCCGGGCTGAGACAAAAATAATCCGATAACAGCCTCTGGCACTGGGGCATTCTCCTTAATGTATCGTGCTTTTTCGCGTGTCCGGTGGTGACCCGAGAGTTATAACGAATATTACAGTCTACTGCATCCCTGGAACCATTTTTCAAACCAGGCGTCTCTTGTACTGCATGTCACTGTTTGGGTTTCGACTGCGTTGCAAATTAGGAATTCCATACCATCTGCTTATGGACGCGCAACTCATATTCAGCTAAAACGGTTATAAGCTCCTTGCGCCTGGCGATATTAAGCTTTTTTAACTGCGAACCAGGCGAGCCCGGATCGGCAACGGATAAAATCATGTTTAAAGAACTTTGGCGAAAGCTGGAACAGGGATTTCTACAAACAGACGGCTCGATCATTCGAGAGGAGCCCGGTTTGCCCGGATTACATAATGCGAACGGCGCCGGGCAGTTCCGCATTTTTCCCCACATTACTCATACCGGGGAATTTCATCTTGAACGCCTCACAAATTTGCTGAAAGTTCGCTACGGGAAGCGGTTTGATACTTCAGACAATAACTCTGGCAGCGATACGGCAATCTATGATTTAATCAGCTTCGCGGCTCGCATCCAGGATCAGGACGTGCAACGGGAACTGCTGCTGTTCTATCTCAACTGCTCACCGGTTATACAGGAATACCTTCGCTCTGAAACAGATTTGGGTGACGGACATTTCTTCTCTCGGTAACTGCTTATACCCAGAAACTGAAAGAAGCCTGCAATTTGTGCCCCTTAACCAACTGTAAAGTAATCACACAGGTTGATTGCTGTATAATGCCGCGCCGTACCATTTCAGATTACTTACTCACAGGTTGTCGCACCCACTCTTCAGGATTGTGGCTGGCTGCCGGCTTAGAGGCGTTACATGGGTTTACAACATTTACCGGCAGGCTTTTCTTCCACATTTGTTTTATTGACCTTTGGTCTATTGCTACTGCTGGCTGGATGCTCGACCGATCGCTACCTGATGGTTCCCAAGCAGGATTTGAGTGAGTTGAATGCTTCTGCAAAAAGCCAGCGCGCCACCCTTGTTACCATGGAGAACAACGCCACATTTCGCCATGAACAGGTACTCGAGCTCAATCAGCAAACTACCCAGGCCATTATAGACACGATAAAAAGCCAGGTTCAGAAGCCGTCCTGCCCGCCGGTCAGAAAACAACAAAGCTGTGCAGTTGTTGACACATCAGCCGGGTACGCCGATCGGTTAAAGGGCAAGGTTGTGGTCGGAGAGGTAGAAAAAATCTATCTGGCTGCACCCAATCAGATTTATACCGCGCGCATTGACAGTGGTGCCGAAACCTCTTCTCTTTCTGCACGAAATATCACCCGGTTTGAGCGAGATGGCAGCAATTGGGTGCGTTTTGATGTGCCTGTAACCGGGACCAAAGAACTCATCACTCTGGAAAAAGAAATTTCACGCAAAGTAAAAGTGATTCAGGCCAGCGCTGATGAAGCCGAACGACGGGTTGTTGTAGAACTCCAGTTTGCTATTGGTAATCATCAACAAGTGGCAGAGTTTACGCTGACAGACCGAACCAACCTGACCTATCAGGTATTGATTGGCCGAAATATTTTGAGGGACGTAATGCTGATAGATGTTGGTAAGGAATTTGCGACCAAACTGCCCAAGGCCATTCTTAACAACAGGAACGATTCGTGACCAGCCCCTCGCGCCTGCCGTTTCATATCGCCGTTTTCTTGCTTATCACCGCTGGCATCTCTCTTGCGGTGTGGCGACACGTGGAAATGCGAATCCCCTGGCTAACTGGCGAGGAGCAGCCCGTTTGGATGGTGGAAGCGCGAATAGACTTCAATGCCGCCAATGATGCGGTGCTTGCCAGCCTTAATATTCCCGACCAGCCACCCGGGTTCCGGATTCTCAATGAACAGGCAGCATCGCCCGGCTATGGTTTCTCCGTTGTAGAAAAAGCAGGAATTCGACGGGCTGAATGGTCCAAGCGTAATGTATCCGGGCCGCAGACCCTGTATTTCAAAGTACAGCTCGTACCAGATCCTGAGGCACAACCGAGCCCGCCAAAGCAAGCACCAAAAACGCAAAAACTATTCTGGGAAGAACCCCAGGCAACGGCTGTACGTGAAATTCTACATCAGGCAAGGGAGCGCTCAAGCACTCCTGAGAGCATGACCAGAGAGCTTATTCACTTAATGCAGCCGGATACCCGCACACAAAATACGACCCTGTTGATTGCAGAAGAAAACTACCTGGAGCTACTGGTTAACATGCTTAACCATGCTGGTATACCTGCGCGTACGGCAGACGGATTAAAGCTGGAAGATGCCCGCCGCCGTCAAAAACTGACAACTGTTCTGCAAATTTACAATGGCAACGAGTGGCTGACATTTAACCCAAGAACCGCCGAGCAAGGTGTGCCGGAAAATCTTCTGCTCTGGCGACAGGGGGCAGTATCGTTGCTGGACGTTGTTGGCGGAGCCAACTCCGAAGTCAGCTTTTCCATTTTACGGCAAACCATTCCTGCACTGCAGCTTGCGACCATGGAGTTCAGCACTGCAGGCCTGGGCTTTTTGAGCTTCTATGAGTTGCCAATTGAAGAGCAAAGCATGTTTCGCATGCTTCTGCTGCTCCCCCTGGGAGCCCTGGTGGTAGCGTTCATGCGCATGGTGATTGGTGTACGCACCTCTGGCACATTTATGCCGGTACTGATTGCGGTGGCGTTTGTGCAAACGACGCTGATACCTGGTCTTGTCGCTTTTCTTACCATCGTGGCAATCGGTTTGGTGATGCGAGGGTATTTATCGAGCCTGAACCTGCTGTTGGTTTCCCGTATTTCTGCGCTGATCATACTGGTTATTTTTATAACGGCCGGGCTAAGCATCTTTGGTTATCAGATGGGCTTCAACACTGGCATGACTGTTACATTTTTCCCAATGGTCATCATTGCCTGGACCGTAGAGCGAATGTCTATCCTCTGGGAAGAAGAAGGTGCGCGGGAAGTTCTGACACAGGGTGTCGGCAGTCTGTTTGTAGCAATCTGCGCTTATCTGTTGATGAGCATGCCACTGGTGCGCCACCTGACCTTCAACTTCCCCGAACTTCATCTGGTGGTGCTGGGCCTTATTCTGCTCATGGGTCAGTACACAGGTTACAAGCTGACTGAGCTGAGACGCTTCACACCTATGAAGGCCTACGACTGACTATGGATTGGATATCACCACGACAGCTTAACCGGATTGGTTTGCTCAACATGAACCGGCGCAATGTGGATTACATTGCCCGTTACAATGAGCGCCGCTGCTATCCGCTGGTAGACAACAAACTCAAAACCAAGCTTGCCGTTGCCGAGTACGATATTAAAACACCAGAGCTACTGCTGGTTGTTCGTCATCAGCATGAAATTTCCAGGTTTCGCGAGATCGCAAAGGATTTGATCGGCTTTGCCATAAAACCCGCAAAAGGGTCTGGTGGCAAGGGTATCACGGTCATTATCGACCGGGATGAAGACAACTATGTGAAAGCGTCTGGCGTGCGGGTAGGCTCGTCTGTCCTGGAGCGCCACCTTACAAACATTCTTGCTGGCTTGTATTCCCTGGCAGGCACTCCGGATGTTGCCATTATTGAAAGCCTGATCGAATCTGCACCCTCGCTTGCCCGCTACTCGTTTCAGGGCGTTCCGGACATCCGGATTATTGTATTTCGTGGCTACCCCGTGATGGCGATGCTCAGGCTTGCAACAAAGGCTTCTGACGGCAAGGCAAATCTGCATCAGGGTGCAGTCGGTGTTGGTCTGGACATAGGCACCGGAAGAAGCCTCAACGCTATACAGTTCAACCGTCGCATTACATTGCACCCGGATACCGGCCTGGCACTTGCCAATATCAAAATAGATGCCTGGGAAGAAATGCTTGAAATGGCTGCCCGCTGCTATGAAGCGACCGGCCTGGGTTATATGGGTGTAGACCTTGTGATAGACGCGCACAAGGGGCCCCTCCTGCTCGAGCTGAACGCTCGCCCTGGCCTCGCAATTCAGATGGCTAATGGGCGGGGGCTGTTACCCAGACTGCGCATTATCGAAGCGCTTAAACGGCCCCACTTCACACCACAGGAACGTGCAAACTTTGCCTTAAAGACTTTTGCAGCACTCTGATTATCCACACCTCGCTGCGCTATCCGGCCAGCGTCATTATTTACAAGCCAACCTGCAGAACTTTTAACCTGTGCGTATACTCTTGCCTGCCCGATCAGATCTTCAGTAAATAGAACTCAACTGAGGTACCCATGAAGAAAACAACAACCTTCCCGCTTCGTTACACAACGTACGTATTGAGCATTATCGGGTTTCTGACAACTCTGGCCGTTAGCGTTCTAATGGGTATCAGCTTCGTATTTCCGGTTATTTTCGGACTCCTTGCCGCCCTGGGCACCTACGATCTGATACAGCGGCGCCACACCGTTAACCGGAATTATCCGATCCTTGGTCATTTTCGCTTCTTCCTTGAGTCCATTGGCCCGGAAATCCGCCAGTACTTCATTCAGTCTGATACAGAAGAGCGTCCATTTTCCCGGGAACAAAGAGCTATCGTCTACCAGCGAGCCAAAGCAGTACTTGATAAGCGCCCGTTTGGCACACTGCTGAACATGTACGAACCAGGGTTCGAGTGGATGAATCATTCACTTACACCAACCAAAATCACCGACAGTAATTTCCGCATTGTTATCGGCAAGCAATGCGCAAAGCCATACAGCGCAAGTATCTTTAATATTTCGGCCATGAGTTTTGGCGCACTTTCGGCCAACGCAATTCTAAGCCTGAATACCGGGGCCAAAATGGGTGGTTTCTACCACGATACCGGCGAGGGTTCCATTTCCCGGTATCACCGCCGTCCCGGCGGGGATCTGGTATGGGAAATCGGCTCTGGATACTTCGGTTGCCGGAATAAAGACGGCTCGTTTAATGAGGAGAAATTCCGGGAAAACGCCACCCTTGAGCAAGTAAAAATGATTGAGCTAAAGCTGTCTCAGGGAGCGAAGCCGGGGCACGGAGGCATTTTGCCTGGGGTAAAAGTTACCCGGGAAATCGCCGAGGCGCGCGGGGTTGCCATAGGTGAGGACTGCATATCCCCTGCCAGCCACTCTGCTTTCTCTACACCGATTGAACTACTCGAATTTATTGACCGCCTGAGAAAACTGTCTGGCGGCAAGCCGGTTGGTTTTAAACTTGCCATCGGCCACATGTGGGAATGGTTTGCCATTGTTAAAGCCATGCTGGAAACCGGACGCAAGCCGGACTTCATCGTGGTAGATGGCGGTGAAGGTGGAACAGGCGCAGCACCGCTGGAATTCATAAACCGTTTGGGCATGCCACTGAATGAAGCACTACTTATTGTTCATAACACTCTTGTGGGCACCAACCTTCGGGAAGATATAGCGATTGGCGCCGCAGGGAAGATCACCTCGGCCTTCGGCATCGCCCGTGCACTCGCCCTGGGCGCAGACTGGTGCAATGCCGGTAGAGGCTACATGTTCTCTCTCGGATGCATTCAGGCTCTTCAGTGCCACACCGGACGCTGCCCCAGCGGGGTTGCAACACAGGACCCCCGGCGGGGCAAAAAACTTGACGTAAAGCTGAAAAGCCTGAGGGTGCATAATTACCACAAGAATACGATGGATGCTTTGCAGCATCTGCTGGAAGCTTCTGGATTGAGGCATCCCTCAGAACTCGGTCCGGAACACGTGGTACGCAGAATATCGAAAACTGAAGTGCACTCTTACATGGATCTGTTCCCGTTTCTCCGGCCCGGCGCATTACTTGATGGTGAAACCGGGCTTACGGTATTCGACCGATACTGGTCAAAAGCCACATCGGATAGCTTTGATCCCCCGGCGTTCATTCTTAAACTCAGAGAAACCAAGCTGCAATGATGCGCTAAGCCTGGAATGTAGAATGCCTGTTTATTTTTGCCGGGAGCTAGTGTAGACTTCGCTCCCGCTAAGCCACTGAGATTCCTCCTTAAGTCTCACGGGTACCTGCCACCAAAACCCGACATTGGGCAGGCAGTCATTAGCAAATCGGAGCGTAGCGCAGCCTGGTAGCGCATCTGCATGGGGTGCAGAGGGTCGCAGGTTCAAATCCTGCCGTTCCGACCATATTTCCCATAAATAAAGCCCGGTATCGAAAGATCCGGGCTTTATTGTTTTTGGGCTTCAGGTGTTCTCACTATTCATTTACCCAAGCCCACTCAGGCAGGTCACTCAGCCGAAAAACGATTGTAGAAAATGAAGTTGTCGTCCTGCCATATCGATACGGCCTGGCCGCTGGCATCTGTTGCAACTTTAGGAAGATTTGCTTTTGCGTTTGCTCCCTGCCCGATAAATGCGGGGCCTTGCCAGGTGCCTTCAACCGAATTGTAACGATTGGCGTATGCCAGATCATCCGAATTACTCCTCTCGGCCCACACCGCTGTTGCGTTGCCACTGCTATCCATCGACACGTTTACATTTGAGCCGCCACTTTTACTTATCTTCTCGACCGCACTCCAGTTATCACTGTCAGGCCTGTAGTGACTACTGTAAATCTCTCCGCACTCGAATGCCACCAACGCACGGCCATTAGCATTGGCAGCGACACTCGGGTGTCTGCCGCATTCATCCTGCCTTGTTGCTTTAAGTCGAGTTGATGTGCCCCAGCCACCCTTGAGGGAGTCGAAGCGATTAACAAATGCATGAAAGTTGTTATCTGGTGCTGGTGTTACCAGCCACCAAGCGGCAAAGGCATTACCACTGCCGTCAAAAGTTACACGCAGATCTTTCGCTTGATTTTCAGCTTGGTGCCTGCCAATTTCCTTTTTCGTGGTCCAGACTCCTGTGTCGACTCTATAGCGATTTGCATAAACTCGAGCCGTTTTGATAGTGGTGCCTGTTACATCTTGTGGCCAAACAACAACCGCGTTGCCATCCTGATCGACCGCCAGTGCCTGCTGAAAGTGTGAGGAGCTCGCAACCCCATCCAACTTGAAGGCCTCTTTAGGTGTTCCCCAACTGTTTGCTGTTGCATCATATTGATTAAATGCAAGAATACTATCCGAATTACTGTCTTCTTGGGTCCACACAGCCATGGCGTTGCCACTGGAATCAAATCCAACACTGGGGTAAGCGTATTTACCGATACTCAGGTCACTGATGAGCTTGGTGTCCTCCCACGAGGCCGCATCAAAAGATCGATAGCGCGCAAATACCTGATATTTATTGCCAGGCTCACGTCTGAACCAGACCACCATTGCATTACCATCACTATCCAGCTTTGCATCAAAAGCCCATGCCGAAGTCAGCCTTTCTTTGGTCTCATACAACTCCACACGGGGCTCCCAGCTACCGGCATCCACGTCATAATACGAGGCATATAAACTATAGGCAGAATCATTTATGCCTATCTCATCTCTCCAGACAGCCAGCGCATTACCGGCTTTATCTACTGAAATTTCAGGGAGTGCAGCTGCCTTTGCCTCGCCGACCGGCTGGGCGGTGTCACCCCAGGCGCCATCACGAGTTGTGAAGCTCCAGTTGTGCTCGGCTGAAAGAGGCGTCCCTCCGATATCTGTAACTTTGTCAGTTACGGTAACTGTGTAATTCGTCAGCAAGGCCAGTGGCAAATCCGGCTCAATAGTCAGACTGCGGGCAGTATCGGCCACTACCTGCCGCTCCAATTCAGTACTGCTGCCCGTTCTTTTCAGCAGAATCGCGCCGGAGTCATCAGTAGCGCTCTTGGCGAATATATCATTATTGAAACTCACCGCGAGGATAGCGTCGGGGCTTACATCCACGGCTTCATGGGCCGGCGTTGTGTCGCTTACTTTAAACCCGGGATCACTTTTATCACCACCACCGCTGCCTCCCGACCCACCGCCGCAGGCAGTCAGTGTAAGTAATAACGCCAGAAAGGTACTCTTGATTACAGGCTGGAGCATAACTGAACCTCCATGTTTCGTTTTGTCTGGTTTACAGCCACCTCAAGAACTTTGAAGTCAGGCGGCTGTTCGTATAAAAATATATCGCCGATGCGAATCTTTTCACCAGCATAGCAAATACCAGGCCAGCTGAATGTCACCCAAACGGGTGATGCCCGGTGCAGGATGAGTGCAAAGACGCCACGCAGGGCATGAACCGCCGCCGACCCCGAGCCGTAAACCTTGGCCAGGCCCTTGATGCGACAAGCTATTGCCCAGCTCTTCATAGGAAGTGCTGGGCCATACTGCTGGTGTGGGGAGCTCCGACAAATCTCTCCATCAACACAGCCCGGTGTCGAGTAATCTTACACTGGAAACCTGACGCTCCTGTCAACTTACTGATAAACCTGCATTA
This sequence comes from Marinobacter sp., assembly GCA_035497695.1. Classification (GTDB taxonomy): domain Bacteria; phylum Pseudomonadota; class Gammaproteobacteria; order Pseudomonadales; family Oleiphilaceae; genus Marinobacter. The sequence continues at coordinate 2,353 of DATJDA010000323.1, read as the reverse complement.
AAATTATCGGCATGTATTTTGCTTTAACGCTTGGGATTTATGCAAAACAATGCAAAATCATCTTCCTACAACAGCACTGAAAATGGAGTTCAGGCTATGAAACAAGTTTTAAAGGGTGTCGCTCTGCTGTCTGCGGCCATGATCTGCCAAACGGCCTCTGCACTGGTGATTGATTCCACCACAACAGATGGTACCGCCATGGCGAACGCACTGGTAGGATCTGGCATTACCATCTCCAATGTAAACTACATCGGCGGTAATAATCAGTCAGGTTTCTTTTCCAGCGGCTCGTCGGTATTGGGCATTGATACCGGCCTGATCATGACCACTGGTGATGCAAGACTGGCACCAGGACCAAACACAAATGGTGGAGCTGGCCAGTCTGTTGGCGGCGCGGGGGATGCAGATCTGAACACTCTGATTCCCGGTTACACCACGTTTGATGCGGCAGTACTGACCTTCGACTTTGAAACCACGTCAGGCGACCTGTTCTTCAACTATGTGTTTGCCTCAGAAGAATACAATGAGTATGTAAACAGTAGTTACAACGATGTTTTTGCCTTCTTTGTCGATGGAGTTAATATCGCATTAGCACCAAATGGACAGGCAGTCAGTATCAACAACGTAAACTGTGGCAATCCGTACTCAGGCGTTGGCCCGAACTGCGATTACTACAATAATAATGAGAACTCCAACGGAAGCTCTCCCTTCAACATCGAATACGATGGCTTCACCCACGTATTCACGGCGTCAATTCAAGGCTTGGGTGCCGGCACCCACTCCATGAAGATTGCCATTGCTGATGCCGGTGACAGCGTTTTGGATTCTGCTGTGTTCCTGCAAGGTGGCAGCTTTTCAGACACCGCTCCCCCGGTTACTCCAGTTCCAGAGCCAGGCACCCTGGCGCTGATGCTACTGGGCCTGGGCGGCCTGGTTGCCGGCCGACGCAGACAGCACGGCTGATAATTGCAGTTGAGAAAACAACAAGCCTCCTTCGGGAGGCTTGTTTAATTGGCTGACTGTCAATTGATCAGACGATCAACCGCCAAGGCGTCTGTATCTGTACCCAAGTCATTCAGACGCTCCACGATGGGATCAATCACCCCTAATTTAAACAGCACCTCATCAGTAACCAGCAAAACCCACCGAAAGCCGAAATGTGCCATACGCTCAATCAGCCGAAAGCGAGACTGTGCGCCTATGAGCCCAGCCAGTTGCGCTTTGGAGCGCACAGGAGTGAACATTTCAAATATCATAGTCTGCTTCCGGATGGTTCAGTTGAGTTCAGGTTTAAAACTATAGTCTGACAATCTATCAATTGGAATGATGGGCATTTAGATACATCTGGCCCCTGCTGACACGCCCTTCAAGAAACTGCACACCTCTTGAACGATCTGCAAACCCTTTTTAGTGGTCGGCCTATTACCAGCGATCTATGGTGATTGTGCTGTACGCCAATCAAGCCGATATAACCTACAATAAAAGGAAAGATTCATGGCTCGATATATGCTGACCCTACTCGGGGTTGCAACCTCATTCCTTACCTTTAGTCTTACAGTCAACGCGGAAACTCAGGCTGTTTATGAGCTTGCGCAGGGCTGTTTCGCAATTCAGTCACAGCACAATGAGCACTACATGCGCCGTTACCAGAGCGGCGGGACCATAAACGGTGGCTGGAGTTTTGATTTCAACGCGACAAGCCCCGATCAGGCTGCCCGATTCTTTTTCAAGCCATCCGGACTTGGAACATTTTTGATCCGTGATCAGGGCGGGCGCTTTTTGGACACCCGGTTTCCGGCGGACATTACCGCCGGGAGTTCGCCTGGAAAACACGCAAACTGGCGTATTGATGAACGCATGAGTGGCGGCGAGCACGAGTTTCGTTTTACCAGCCTTTCCCTTAACCGCTGGCTACGACATAACTGGTCCAGCCGGGGTATCTATTTTATTGATTTGCTGAACCCAAGATTCAGAAAGAGTGAAGAGTGGTTCCGTCTTGTCGCACAGGACAACTGCGCAGAGTTCCCGGAAGCCGAACTGAACGTTGCCGGTGATCACAACTCTCTTAAGGGTAATGCAGAATCGCCCGTACGCGGCTCGATTGACCCCCACACGCACATCACTTCCTATGAATTTATGGGCGGCACAATGATGGCCGGCGACCCGTTCCACCCATTCGGCGTTACCAAGGCGCTGGCTGACAGCTCAGATGTGCACGGCCCTCAGGGATCCCTGGATGTGATTGGCAACCTGATGGGTTTTAACGATATTAATTTCCGATACAACACGGCCGGCTGGCCAGACTTTCCCTTCTGGCCCAACTACCAGAGCCTGTCTCATTCCGGTTATTACT
>DATJDA010000322.1:0-1601 GCA_035497695.1 Marinobacter sp. | reverse complement strand
GAATCCAGCGGGGGGCAAACAGACAAATCAATATCGAACCCCAGCTCCTGAAGAATCCCGGTGGTGTTGGGCCCAAATCCATAACGCCCTGCTTTGTAAGCAACCGGGGCCTTGCCAAAATTCTGTGTGATGGTTTCCTTTAATAGGCGCAGTTTTTCCCGCTCAAGGGCTTCAGGAAGATTCCCGGGGTACATGTTGGCCCGGGACAGTGTTTCTTCTTGTGGCGGGTTCACCCACGGGTGAAGGTGTGCGCCAATTTCACACTGGCCTTTTTCGGCATACTGCTTCAGCAGCTCATAACCATGGGGCTGGCTGGCCACTGGGTAATCAATAACGTAACAGGGGCAAATGTCGTATTCGTTGAAAATATCCTGAACACGATTAATGTGCGCCATGGCAAACACCCGATTTTCTGTGGCGTCTGGCTCAGCATTCCAGTCAAACTCTTCTTCGGTGTCAATCACCACAATCAGTTGCGGCGGAGTCTCCGCAGGAAGCCGTATTTCCCTTTTTTGTTCAAACATGATTCCTTTCCTGGTCTCTTATGCCGAAACTAATGGCTGTACTCAACGCAATCCACTCATTGAAAAGCCGTGGCTCAGTACCAGGCGTAACTCGAACTCATCCTCGTTGTCTCTGGGGCGCTTTGAATCCAGGTATGTCTGATTAAATTCGACACCAAAGCTTGTGTATTCTGCGAGTTGCCGGGTCCAGCTAGTAGTTACACGATGAACCTGATCCATAATCACACCGGCATCGTCATCTGCTTCGGCGTTCCAGCTATAACCAAACCTCAGGCGCTGAAGTGTTGTTACCTGCAAGCCAAGATTAATGCCAGCACGGTACTCGTAGGTGGTGTCTCCAGATAGTTGTGACTCAAGTATGGAGCCCTCGGAATAAAAACCGAGATCACAGATACTACATAGCTGCTGACTGTTGTAGGTGAGCATTAATGAATCGCTGACAACCAGTTCACGCAATCGAACAGAATCTGGCAGGTAGGAAAAGGCGGGCGGCAGGTTTAGAGACAGATCTGTGGCACTGTCAGACATCCTGCGGTTATATTCCACCGATGTGCGCCAGTCATTAGACACCCAGGTGCGCTCGACAAAACCGGTTACTGCCTCATTTTCAGCCGTTGTGCCATCGGTGTATTCAGTCTTTGCCTTGCTGCCACCTGCCCCAATACCGAAGTGTCCATTTTCCAGATCTATGCTGTAAACCAACTGTGCGGTATCAATGGTCATGTCTACATTACGCTCATCGGACCAGCTCCGGCTAAGGTTCAAGCCACCTGTTGAGCGCTCACTGAGCCGTCTTGAAAACTCGCTGGTGCCGGTAAGAGACTTCTGGTCGTCGAGTGTGCCCTCACCAAAGCTCTGGCCGGCCTGAACAGAAAATCGCAACGTTGATAAATCGCCCGGGAAGAACCGCAGGCCCGCACCCGCACTCAGGGTGTTTCTTGTATCGTAGCTGGATGGGTTGATGACGAACCCAGTGTCATTGCGTACCGAGCTGACCGTATGGCCAAGGTTGAAATCGACACGGCAGCCCGGATCAAAATGCGTGTAGCGGGAAGCACCAACAATGGAGCTATCGTC
>DATJDA010000321.1:0-12265 GCA_035497695.1 Marinobacter sp. | reverse complement strand
TTACAAGTTTGCCTTGTTGGGCCAGCGGCTTTGCCTTGGCGATGCCTTGCTGGAACGCGCTGACATCCTGTATCAGGTGGTCGGCGGCAAGAACCAGCATCAGAGGATTATCATCCGTTGTGATTTCAGCAATCTGGAGAGCTGCAAGAGCAATAGCAGGTGCGGTATTCCGCCCGCAAGGTTCCAGAATAATCTGGACATCTCCATAGCCTGAAAGCCGCATTTGTTCCGCCGCAAGAAAGCGGTGTTCCTCATTACAAATCAGCAGAGGGCTGCTAGTCTCCATCCCTTCAAGCCGCGCCACCGTTGACTGCAGCATGGATAACGGGCTGTCTGTCAACCGCAGGAACTGCTTTGGATTCAGTTGCCGCGACAGTGGCCAGAGCCTTGAGCCGGTGCCGCCAGCCATAATGACGGGATGAATCATGAGTTTACTCCGGAGCTGTATGTGTGAAAGCGTTAGAAGTGCACCAACCTGAAGCGAAATACTTTACCATACTGACATCGTAATAATGACCAGCCTATGGCTTGAGTTGATCGTTTTAATGCCGGGACTTGTGATGAAACTACCGCTATCTGTTTACTATATAACCCAGAACGAAGAAATGAGGCTGCCGGAGTCGCTGGCAAAGGTGGCTGGCTGGGTGGATGAGATCATTGTTGTGGACTCGGGTAGCACAGACAACACCAAAGAGATTGCTGAATCTGCAGGTGCCCGGTTTGTACATAATGACTGGCAGGGGTTCGCTTGCCAGAAAGCATACGCAGCAAGCCTGTGCCGGAATGATTGGGTGTTGGACCTGGATGCGGATGAAGTCTTGTCCGATGAATTGGTAAGGAACATTAAGTCGCTTTTCACAGCACCAATTTCTGCAGAGGTGGCGGGGTTTAAAATGCGCTGGGTGTTGTCTCAGCCGAATCCTGCTCATCCCTTCAGGTATGACAAGAGCAAAAAGATACTCCGGCTATACAATCGCAAAAAAGCAGTGATAGAAGCGGAAAAGAACAGCAATAATGACCGGCCCCAGGTCAGGGAGGGGAAAGTGCTCTTCCTGAAGGGGGATGTACTCCACAGAACACTTATATCCCTTGAACAAATGGAAAAAAAGTACTGCCAGTTGTCATCAGAGCAGGCGAGACACTTTGTGGCGAAGGGTCGGGAAATCTCTACAGGCCGGCTGATTGCCGAGTTTCCCCTGAAGTTTCTTAAGTATTATCTGGTGCACCGGCAAATCATGAATGGCTGGTTTGGGTTCAGCGTCGCAATCACCGCAGCGAACAGGAATTTCATGAGGCTGGCGAAGGCAAAAGAGTTGCAAATGCTTGCACAGATAAAGTCAAAAGACTGCGCTGAAAAGTAGCCGTTGCACGCCGTGGCCGTAAAACTATGTGGTTAATGGAGCCGCGTTTTTGTCCAGCAGTTCGTAATAAAATGCCTCGGTTCGGCTTGCCATAGCCTCCAGAGTGAGTTCCAGTGCCGCTCGGTCAAAGCACGCTTCCTGGCTCTTTTTCAGGTTTTCGATATCTGCAAGTTGCGCCGACAGTAGTGCCTTTATGGCGTTGAGGCCAGTTGACTCTGCCAGGCTCTTTGGGGGGAGAAGATCAAGAGCACCGTTGACGGGTGTTGACAGCACCGGACACCGGGCCAGTAGTGCTTCGATCAGCGCATAGGGAAAACCTTCCCGCTCCGAGCTCACCAGGCACACGGATGCCCGCTTTAGCCAGGCCGTGGGATTGTGTTCGTAGCCCGGCAGTTTTATGAGGTTTTCAGCACCAAAGCTGCGAATCTTTGCCTTTAGCGATTCTTCCTCTGATCCGGCCCCTAAAATATAAAGCGGCATAGGTGCCTCCAGTGTTACCCAGGCAGCAATTAGCTTGTCGAACTGTTTGACTGGCTCCAGACGACCTATAGCCAGCGCAAAGGCCCCGGAGTCGGGAATTGGGTTAGTCGTTTCAGCACGGGTGTCCTGAGATTTTATGCCATTGTGAATCAGCCTGGTATTGGCTTGTAGCAGCGTATCCTGAATCCCTTTACTAACCGCGATGACACCATCAAGTTTACGGAAGGCTTTATGGCTGGATTTGGTTCCGTGGATTGTGCCTACGGTGATACAGCCTTGTTTTTCGATGCCGGACGCCAATGCTGCCGCCTTGTTGCCCTGGGCGTGGAGAACATCCGGTGAAAGTTTTCGAAGAGTCTGTCTCAAACGCCATTTTAGCCAGAGATTTCGTCTTCCCAACTGAACCGGCAAGGGATGGAACTCTGTTGCTTCAGAAAAATGGTGCTGATAATCCGGATGAGCGACGACATGCACTTTATGGCCTCGGCGGGCAAGCTCCTCCGAAAGATCGGCTGTATGCTTCTCCATGCCGCCCCAACTGGTTCCCGGAGTGGCAATTAGCTGAATAATCGCGAGGCGAGCCGGTGTATTCATACTATGGCTGTTGTGTGTTCATGCAGGGCGGGAGGCAGCGGCAAGAGCGTTACGGTAAACCTCCAGAGTGGTCTCAGTCTGTGCCTCCAGCCGGAATCTGTGAGGAATGTGTATTTCTGGTGTCTCGTTGTCAAGAGAGCGCAATACTGTGCTGGCAAACTCGGGGATATTGTCGGGCGTAACCAAACCCTCCGGATAACAAGCCTGCAAGGTTTCTGCAGCACCACCGCGGTTAAACGCTATTACGGGAGTGCCAGATGCCAGCGCCTCGGTTACCGTGCGGCCAAACGGCTCTGGCTTGGTTGATAGGTGACATACCGCATCGGCGAGTGAATACAGCTCGGCCATATCGCTGCGTTGCCCCATAAATGTAACCTTATCCACCAGGCCCAGGGCTGCACGACGTTGGCCAAGCTCCCTCATGAAATGCTCCTTGCCTGGCTCGGCGCCACCAACAACAATGCCGTGACAGTCTGGGCGTGTTCGGACCACTTCGGCCATGACTTCAAGAAATTGTAACTGACCTTTCCAGCGGGAGATCCGCCCCGGCATCATCAGTATTTTTTTTCCTTTTAACTGCGGGAAACTGCTGAGTAGCTGGTTGCGCCAGCTCTGGTCCAGACGCCTGTCGTGGAAGTAGTCTACGTCTACGCCGCGCTCGATTACTGTCAGCTTGCTTTCTGGCACGTGAAAATTGGCCAGAACATAGTTCCGTACACAATTGGATACTGCAATTATATGATCCGCTTTGGCCATAATGGCGCTGTACGGGTTTACGGAATACATACCGTGGAATGAAGAGATAACAACAGGCCGGCTGGCTTCAGGCTGCCCTCTCAGAGCCAGTGAGATAATCCACGCGGGCATTCGTGAGCGTACGTGAATAATGTCAGGTCTGATCTTCCAGATCAGTTTTCTCATTGGGAGGATCTGGCCAAAAGACAGAGGAGACTTACGGTGAATCGGCATCTGGATATGAATGCTGCCACGCTCTTCCAATGCCTCGACGAGAGGGCCACCGCTGGAGACCACAAAAGATTCATGGCCCTGCTTTACCAGATCGGAGGCAAACTCGATCGTGCCCCGCTCAACGCCGCCGCTGTATAGCGCAGGCAGAGCCTGAAGAATTCTCAAGCGGTTTTCCTTTTTGCTTTGACGTGTGTGTTTTTGTCGATCGGTAACAGGCCCTGTTTCAGAATCCAGCGTGCTGCCCTATCTGCTTCCCACAGAGTATTATTATGCCTCGCCTTGCCCGACATAACTGCGACGTGGTCGCTCCAGCGCCCAACCCGGCCATCACGGATTAAACGATTAATTCCCCGCACCACGCGGCTGCCGGGTTGTTCGGTAAGCTGAAATAGCCCTGTAGGAACACCCGACGTAGCGGACTCGCACACCATAGACATGCTGTCAGGGCTTACCCAAACCGCTTTTGAAGCAGCGAGGCGATGGCTTAGCCAGTCTGCATGGGTTGTGTCTGGGTCAACAACAGTAATTTTTGGGTTTGCCAGTTCACCAAGCCGTGCCAGTAAGTCCTCGGGGGTTCGGCGGGAGCCACTGATTGTCCATCGCCAGTCAGGGTAGTGGCCAATCAGGTGGTTAATCTGGCCCAGTATCACATCGTTCTCCCACTGGTAGTGTGGACAAGGGCCGCCGACCAGTATGAGCGCTTCGGGTTTGTCGGTTATTCTGGCGAGTGGGGTGATGGTATTTATAACACCCTCCGTCACCAGTATCCGATCACCTTCGCGCACCCCGTCATGGGCGGGAATAATTGCACCATCAACCAGGTTCAGTGGAAATGCAGGCTTCATGATCACCAGTGTTCTGGCCTTTCTGATCCGTCGCAATGAGAGTAATAGCCGATGGGTGCCCGTACCTGCGCCAATAATCAGGTCTGGGTGCGGCAGGCTTTCATCCATTGCGGGGGGGCTGGCAAGCAAAACCCGCCAGAGTGCAATCTTCAGGCTCCTGGTGTCCACCCAGTACAGGCTGGCGCCCGCCAACACGCGCAGCCGGTTGCCAACGCCTTTTAGCTGATTCCGGTGTCCGGGCTTGTTGTCCGTTAACAGCCACACCACCGGTGCCGGGTGCGTGTGCTCAGTTGCTTTTACCATTGTGGCCATAAAATCCCGGGTCGTTAGGGTCTGGGCGGGTTTTAAACCGGCGGTGCATCCATAGATACTGATCCGGTGCGCGCCGGATTTCACGTTCTATTGTCTGATTGATCAGAGTTGCGTCCTGCATATCGTCTCCACTCGGGAAATTTTCCAGGGCGGGATGGAAGTATATGTCGTAGCCTGGTTTATCGGTTCTGCGAAAGTGGCTGAATGGCACCACTTTGCAACCGCTGCGCTCCGCGATACGAGACGTCGCGGTAATGGTGCCGGTAGGAATGCCGAAGAATGGGGCAAAAACGATGTCTTTCCTGCCGTAGTCCTGATCGGTTGCGTACCAGACGGTATGGTTCTTTTTTAAACTCCGAAACAGCCCCCGAAGATCTTTGGCACCAAGGACTACTTCGTATCGCCGTTCTCTGGCGCGGGTCATAACAGCGTTTATCAACGGATTGTTATGATCCCGCTGCATGACATCGGCGGTAATATACTCTGTCACCAGGCTGCCGCCGAGATCAAGTGTGCTGTAGTGGCCTCCCAGTAACAGAACACCCTTGCCATGGGAAAGCGCCTTTTCATGATGCTCGATACCATGAATCTCAGTGATGCCGGTCAGTTTGGCCGGGTCGCGAAACCAGGCGATTCCAAGCTCGAGCAGGCCAATTCCGTTGGCAATAAATATCTGCCGTACCAGCGCCTCATGCTGAGTCGCCGTCAACTCCGGCAGGCAAAGGCGTATGTTTACCTCTGTAACATGGCGACGATCACGGGCCAGGTGCAAGGCCAGGAGGCCGAAAAGTTTTCCGAGCCACCACTGAAATCGAATAGGCAATTGTGCCACACACCACATGAATGCGATGGCCATCCATGTTGGCCACCACCGAGGATGGCGGTAAGCGGAATAGTTGGTGTTTCTTGGGAGTTTTCGGTATTTTTTTTTCAATGGAAACAGGTCCTGCAGGTCTGTAAAACTGCCTCTTTCAGCCACCATAGCTACCGGGATTAACCAGAAGCAAACCAATAAGTTTTGGGCTATGATACCGCACTGTTTTGCCAGGAGTCCCGCGTGCTGCAATTTATCTATTCTCTGTTGATAAGGCTGGTGCTGCCATTTATTCTGCTGCGTCTTTGGTGGAACGGCCGACAGGCTCCGGAACTCCGTCGAAACTGGTATCAGCGGCTGGGTTTTCCGCCCCGTATGGACGGCCCGGTTGTCTGGGTGCATGCCGTGTCAGTAGGTGAAACTATTGCCGCAGGCCCGATGGTCCGCCGCTTGCTGGCACGTAACCCAGGTATCATCATTCTAATGACGGCCATGACTGACACCGGGCTGGCTCAGGCCCGCAAGATGTTTGGTGATCAGGTGCAATATGCCTATGCGCCATACGATACGCCTGGCTCCATCCGCCGATTTCTCGACCGTGCCCACCCGCGTATTCTCGTTATTATGGAAACCGAAATCTGGCCAAATATGATTTGCCAGTGTCGGGGGCGAAATGTACCTGTATTCCTCATAAACGCACGGCTTTCTGAACGCTCCGCCCGTGGCTATGAGCGCATAAGAAGCCTCGCCTCGCCCGTTATGCGCAGCATAAGCTGGGTTGCTGCTCAGGCAGAAAAAGATGCCGAGCGCTTTCGGCGTATTGGCGTTGCTCCGGAGAAGATTGCAGTTACGGGCAGTGTAAAATTTGATGTGGACATTCCAGATAGTGTCCGTGTCGCATCTGCAGCCATCAAAAGCGATTTTGCGGCGCGGCCAGTATGGATTGCGGGCAGTACTCATGAAGGCGAGCACGAACATTTGCTGGCCGCTCACAAACAGATTTTGGAGGTTCATGCTCAGGCCCTTCTGGTGGTCGTGCCGCGGCATCCTGATCGTTTTGAGCCTATGGCAGACAGAATTGCAAAATCCGGGTTTTCACTGGCCCGGCGCTCAAATCACGATGATCCAGGCCAGGCTCAGGTGTATCTGGGAGATACCATGGGTGAGTTAATGATGCTTTATGGTGCCGGTGACATGGCGTTTGTGGGTGGTTCGCTAATTGAGCGGGGAGGTCATAATCCTCTTGAACCAGCGGCGTGGGGCATTCCGGTCTTTTCCGGTCCACACGTATTTAATTTTGAAACCATTTACCAGCGCTTGCTGGACGATGCTGGAGTTGAGGTGGTTACTAATGCTGATGAGTTGGCCACCCGCATCATTCATCTTTTTTCCGATACTGCAGAATGTAAGGCTATTGGCCAGAGAGCTCTGGCGGTTGTTAACAGAAACAAAGGAGCGCTGGATAAGGTAGTTGATGGCATTATTGAGCGGGTATGAAAAGCGGACGATGGAACTCGTCCGCTTTTTCGGCTTATTGAGTAGGATCGTCCAGAACCTTGCTTTCATTGGCCAGAGCTTCAATGCCCGGCGCGGTCTCACTTAACCAGTTGTTTAAATCCAGTAGATCCTGAGGGCTTAGTGTCCCGGCAGTCTGTTTTAGCTGCAATGAATTGATTACATAGTCGTAGCGGGCATTGGCGTAGTCCCGCAGGGCAACATAGTAAGCACGTTCCGAGTCGAGAACTTCGACGATATTCCTGGTACCAACATCATAGCCTGCACGTGTTGCGTCAAGTGCGCTACGGCGGGAAATAATAGTTTGTTCCAGAGAGGATGCAGTTTCAACGTTATTGTTAACGGTTAAAAACAGACTGCGAGTGTTCACGCGAACGTCCCGACGAGTCGTGTTCAGTGATTGCTCAGCTACAGAAACCAATGAACGCTGCTGGCGCACGCTGGCCTGAGTGCCTCCACCCACATAGATCGGTACGTTCAGGGTCACGCCAATAATGCCCTGAGTTGTTGTGCCATCCCGCTGAATGGGGCCTTCAGCGCCATGCAGGTTTGATTTCCCGTAGGACGCGTTAAGATCCAGCGTCGGGTAATGACCCGCTTTGGCAACCTTCAGATTTGCCTCACTCGCGTTGAGATCATACATGGCTGCCTGAATGGTCCAGTTCTGCTCCAGAGCGGTCGCTTCCCACGCAGACGGATCCATCGGATCAGGACGGCCAAGCGGGAAGTTCTGACGCAGGTTCTCCAGGTCTTCTGCGTACTCGCCTGTCAAGCGGGAAAGTCGTTCGCGGGCGATGTTGAGCTGATTTTCAGCAGCAATACGCTGGCTTTTGCTGTCGTCGTAACTGGCACGTGCCTCATAAACTTCGGTGATGGCTATCAGGCCAACATCAAAGCGTTCACGAGACTGTTCGTATTGGCGCTGAATCGCAGCCTCGGTTGCCCCTGCAGTTGTTACCGTATCCTGGGCGCGAAGCACGTTGAAGTAGGCCGTGGCTACGTCCAGAATCAGTTGTTGTTGCGCCAGGTTATATTGTGCCCGCGCGGAATCATTCTGAAATTGGCTCGCATCATAACGAAACCAGTTATCGGCCCGAAACAACGGTTGGGTCAGCTGCACGCCGTATCTGAGTTCGCGATAGCTGTTGTCCTGGGCTGGCCCGTCGAGATCAATATGATTTGCTTCACCATAAGCACCGATTTGCGGCAACAACAGGCTTTTACTGATATCGCTGGCGGCTTCTTGTGCCTCAAAGCGAGCCTGAGCGGTGGCAATGCCTGAATCGTAGGAAAGCGCTTTCTCGTAAGTTTCGATCAGGTCCATGGAAAGGGCGGGTTGTGCCACCATTAGGCCAATGAGCCCGGAAAGCAGTCGTTTCTTCATTATGTCTCCTGGATACATGTACGCATGCGCGTCCCGCTCTGAAACGCCATTTTGGCAGCCGAACCACATAACTTGTCGTGAAAGACGCAGTCAATAGGCTTTGGCTGGCTATTATGGACAATAATTGCCTGCAGCTCTACACTTGCATATGACACTGATTGTGAGTGTCATACATTACAGACTCGCGTCTTGACGGGGTGCTGACTGGCCTTTCTTTATAGGGGCGGTCGGCTGAGATTGCAATGCAGAACCCGCAACCTGATCCGGATAATACCGGCGTAGGGATTTAAGACCAGATTGCTGAACGGCCCAAGCTTGCCCGCCAGGTACTATTACCGCGGGAAAGCTTTGTACACGCTGCTCCGTCATACGCGACCCGATATCAAAGAAAAATTCCGGGAGCAAAAAATGACAGAGTTACCTGCTTACCTTCGCGATTCTGCTCAGGTAGATTCCGCTGCCATCCAGCCCTTGCCCAATTCCAGCAAAGTATACGTACAGGGCAGCCGGCCAGACCTTCGTGTTCCCATGCGAAAAATTACGCTGAGTGATACACCCACAGAACTCGGTGGCGAAAAAAACGCGGCCGTTATGGTGTACGACACCTCTGGTCCCTATACAGATCCCGACGCCATTATAGATCTTCGCAAAGGTTTGCTTCCGGTTCGTACCCCTTGGATAACCGAGCGAGGAGATGTTGAGCAGCTTGCAGGTTATAGTTCTGAGTTCTCCCGCCGCCGAATGAACGATCCGACGCTCGACACGCTCCAGTTTGGTGCCAGACGCCCGCCTCTGCGGGCAAAAGCAGGGCAAAATGTCAGCCAGATGCACTATGCGCGCAAGGGTATTATCACACCGGAGATGGAGTTCGTCGCTATCCGGGAAAATCTGAAGCTGCAGGAGGCGCGGGAAAAGGGCCTGCTTAAAAGCCAGCATCCGGGCCAGGCTTTCGGTGCCCGGTTGCCAGACGAAATCACACCCGAATTTGTTCGTGACGAAGTTGCGCGCGGGCGGGCGATTATCCCGGCGAATATCAACCATCCGGAATCTGAGCCTATGATCATAGGCAGGAATTTTCTGGTGAAAATAAACGGTAATATCGGCAACTCTGCCGTGACGTCTTCGATCGAAGAGGAAGTAGACAAGCTCACCTGGGCCATTCGCTGGGGCTCAGATACCATTATGGACCTCTCAACAGGCAAGAACATTCACGAAACCAGGGAATGGCTGATCCGTAATTCACCCGTGCCAATTGGCACCGTGCCAATTTACCAGGCGCTGGAAAAAGTGGGTGGCGTGGCCGAGGATCTTACCTGGGAAATTTTTCGGGATACCCTGATAGAGCAAGCTGAGCAGGGGGTAGATTACTTCACTATTCACGCTGGTGTGCGGCTGCATCATGTTCCCCTGACGGCCAAGAGGGTAACCGGCATTGTCTCCCGGGGTGGCTCTATCATGGCCAAATGGTGTCTTGCGCACCATACAGAGAGTTTCCTATACGACCATTTCGAAGATATCTGCCACATTATGAAAGCCTACGATGTGTCGTTCAGTCTGGGTGATGGGCTGCGACCGGGTTCCATTGCTGACGCCAACGACGCCGCTCAGTTTGCGGAACTGGAAACCCTGGGCGAACTGACCAAAATTGCCTGGAAGCACGATGTCCAGGTAATGATCGAGGGGCCCGGTCACGTACCCATGCACCTGATCAAAGAAAACATGGACAAGCAACTTGAATGCTGCGACGAGGCACCATTTTACACGCTAGGCCCGCTGGTTACCGATATAGCACCGGGTTATGACCACATCACGTCTGGCATCGGAGCTGCCATGATTGGCTGGTATGGCTGCGCGATGCTCTGTTATGTGACGCCCAAAGAACACCTGGGCCTGCCCAACAAAGATGACGTAAAAACCGGGATTATCACTTATAAAATTGCCGCCCACGCGGCCGACCTGGCCAAGGGGCATCCTGGAGCCCAGGTTCGCGACGACGCGTTGTCTAAAGCGCGTTTCGAATTTCGATGGGAAGATCAATTCAATCTGGGCCTTGATCCTGACACTGCCCGGTCTTACCACGATGAAACCCTACCCAAAGAATCTGCCAAGCTGGCTCACTTCTGCTCCATGTGCGGCCCAAAGTTCTGCTCCATGAAAATATCTCAGGAGGTGCGGGATTATGCCAAAGAGCATGGTTTGGATGAGGTTTCTGCTGTGGATATTGGCATGCAGGAGAAATCCAGAGAGTTTGTGGAGTCCGGAAGCAGGCTTTATGGCAAGGTCTGAGGTTTATTGCTAATCACATCGAAGGTGGGGGCAGAACGAACGTTCTGACTCCCATCTTGCCAATATCAGCCTCCTCAAAAACTTGCATTGAAGAACGGCCTCCGGCTATCGTTCCAAGCTCACCCCAAGCAGAGTAAATGATGACCGAGCCTTTTCAGTTCAAAGCCACCGACGTCAAAATTGAGAAGCGGGAGACCGTCTTTCAGGGCTTCTTCCGCATGGATAAGCTGTGGCTGAAACACCCGCGATTTGATGGCCGGGACATGCCCGTTTTTACCCGGGAATTGTTTATCCGTGGCGATGCCACCTGCGTGCTGCCCTACGATCCGATCCGCGATGAAATTGTTCTGCTGGAGCAATTTCGTCTTGGTGCACTCGGGCGTGACCAGTCGCCCTGGCTGCTCGAACTTGTTGCCGGAATGAACGAACAGGGTGAAACATCTGAACAAACCGCCCAGCGGGAAGGGCAGGAAGAAGCCGGGCTTACCTTTCGGCGGCTGGACAGAATCTGCAGCTATATGGTGTCGCCAGGTGGCACTACGGAAATGATTCACCTGTACTGCGGATTGATCAGCACGGCTGCCGCCGGGGGAATATTCGGTGTTGAACAGGAGCATGAGGATATTCTCGCTCACGTGTTCAGTGCTGATCAGGCTATCGCCATGATTTACAATGGTCAGATTAATAATGCCGCAGCGATCATTGCACTCCAGTGGCTGGAGTTGAACCGGGCAAGACTCCAGGCAGAGGTGAAGTAATGATTGACTGGAGTATGAAGCCCAAGCGCTACGTGCCGGATCTCAGGCAATTGGGCGCTCTGTGTGATGGAAACTATCAGCGCCTGGCCAAATTGCGCCTGCTGGATGTTAATGAGCAGTCGATCTGCGAGTTTGAGCTTCACCGTGAAAACCAGTACTTCGGGCGGGTTCAGATTAAAGTTCTGCAGGTCGCCAGATTTACCGAAACCCTGCTGCTGGAGCAGGTACATAATTCCGGGCGCTGGCTAAACAACCCGCTAATGACGGTGCGCGTTTACCACGATGCCTCCCTGGCCGAGGTGATCAGTTGCTACCGCGATCATCAAATTGCGCCGGTTAACGATTATCCAAATCGGTTTATGCATCATCCGGATGAAAAAGTGCAGGTAAACAGCTTTCTGGCGGATTGGCTGGATCATTGTCTGCGCTTCGGGCACCTGCCTATGGAGCATTCTGCATGGTCTGCCGATGAAGGGGCTGACTAATACCCCATCCGATAAGTTTCACTCGAAAACGCAGGACTAAAGTAGACTGGTGTAGCCCCTTTCGTGTGTCATAGTTGTCAAAATCTGTAATATGTTGCCAGAGCCTGGTCAGAATGTGACTCGTGTTCCATTCAATAATGATAAAACCGGGAGCTGTCGTCGTACACTTGTGCCAGATTCAAGTGAAGAGCACTGATTTGACCAAGAGCGCCATGACTACAAAGGATAAAACCCGGGCATTCCGGGTACTGCAATTAACTGATCCCCACCTGATGGCCAATGCCAGCGGTGAGTTGCTGGGTGTAAATACCCGGAGCAGCCTGAATGCTGTTATTGAAAATGTATTGGAAACTCATGGCCAGCCTGATCTGATCCTGGCCACGGGAGACCTTGCACAGGATGCTTCACGCGAGGCCTATCGGGTTTTTGGGGAAAGCCTGAAAGTGTTTTCTTGCAAGTCGG
>DATJDA010000320.1:0-4276 GCA_035497695.1 Marinobacter sp. | reverse complement strand
ATTGCCCAGCAGGAGCGCCGGCGTAACGAAGGTGGCTGGCTGCCAGTACCAGAGTTGATGGAATGCAAACTCCGCGGCATTGATATAACCGACGGCATTGATTTTTATGAGCGCGAACTGAAAAAAGCCAAGCTGGATATGGTGCATCCGTCGTGGATCGTGTTCTCTGAAGGCTTCAAGGCCTCAAAAATCCGTACCTTCTCCAAGCGGCTTTTAGACCTGGTTATCAGCCTCACGCTGTTACTGGTAATGCTGCCGTTTATTGTTCTTACGGCCATTGCTGTGTTCCTGGAAACCGGCCGGCCCATACTTTACAGCCAGACTCGCGTTGGCATGCTTGGTAAAGAGTTTCGTATCTACAAATTTCGCAGCATGCGGCAAGATGCAGAAAAAGACGGCAAAGCACAGTGGGCCTCTGCCAACGACAGCCGGGTTACCAAGGTGGGGGCCTTTATCCGTAACACGCGGTTGGATGAATTGCCGCAAATCTATAACGTAATCAAGGGCGAAATGAGCATTGTCGGGCCGCGCCCGGAAAGACCGGAGTTTGTTTCCGAGTTAAAAGAAAAAATACCCTTTTACGATACCCGGCATTATGTGAAGCCTGGCTTAATGGGTTGGGCGCAGCTTAAATACCCCTATGGTGCGTCTGTTGAAGACGCGCGGGGCAAGCTGGAGTACGATCTTTACTATTCGAAAAATCACAGCCTTTTAATGGACTTGTTAATCATGATCCAGACCGTGGAAGTAATCCTTCTCGGCAAAGGCGTACGTTAGAAAAAACACGAAGAGCATAAGGGATCTGGAGAGCGATTATGACTATCAACACGTTTGTGCGGGCTGGCCTGATTGCGGTCCTGGGTGCTTTTATTACCGCCTGTTCAGGCCTGCCGTCGTCCTCGGAAATGCCGTCCGTATCCGAGTTGCAACCCGAGCCTTACGAAATTGGAGTGGGAGACACCATTGCCGTTCATGTATGGCGCAACCCGGAACTGAATCAAACCATCGTAGTGCGGCCAGACGGGTATATCTCTATGCCGCTCATGGGTGATGTAAAAGCCGAAGGCAAACGGCCAGAAGAACTGGCAACTGAAATTAACAGCAGCCTGAGCGAGTTTATCCGAACTCCGGAAGTTACCGTAATGGTCACCAACCCGCTCAGCAAAGAATTCCGTAACAGAATACGGGTAACCGGGCAGGTTGCTTCCCCGCTATCAATAGCCTTTCAGCCAGGTATGACAGTGCTGGACGTAATACTTTTGGCCGGTGGTGTTACCGATTTTGCCGCCGACAGCCGTGCGGTTTTGCATCGTGAGGTAAACGGCAAGTACCAGAGTTACAGCCTTGATCTTGAGGCCATTCTTGTTGATGGCGATATGCGCACCAACCACGCTTTACAGCCGGGTGATGTAATCAGTGTCCCCCGCAAACAGTTGTTCCGAGGCGAGCTTTAATGGATATACAGTTCATTCTCGATACTCTTCGTGCGGTGAAGCTTGAGCTTTACCAGCGCAGATTGGCCGCAGTCATCATATTCATGATTGTGACTGCGGGAGTATTGGCGCTGGGCTATATAACACCGAAAAGCTATACCTCGCAGGCTGTTCTGTACGCAGATTCGTCCAATATCCTTAAACCGTTGCTACAGGGCCAGGCAGAAGTCACGCAACTGGACCGTATCAACGAAGCCCGTGAAATGATGCAGAGCCGGTCATTTCTGGAGCAGGTTGCAATGGATACAGGGCTTATCAAAGGTGGTGAGTCAGACGCTGTCCGTAACGTGGCAATCAGCAATCTGCGCAAGCAGGTTGGTATAAAAGTGTCTAACCGGAGCTTTCTTGAACTGGCCTATACCAGCCGAGACCCGAACGAATCATTTCAGGTGCTAAGTGCAGTACTCAACCGTTTTGTTGAGCGCACCGTGCGTAAAAAGCGCTCTGAAAGCCAGGGCGCGTTTGAGTTTATTGATTCCCAGGTCAAGTCATATCAGCGCCAGCTTGAAGACGCCGAAGAACGGCTGAAAGAATTCAAGTCTGCCAATCAGGATGGCACGGAAAGTAACGTGGCTACCCGAATTGAAAACCTGCGCCGGGAAATTGAAAACCTGAAGCTGGAAATTCAGCAAACCGAATCAGAGGTTGAGCTTACCCGCCAACAACTTAAAGATGAACAGCCGGTGCGGCGTATTACCGTTGATCCTGGCAAGTCTTCCGCCGAACGGCGGCTGGCGGCTTTAAACCAGGAGCTGGACTCTCTGTTGCTGCGTTTTCACGAGCGCCATCCGGACGTTATCAGCGTTCAGGCTCAGATTGCGGACCTTAAAGCACAGATCGCCAATCAAACCAGTGATGAACGGGATGGCGGCGTTACCGAAGTAATGGAAAACCCGGTTTACCAAAATCTGAAAATCAAGCTTTCAGACAGCACAACGCAGCTCACGGTGCAAAAAAACCGGCTGGCTTCGCTGGAACGGCTTCTTGAGGAATCATTCGTACGTTCACAGCGGGTTGCTGAAAATCAGGCGCAGTTCTCAGAGCTGACGCGCGATTATAATGTTACCAAGGGCGTATACGAAGACATGCTTCAGCGCCGTGAAAAAGCCCGCCTGTCTATGACATTAGACGTTCAGGGCGAGGGTGTAAGCTATAAAATTCAGGAGCCGGCTTCCTACCCAACGCACTGGGATGGCCTGCAATTGTACCAGGTAGGCATTGCTGGCCCATTCCTTGGCAGCGCTATGGTTCTTGGGCTTCTGGTTATGCTGGTTATGTTTGATCAGCGCGTGCGTTCACCGCGGGCACTGCAGCTCGCGTTGCCTGCGTCTATTCCGGTACTAACCTCTATTCCCCATTATCGCAGCACCTGGAAAGACCGCCTGCTGCGCAAGGATGTGCTCTCGATTCTGGTCATGCTGGGAGTTTTTATGGCAGTTTATCTCGCCATTCTACTGTTCGACGTAATGGGTATTACCCCGCAACAACTGATTAATAAAGCCGGCGAACTAACCGGGCTTGGGGGTAATTAATGGAAGACAACAAACTCTACAAAGCGCTTCTGAAAAGCCAGAGCCAACATCGCCAGTCTGAACATGATAAGGGCGAGGCCAAGCCGGAGGAGGGCTTTCGTAAAGAGCGCCCTTATGCGGGCTCTGGGGTGGATCAACCAAACTGGACCCGCGTTAACACCAACCCCAATGAAAACGCACCCACGGTTTACGACCCGGCTTTGTCTCTTGGCCTGATCAGTAACCCGAAGCCCTGGAGCCGTGAGCAGCTACGGGAGCGGAAAATCATTTATCCGGGTATGGCAGACAAAGAGGTTATGGATGCTTACCGGGAATTGCGCATCCAATTGCGCAATCAGGCAGGTGACGGCAATTTTACTGTAATGTTCAGTAGCCTGGGAAAGGGCCAGGGTGGGCTTCTGACTGCCTTTAACATGGCGGCTGCCTTTGCTCTGGATGCTGGCACCTCGGCACTGCTGGTTGATTGCGATCCTTACAGCAAAGAACTGGCAGGCCTGGTTTCCACTGAAATGGGGCCCGGTGTAACGGATTTTGTTGGTGATCGCTCATTAACTATCAAATCCATTCTGTATCCTAGCGGTGTTGAACGGCTTTCTGTTATTCCCGCCGGTACTCAGGCTTCCTCGGCGGTTGAGCTATTTTCTGCTGTCCGTATGCGGGAATTGATTACTGAGCTGAAGGCCCGCTACCCGGACCGCTGTATCGTGCTGAATGCACCGCCGTTCCGGGAAAATACCGAAGCACGGATTCTTGAGCGCTTTGCTGACCAGATCGTCTTTGGTGTTCCTTTTGGGGAAGTGACCGGGGAAATCATTGCAGATTCAGTAGACGCACTGGGATCTGAAAAATTCTCCGGCCTGATTTTTCAGGAGTAGCCTGATGCAACGCAGAGCAGGGAGAGTATATACAGGGAGCCTGGCTGCTTTTGTTGTTGGAGCTTGCGGCTTCACCTGGGCTTGTTTGGCAAGCGCACAAGATCTGAGTGACAGCATCACCAGCCTTTCTGGCTCGGCATCGGTATTTACAGGTGTTACCCACACGCGAACCAACAAAGGTGCGACCACCGATACCGATACAGAACCAGGTGTTGGTGTGTCCGGGAATGTCGGCGGCACCATGGAGCGCGGCGCAAACTCGCTGGTGATGCAGTACGGTGGAACCCTGGAAGCCAGGCGCAGAAGTTCAAGCGGCGATCAGAGTGACGATAGCTCCATTGTTGGTGCTTCCCGCTACACGCATTTTGATCCGGGC
>DATJDA010000319.1:0-2667 GCA_035497695.1 Marinobacter sp. | reverse complement strand
GTTGCGCTACTTCGTCGGCAGGCACCGGAGCAAAAGCCGCCTGAGGGTCTGAGCTTTCAGCACGGGCTTTTAAAACCGTGGTTTTGCTGGCAAGACGACCCATATCCAGAATTTGGCTCCAGCGGTAACTAAACCAGCCATTGCGAATAACCAGGCAATGCTCATCATTGGCAAACTGACGGGCCACTGCTTCCATTCCATAGGAGCCGCCTCCGGGCACAATCGCTGTGCCATCAGCGTTATACACACTACGCAGGGTTGCGGAAATATCGCGCATTACCTGCTGGAATTCCGCTGACATGTGATTCAGGGAGCGGTCGTTAAAAACTACGGAGTACTCAAGCAGACCTTCTGGATCTACACTGGGGTAGAGTTTGGACATATCCGGCATTTTCCTGTGTTTTGAATCAATGTGTTGATTGTATCCACAATGTAGACCATACCGAAGTGCCCGTTGCTAAACCCGTAGCGAGGCATGTTCAGCCGAACTGAAAGTTAAATCCCGACGACTTTTCTTCTGTCAACAATTTTGCCACCGCGCACAATAAACTCATAATGTGCGGCCTGAACTATCGACTTTACATTTCTTGGCGTAAAGAGGCCCCAGCAGATGGCCTGGGGGTTTCGTACTGACCAGTACTGCAGCCCTTCAGATTTTGCAACACGCAGCCTCGCTCCTAAAACGCGCGCGGCAGTGTAGTCATCCGGATGATAGATCTCGTGCTCTGCAGGCAGGCTGGTGGCATCGTGCATAAAAACACCAGAAAGGGTACAGGACAGCCCTCTGAAAACCAGCCGGTCAAACTTCAGGTCTTCAACGTTCGCCAGATACCGGCCTTGGTGATACTCCACCTCCAGCAAAGCTGTCTCCATGGTGTCGGCAATATAGAGCATTCCAAACTCCCCATTGCTGAATCGACTGCCGTCAGGGGCAACATGAGTGAAGGAGGCTGCTGCGTAGTGGCAACCGGGAATACCCCAGGGAATTTCTTTTAACGTGATGTAGCTGAGATCTCCCGCCTCTTGATTGAGACGGGGATTCGTTAACGCCTGAAGGTCATAAAGATCCTGAAACTCATCCGGACTTGCCACATCGTTAAAAATATCAATGGTAGGAAGCTTGGAATTGACCAGACGGAAGCCTTTGGTTTTTGGCAGGCTGATAACCGGAAGATCCAACTCCGTTACCATAGCCCGCTCCGCAAGATATCAACGCGCCTGAACGTTTCATACAGTGCCGAAAAATCACCGCTTTCAATCACCTCAAGCGGTGCCCTGCCATTAAAATACGGGTTATGATTCCGTTTACGCATAAACCCATAAACGTTCTCCGGGTTGCCAAACACCACGCGCAATGCCTGATGGATATTCAGCAGATAACTGATACGGGCAAGCTGATCACGATCCAGACGAGCACTTTCCGGGTCACTCCGGTATTTGTAGTAGGTCGCCTTCGGGAGCCTCAGAATTGCCTGTGCCTGGTCTGCAGAGCACTCCCACTTCTCCAGAATATTGAAGGCCGCCTTAAGGCCACTAATGCCCATTTTACGATCATCGGCTGGCAATCTATGTGCGGCTGTTGCAGTCATTACTTGCCCCCTTAGTAAATCAACACGACTAAACAGATGGTCTTAATATAGACCAATATAATCATTTTGTCCACATCAAGACTACAGTAAAACGATAGCGATCAGGATTCCTCACCGCACGAAAACTCTCACTGAAAAAGTTGTTTGTTCTCAACATAGTGTTTCAGTGCAACGGCGTTGTTGTGCTCGGTATCCTTAGCTGCAAAAACCAACGTGACACGCTTGTTCTCGTCAAGGCACTCACCCAGTTTTTTTAGCGCTTCACTATCGGCGGATTTGATTTCATCAAGGTAGCGCTTCTGAAACTCCGGCCATTTTTCCGGATCGTGGTCAAACCACTTTCGCAGTTCGGTAGAAGGTGCCAGGTCTTTTAGCCATTCGGTAATCTCAGCATCTTCTTTTATAATTCCCCGTGGCCAGAGACGATCAACAAGTATACGCGGGCCATCAGAGCGGGCCGGGGTTTCGTATGCGCGTTTGAGGCGGATGTCTGTCATAAATACCTCCTGTGCCTGTTTTGTCTGCCTATCCATCCTAAACCTTAGCATCGCCAGCAACAATCAATATGCCCCCCCACACAGCCAACCTGGCCTGAATAGTGCATAACAGTTAATAAGTTAGTGTTTTTTTGGCAAACCCTGCCGTAACTTTTTGGAGGGACTTTGGTTATGTCTCTACTGACATCACTGATTCAGGCCAGCGCCCAGTTTCAGCAGGCGATGGGAAAGCATCAGCGCGCTGCAGGTACAGCAACAGACACGCCAACCAAGCCGCTGGTGGCAGGGTCTGAAGCAGACAACTCTGTTGATAGTGACCGGTTCACACCATCGGGGGAGAGCAATTCTGACATCACCGGCCTGAAATCCAGACGGCTGATCATGTCAGAATACAAGCAGACGGTGGGGCAGGATCTTGCCTTTGTGCGGGATACGCTGCGGCACAAACTTGCCGAATACAACTTGCCTCCGGCGACAACTCTCAACGTTAGCAAAGATGATTCAGGCCTCGTTCAGATAAGCAGCAAAATACCTGAAGAAGTGCGAACCAGAATTGAAAGCGATCTGAACAACAGCAAAAA
>DATJDA010000318.1:0-2276 GCA_035497695.1 Marinobacter sp. | reverse complement strand
TAAGGCCGGCAAAATCCTGCTTGCCTTCGGATATTGGCAAAACACGGATAATGCCACGCTCGCTGTCTGCTACTTCCATACCATCAGGAATCAGCGTCACTACCAGTCTCAGCTCTTCCGAGGTTGGTGCTTCACCGGCGTTCATGCCCGGAAAATTCAGCTCTATGGTGTGCACCTGGGTAAACACCATACCCAGCAAAAGCACCGGTACCAGTACGATCATCAAATTCATAAAGGCCGTAATATCCAGATCGGGTGAACTGGATGACCTGCGATGTCGGCGTCTCATATGCACTCACTCACTGGGTTGCTGACCATAACTGACATGCGCTCAGATCAGACTGCAGCGCCTTGGCTGTTATGATCCGAGACCATGTTGAGCAGCTTGACACCCGCCATTTCAAAGCTGTCGACAATTTCATTGGTGCGGGTTTGCAGAACCGCATGAAATAACAACAGGGGAATAGCAGACATCAGCCCAAAGGCAGTAGTATTCATGGCAACAGAAATACTTTCGGAAAGCAGGCTGGCCTTTTGCGAAGGATCAGCGGCAGCCACTGCCGTAAAGGCGGCAATCAGGCCGATAATCGTACCCAGAAGCCCCAGCAACGTTGCAATATTAGCCAGTGTGGCAAGATATTGGGTGCGTTTTTCCAGCCGGGGCAGAACCTCCATCAAGCCCTCCTCCATGGCATATTCAATATCTTCACGGCGGCTGTTACTGAGTAACCGGCTAATGCCTGCGCCCATGATAGACGCTATTGCACTGTCTGAATTGCCAGCCGCCTTCATAGCCCGCTGATAATCCCTTTTCTGCAGTAGAGGCAAAATCCCCTTCTCAAACGCCATCCGGTTTTTGCGACGAACCGCCCCAAGGTAAAAATAGCGCTCCAGAGTAATGGCTAACCCTATGGCCAATACGACAGCTATCGGGTACATAAACGCCCCGCCGTCCTGGAAAAACCGCATTATTGTATCCAGCATGTTCCGTCTCCGTTGTTACTGCTCTGTCACAGCCGAATCCCTGTCAGGATTCAGTACCAGGGGGTTGAGAGTTTGCCGGAACGTTCGATGGCGCTCCAGCGCTAAAGGGTCTAAAGATTGAATCAGTTGCGGTGCATCGCTTTCAAGTTCTGCACGGGGCCGGCGTGGCAGGCTCGGCGTCTGCCACGGCTGTATGTAAAGAACCCGCGGGTTATCTTCGCCGACACTGACAGAAATGCCTTCAACCTCAAGACTGGCGGCAGACACGGGCGAAGGTGCAATTACCATAACGGGCACAAGGGCTAAAATGCCTCTGCAAGCCCGACTGCGAAGCCTCATTGCTATGTTCATTTAATCAAGCCTCCGTTCCAGATCAGCAATCCAGCCTTCCACCTGTTTATCTTCCGCTCCGGTCAGTTTCCGATAGGTTCGGTAATGGACCAGGGCTTTTTTCAGATCCAGAAGATACAGCTCTGAGATAATCGCAAGGTTGTAATGCAACTGCGGAACATCGGGCGAATATTGCAAACCGGTTTCCAGAAAAGTTGCTGCTTCAGAAAAATGCTTTTCCTCTTGCAGCAACAACGCAAGGTTGTTTACCGTGGCGGCATCTTCAGGATTCAGCGAGACGGCCTGCTTCCACGCATCAACAGCAGCAGCTTTACGGCCCTGCTCATACGCCTGCCGGCCTTCCTGGGTGAACTTCAGCGCCAGTGCCGGATTTGCCGGGGCCACTTTCGGCTTTTGTACCGCCGGGCCGGCGCACCCCGCCAGCCAGACAAGAACCAGACCAAGCGCCACAGTGCGTAATGTCAGATTTCTATACACCATCGTTAGCCCCCATATTCCAGCTCATCCAGCGAACAGAACGGCTGTAGCGGCCAGGATTCAGCTCGGCCAGTACACCCAGACTTTTACCAATCCAGGCGTCGTATCCCTGAGAGGCGATACGCTGATGGTTTTCGGAATGCAGCTTAATGGCTTTTTCTTCAAAGGGGAAAGCCTCTTCTTCCAGCAAGATCTGGTACTGCATGGCTTCAAGTTCGTTTAAATCCCCCGGCACCGAAGACGCCATCAAATCTTTGGCCAGCGCCCGGTAAAGCTCAGCCCGCCGATAAAGAGACTCTGAACGAATGCTTTCGCCGCCCAGGCTTTCGGCATCCAGAAAATAGTCCCGGGCCGTTTCAAGTGCGTGTTGTTTGCGATCAAGAGACTCTGCCAATGGCTGGGTCAGACCAATGGAGGTGAAGTTTGCCGCAGCTCTGGCGCCCAGTGCCAGTGCGCCCCGTGCT
>DATJDA010000317.1:0-5242 GCA_035497695.1 Marinobacter sp. | reverse complement strand
CAAACAAGAGAAGCGGTTGAACATGCCCGCTCTGCAGGTGTGCCCATCGTTGTTGCTATCAACAAGATGGACAAGGAGCAGGCTGATCCGGATCGAATCAAAACAGAGCTGGCGGGTATGGAAGTTATCCCGGAAGACTGGGGTGGTGACGTCCAGTTCGTGCCAATCTCTGCGCATACGGGTGAGGGCATTGACAGCCTGCTTGAAGCGTTGATTTTGCAGGCTGAAATACTTGAACTGGAAGCGTCTCCTGATGTGCCGGCTAAAGGCGTGGTCATTGAGTCCAGCCTTGAGCGTGGCCGTGGTTCTGTGGCTACTGTGCTCGTTCAGAATGGTACGTTGCACAAAGGCGATATGGTTGTAGCGGGCTCCTTCTACGGTAAAGTCCGGGCCATGACCGACGAAGCTGGCAAGCCGAGTAAGGAAGCAGGGCCATCCATTCCGGTGGAAATTCTGGGATTGAACGGTACCCCGAATGCCGGTGATGAATTCTTTGCTGTTAGTGATGAGAAGAAAGCCAAAGAGCTCGCCGAGTTCCGTCAGGTTCGCGAGCGTGAACTGCGGTTACAGCGCCAGCAAGCGGCCAAGCTCGAAAATCTGTTTGAGAATATGGGCAAGGACGAAGTGAAAACGCTCAATCTGGTTCTTAAAACGGATGTGCGTGGCACGCTGGAAGCGATTACCAAGTCTTTGCGAGATATGGGTAACGAAGAGGTCCAGGTGAAAATAGTGTCCTCTGGTGTTGGTGGTATTGCCGAAACAGACGTTAGTCTGGCAATGGCAACCAATGCGGTTATCTTTGGCTTTAACGTGCGCGCCGACACATCCGCCAAGCGTCTGGTTGAGCAGGAAGGGCTGGATCTGCGGTACTACAGCATCATCTATAATCTGATTGATGATGTCAGGGCCGCGCTGACCGGCATGCTGGCTCCCGAATTCAGGGAAGATATCATTGGTATCGCCGATGTACGGGATGTGTTCCGCTCGCCCAAATACGGTCAGGTGGCTGGCTGTATGGTTACCGAAGGTCTGGTGCACAGAAACAAACCGATTCGGGTACTGCGGGATAACGTCGTTATCTTTGAGGGCGAGCTGGAATCCCTGCGTCGATTCAAAGATGACGTCGCTGAGGTCCGTAACGGTATGGAATGTGGTATCGGTGTTAAGGGCTATGACGTGAAAGTCGGCGATCAGATCGAGGTGTTTGAACGCGTCCGTGTCGAGCGCAAGCTTGAATCAACGGGGGCCTAATGGCTAGAGAGTTCAGTCGTATTGATCGAATTGGCGATCAAATGCAGCGAGAACTGGCCTTGCTGATCCAGCGGGAGATTAAAGACCCGCGGATCGGCATGGTTACCGTTAATGCTGTAAAAGTAAGTCGTGATCTTGGCTATGCCGACATTTACGTTTCACTGCTCTCTACGGAAGATTTCACCGGGGAATCTCCGGAAGTGAAAGAGTCTCTTGCCGTTCTGAACAGAGCGGCCGGATTCCTTCGGGGGCAGGTTGGTAAAGCCATGAAACTTCGGGTCATTCCGCTCTTGCGCTTTCATTTTGATGAGTTGCAGGGATATACCCGAAAAATGGATAACCTTATCCGCAAAGCCGTTGGCAATGCGCCGGCTGTTTCTGCCGGTGAAAGTGAAGGGCGTGGCCCGGATGATCCGGAGCGCAACACTTGAGCCGCAGACACAAAGGTCGTAACGTCAACGGAATTCTGGTGATCGATAAACCAGCAGGTATTACCTCTAACGGTATTTTACAGCAGGTCAAACGCTTGTATGGCGCTGCGAAAGCCGGACATACCGGCGCACTTGATCCTCTGGCCACCGGCGTGTTGCCGTTGTGCTTTGGGGAAGCAACCAAGTTTTCGCAGATGATGCTCGAAAGCGACAAAGCGTATATTGCTACTGCCCGTTTGGGCATTCGAACAGAAACCGGTGACAGTGAGGGCGCTAAGGTTGAGGAACGGCCAATTCCCGAAAATCTTAGTGCAGAAATGATCGAGCCGATACTGAATCAGTTTCGAGGCGATATACAGCAAGTCCCCTCTATGTATTCAGCACTTAAACATAAGGGCCGGCCGCTTTATGAATATGCCCGGCAAGGCATTGAGGTAGAGCGTCCGGCACGGCCGGTTACCATCTATGAACTGACCCTGCTTGATGTGCGTGAAAACGAACTGGATGTGGCTGTCAGTTGCACTAAAGGTACGTACATTCGCTCACTGATTGAGGATATCGGCGAGGCACTGGGCTGCGGCGCTCATGTTGTTGCCTTGCGTCGCACGCTGGCGGCAGGGTTTACACTCGAAAATACTCAAAAGATTCCGGATCTTGAAACTATGCGGGAGCGCGGAGAAAGCCTTGATGGCTTGCTTGTGGCGCCGGATGCAGCACTTTCAATGTTTCCCGAGGCCGAACTTTCGGATGCCCCACTGATGTCGATATTAAATGGGCAACCGGTTAGAATACCCAGCCTGGCCCATGAAGGTCTGATTCGCCTCTATGCAAAAGGTGAAAGTAAAAGAGACTTTGTGGGATTGGCAGAAGCGTTCCCGGAAGGCGAGATGACCCATTTGGTTCCTCGTCGACTGGTAAAAACCAACAGCACCCGATAAGTGTGTTGTTGATTAGCCGGGCTGTAGAGATGCACGGTTCGGCTGTATTCGATTGCATCGCAAACTATGAGGTGAAACATGGCACTTTCTGCCAGCGAGAAATCACAGATTGTTCAGGATTATCAGCAAGCTGAAGGCGATACAGGCTCCCCGGAAGTTCAGGTTGCCCTGTTGAGCGCTAACATTAACAAGCTGCAAGATCATTTTAAGACCAACAAGAAGGATCACCACTCTCGTCGTGGTTTGATCCGGATGGTAAACCAGCGTCGTAAACTGCTGGACTACCTGAAGCGGAAAAGTGCTGACCGTTACCTTGAACTGATCAAGCGTTTGGGTCTGCGTCGCTGATCTGCTATTGATTGTGTGAGAAAAGCCTCGTTGTTACGGGGCTTTCCAACAACCGGAGGAATCGATATTGGTTCATCCGGTTGTAGCTCTCTCTATAAGTACCGCAGCTGGTTTGTCAGTGGTTTTGAAGGAAGTCCCGTTGCATTGGAAAGCTGAAATTGATAGCAGGTTGTTGAAAGGTTCGGGTGGGGCGAAGTGCCCGGATGCGCCCGGAATTTTGCAACAGCCTGTTAGCTTTCAGACGAGTAGCCTTTTGAAACACATGAGAACCACCTGATGAATAACGGTCTTTGCGCATGGGCGTATTGGCTGGCCAAGTTTGGGAAATCTAAAAAGTTACCAGGAGTTTTTTGTGGAACTGAAACCTATCAGAAAATCGTTTGAGCTAGGCGGAAAAACCGTCACTCTGGAAACTGGCCGCATTGCCCGCCAGGCAACAGGCGCGGTTCTTGTCACCATTGATGACGTATCCGTACTGGGTACCGTGGTTGGTGCTAAAGAGGCTAAACCCGGCCAGGACTTCTTTCCGCTGACCGTTAACTATATCGAGAAAACCTACGCCGTAGGCAAAATTCCGGGCGGGTTCTTCAAGCGCGAATCTCGTCCTTCCGAGAAAGCAACCCTGACTTCCCGCCTGATTGACCGGCCAATTCGTCCACTGTTCCCGGCTGGTTACATGAACGAAGTTCAGGTTGTATTGACGGTGATGTCTGCCAATAAAACACAGGATCCGGATATTGCCGGAATGCTGGCAGCTTCTGCAGCTCTGGCTATTTCCGGCATTCCTTTTGATGGCCCTATCGGTGCGGCACGCGTTGGCTTCACCAATGAGCGTGGTTACTTCCTGAACCCGACCTTTGAAGAGTTGGAAACCTCGCTTCTGGATATGGTCGTTGCCGGTACCGATGATGCGGTGCTGATGGTTGAATCAGAAGCCAAAGGTTTGTCAGAAGATCAGATGCTGGGTGGCGTATTGTATGCGCACCAAGAAATGCAGGTTGCAATCACCGCCATCAAAGAATTCGCTGCTGAAAATGGTAAGCCACGCTGGGAGTGGCAGCCTGAAGCCGAGAATACTGAGCTGTTGAATGCCATCAAGGGTGAATTTGCTTCAGCCATTGGAGAAGCTTATAGCATCCACGACAAGATGGATCGTTACGCCCGTCTTGGTGAAATCAAGAGCGCGGCTGTAGAAAAGTTTGCTGGCGAAAACGAGGGCCAGTCCTCAGCGGAAGATGTAAAAAAGTGCTTCGCGAGCATCGAAAAAACCGTTGTTCGTCAGCAAGTTCTGGAGGGAAAGCCGCGTATTGATGGCCGGGATAACAAAACCGTTCGCCCGATTGAGGTTGAAGTAGGCATTTTGCCAAGCACTCATGGTTCCGCCCTGTTCACCCGTGGTGAGACCCAGGCAATCGTAGCCGTTACTCTGGGTACTTCCCGGGATATGCAGATTATTGATGCCCTGGAAGGTGAGCACAAAGATCCGTTCCTGTTCCACTACAACTTTCCTCCCTATTCCGTAGGTGAGGCAGGTCGCATGGGCGCTCCCGGACGTCGTGAGATTGGTCATGGCCGTCTGGCAAAGCGTGGTGTAGCGGCTGTTATGCCAACGATCGAAGATTTCCCGTATACCGTTCGTGTGGTTTCCGAGATTACTGAATCCAACGGCTCAAGCTCAATGGCTTCCGTGTGTGGTTCCAGTCTCGCCCTGATGGATGCTGGCGTGCCGCTAAAGGCACCGGTTGCCGGTATTGCCATGGGCCTGGTGAAGGAAGGCGACAAGTTTGCCATCCTCACGGATATCCTGGGCGACGAAGATCATCTGGGTGATATGGACTTCAAGGTGGCGGGTACCAAAGACGGGATTACTGCCCTGCAGATGGACATCAAAATTCAGGGTATTACCGACGAGATTATGGAAGCGGCTCTGGAGCAGGCCCATGGTGCGCGTCAGCATATTCTTGGTGAGATGAACAAGCTGATTGCAGAGTCGCGTTCAGAGCTTTCTGCCCGTGCACCGAGCATCACAACCATCAAGATTAATCCTGAAAAAATCCGCGATGTTATCGGCAAGGGTGGCGCCACTATCCGCGCTATTTGTGAAGAGACCGGTGCATCTATTGATCTGGATGACGATGGTATTGT
The DNA here is from genome assembly GCA_035497695.1 of Marinobacter sp. GTDB lineage: Bacteria > Pseudomonadota > Gammaproteobacteria > Pseudomonadales > Oleiphilaceae > Marinobacter. The sequence continues at coordinate 129 of DATJDA010000317.1, read as the reverse complement.
GAAGATCTACGCAGATAATCTGGAATCGGCCCAGGCGGCTGCTAACCGGGTTAAGGAAATCACTGCAGAGATTGAAGTCGGCGCTATCTACAAAGGCCGGGTTGAGCGTATTGTAGATTTTGGTGCGTT
>DATJDA010000316.1:0-3905 GCA_035497695.1 Marinobacter sp. | reverse complement strand
GCCGAATAAACCATTAATACTGGTTGCTGCTGGAACGGGTTTTGCTCAGATAAAAAGCATGGTGGATTACCTTAGGGGCACGTCTGTCAGCCAACCGATCGCTCTGTTCTGGGGTGTGCGCCATCACGAAGATATGTATCTGCGGAGTCTGGCCCAGCAGTGGGCGCAGGACTGGCCCGGTTTTTCATTCATACCCATTGTTGGCGATGACGATGACAGCGACTGGAGTGGTCACCATGAGCAGCTGACCCGTACCGTTCTGGCCACGGGTATGAACTGGCAAAGTGTGGATGTATTTGCCAGCGGCTCACCAGCCATGGTTTACAGCTTAATGGATGCGTTAATGGAAACAGGCTTGCCAGAGCAGGCGTTTTTCTCGGATGTGCTGGAGTACGCGCCCAGGGTGTGAAGGTGGGGTTAGAGGTGTCTGGTAAAAAGGGCCAGAACTTTATTTCTGACCCTTTTTTAGTTTTCAGCCAGCTTAAGCTTTCGGCATGGGCAGTTCCGGCAGCCCATTATCTCTGGCCAGCCCCTGCATCATCAGCTTGATACTGGCTTCCTCCTCGCCCATGTGGGCGCTTAGCCGGCTTAGTTCGGCCAGCGCTTCGCGGCTGCGGCGCAGCTTCAGGCTGGTTTCAAAATATTCTCTGGCTTTTCCCCACAGCTCATTGCGCAGGCTGAGACGGCCAAGGGCCAGCAGCAGCTCGGCATTATTGGGCCGGTCTTTCAGCCACTGCTCGGCTATCAGGAGTTGTTCGTCCGGCTTTCGCCCTTCCACCCGTCCGTAGAGGTTAATAAGCTCATCACTCCAGTGATTGCGCAATACCTTGCGTAACAGGGTTTCAGTTTGCGCTTCATCCCCCAGGTCTGCCAGCAGGCGGGCGTAATCCCGGATGGTAATCTCATCTTTACGCAGAAAGCCCGGAAGCTCGTCCCATAAGCGGGTAAGAGGTTCCAGCGATGCATCCGGATCTTCTTTCTGGCGCCGGTGACAATCGTCTGCGGCACTTTGCAGCAGTTTCTGCCACACCATGCGTTGCAACTCGTTAAAGTCATTAATCGGAAGCACATCGCGTTTTTGCAGCTCGGGCAGAAGCTTTGACAGCTCTCGCCAGTCTTCCAGTCGCAGATAGGTGTTTTTCAACAATTTGAGAACGAACGGATGGTGAGGCGATTGCTTGCGCAGACGGATCAGTGTTGCCAATGCCTGTTCCAGACGGTTGCCCGCCAACTGCAGTTGCGCTTGGGTGATGCCCACGGCCATGTCTGAGCCTGGGGTACTTTCAAAGGCTTTGCGCAGTAATTCATCCACCGCCTCGTAATCACCGGATTCGAACGAGGCCTGGGCCGCGGCCAAGTAGTTGATCAAGGGAGTGTCTGCATGACTTGCGGCGGCCGTAAGCAGCTTGCGCGCCCTTGGCCAGTTACCTTCTGCCAGCGCAAGCAGACCCTGGGTGGTGCGGCGACGCGCCCGACGCTCGCTGCCCCTGGCAAGCCAGCCGGTCATCACACCGGTGCCGTGACGGAACCGGCGAAACAGGCCAAGGCTAACAACAATCAACGTGACCAGAGCGATCAGTAGCGCCAGACCAACCCAGAAATTCGTTTCAATCAGATAGTGACCAAGGCTGATGCGGATATAGCCCAGGTCATACTGAAATCCGAGTGACAAGCCCGCTCCGATCAATAGTGCCAGCAGAATAATCAGCAACAGGCGAATCATGAATCTTTGCCCCCGCTTGTGTTCATGCTGTTTTGCCCGTTATTGTCAGGAGTCAGTTGGCCAGCCAGGCGGGCTTTCAGTAACGCAAGGGATTTGCTGATGTCTGGCAGGGTGGGGTCGACATCGTGGCCAATCAGTTCCCTCAGTGTTTCAGAAAGCGCAATGACTTGTGGGTTGCTGGCATCGTACCAGCCATCAATGGTATCCCGTGCTTTTGTCAGCGCCCGCTTATACAGTTCCTGATTGCCCCGTAGAACCGCCATTTCGGCTTCTTCGAGCATAAGTTGCAGGTTCAGGCGCGCATAGGCACTCTGATCCGGTGACAGCAGGGGCTTAACAGGCTCATCCATGCGCCGGATAACGACTATTTGCATAAGTGTGGATTTGAATCGGTGCCACGTGCGGGCCAGCAGTGTTGGCTCTCCCGCTTCTGTTTCATTTTCGTTAGCAATGCCAACGAAACCCGGCGCCTGTTCACTGATCAGTGCCTGGTCGGTAAGCTGGTGAATACTGTTAATTGCCGCTTCGAGCTTCAGGTAAAGCCCTGTGCGGTCAACATCGCTGATTCCTTTCAGGGCCAGAATTTCACGGGCAAGCTGCTGGCGTACCGGATAAACCCCAACGTCATCCGACTCTTTCAGGACGTCATCGGCTGAGGCCAGTGCCGAGGCGGCTCCACGGATGTCTTTTTCAATGAGCAACCGCTGATTAGCAATGCGCAGCAGATACTCAGCCTCAGCAAGTAACCAGTCGGTTCGCGTGCGACTGCCGGCTTCCAGTAAAGACTGGGCGGTATGATCAATTTGTCTCTGTTGGGTAGCAATCAACTCACGCTGTGCAGATAACTTATCCTCAAGGGCTTGAAGCCGCTGGCCTTGTTGGCTGCCGCGGTCGCCATAGAGGTTTTGCAGGTGAACCGTACTCTGCTGCAGGTCCAGCAGGCTCTGTTGGGTCGCCTGCTGGTTGTTCCATTGCTGCCAGTTCCATAAAGCCAGCGCGATCGTAACAATCAGAGTAAGGACGGCAATCAGCCATACCGGCCAAAGCATCTGGCGCGCGGGTGGTTGCCCCTGAGGGATGGTGGCAGGCAGTTGTTGTGTTGTTTCAGTCACGGGCGTCCTTACTTGGCAGTTCTGGAGCCACCGTTCCGGCCAGCGAGTTGTATTGCAACAGTGGCCACGATGTCGTTATCGGCAAGGCTTCCTGGTATACACGGATTTTTGAAGCCTGCGGTGCGAGCCTGTACAGCAACCCGTTCCGCAGGCACCACCAATAAACTATCGTATAGATTATGGCTGCTATTCGCACATAGTGCGACGAGATTGTTTACGGTTCCTCCAGACAAGGCAATCACGGCATCCGGGGAAAACTCACTGAACGCTCTGTGAATCTCTTCATCTGTGTAATCGGGAATGAGTCTTTGGTAGAGGGGTAAAAGCGTGATCTGAGCACCGCGCGCTTCCAGCGTTTGATAGATCAGCTCGCGCCCCGTGTCGGCTCTTACCAGCAAAACCTTGTCATTTTTAATCTGTGCAAGTGAAGGCAGTGCAAGCAGATCTTCGCTGGTCCAGCCAGTGGACGGCTTGCGCACGATCAGGCCGTGCTCTGATAGCACGGCTGCGGTACCCGAACCTACGGCGTACCAACCAATACCCGTCGGGATCTGTGGCCACCACGTGTCCACCTCTGCCAGTAACAGCCTGGCAGCGTAGGGGCTGACGATGATGATGTGAGAAAACTGGTCGAGACCAAGAATTATCGAGCGTCGCTCCGGGGTTTCCGGAAGTGGATCCCGCCCCACAAGCGGAAAAATACAGACTTCCGCTCCGGCTGCCTGAAAGCCGCCGGCCAGTCTGGACGCTTCGGGTTCGGGCCGGCAAATCAGAACCCGCCGGTTGCGGAGACTCGGCATCTCAGCGCGGGGTGTGGCCATAAATCTCGGCCAGTATTTTGTCAGCGCCCAAAGCCAGTAGTTCTTCTGCCAGCTCCCGGCCAAGGCGTTCACCCTCGTTTCTGGGTGCGCGGCCTTCTACCCGGAGTATCTGTGCTCCGTCTACGGCACCAACAAGGCCCCGTAGCCACAGGGTGTTTTCGTCTTCCAGGAGTGCGTACGCCGCGATCGGTACCTGACAGCCCCCTTCGAGACGAGTGTTAAGGGCCCGCTCGGCAGTTACCCGGTCCC
>DATJDA010000315.1:0-3706 GCA_035497695.1 Marinobacter sp. | reverse complement strand
TCACCCGTGCCCATTCCTGCTGTAAATCCAGCTCTGTTGTTTGCAACCCGAACTGAACCGCTTGCAGGCGGGTGGCTGTGCGCATTGGTTCTGGCAACACCGCGGCATCCAGGCGTTGAGCAACAAACATCTGAACGGTTTCAAACGGGCTGGATTGGTAGCTCACGGTTAAATCCCGGCCTATCTTCATGCCTGCCTTGCCAAGCAGATAACGAAACACAAGATCCGGCATGTCGCCTCGCCAGGGCACACCAATATGGTGGCCAGCGAGATCTCCAATGGAATTAAGCTGGCCTTTATCAGCAAGCCCCAGCATGCCAAGAGTGCCCCAGATGTTTACGTTCATCAGTACCAGAGGCACGCCGCGGTTATAGAGATTGGCCGCCACGTTGGTTGGGGTTGCGGTAAGCATTACCTCCGCCCTGGCCAACCAGGCCCGAAGCTGGTCGGGATCTTTCCAGGCTTTCAGTTCCCGCTCCCGGATCAGGCTTTTCACCTGTGGATCATCTAATGCTCTTGCCAGAATAATTTGGGGAATGCCGAAGGGCGTTGCAGCGACAAGCTTACCGGAAGGTTTTGCCATAGCCTGATAGACAGGCAGGGCGGATAACAATGCGGAGCTGGCTGCCAGCTTCAACAGGCTGCGCCGGTTCATTGAATTCATGCAACCTCCGGTTCGGAGTGAAACAGAAAGCTTTCATTTACTTCTGGTTGCCTCAAAAGACGTGCGGCCGCCTCATAAAGCCAGGCTTGCGTGCGCTCGGCGAAAGGCGCTTCCACACAGTATTCGCAGGCGATCCGCCCGGGCGCGCCGGATATCACAATGACCCGGTGAGCTATCCTTAAGGCTTCAGTTAAATCATGAGTGACTAACAAGCTGGCAATGCCCTTATCGACAACAAGATGCTGAACCAGCTCCTGTGCTTCGCTTCTCAAACCCACATCAAGTGCGCTGAATGGCTCGTCAAGTAACAGAAGATCAGCACCTATGGCCAGTGCACGGGCCAGAGCAACACGTTGCTGCATGCCACCGGAAAGCTCGTGAGGGAAAAGTGTGTATTTATCTTTTAATCCCACCGAATCAGCCAATTCCCGAGCCCTTTCCAGCCGTTCGCAGCGCGGGACACCACGAGCCTTCAGACCAAGTGCAATGTTATCCAGCATTCGCCGCCAGGGCAGTAATCGTGGTTCCTGAAATACCGCCGCAGTACACGCAAAACGATTTTCTACAGAGCCGGATGTTTCTTGAATCAAGCCAGCCGCAAGGCGCAACAAGCTGGTCTTACCACAGCCTGACGGCCCTACAAGACAGACAGACTCACCAGAGTTAACACACAAGCTCACAGAATCCAAAACCTTGTTCGGCCCGAGCTCCAGTGACACATTTTGCAAATTCAGCATAGTTCTGCCTTTCTAAAATTCAGTATCTGGCACTTGCCACAGATTTACTGGTTGGGTTTGGCGCCCGGGATCCCCTGCCGCCAGGGTTCCATTTTCTTTTGCAGTGGCCGTAAAAAACCATGCTCGGCAATCAGTAACAAAACGACGACGACCAGAATCCATGCCATGGCGCCGGCGGTATCCAGATTGACTCTTGCCATCGCCAGTCCTGCGCCCACGCCATCTTCAGTGGCGAATAATTCCGCCATCACCGTGACTTTCCAGGCAATACCTAACGCTGCGATCAGCGCTGGAAACACGTAAGACACGATATGCGGCAGGTAGAAATCCCACAAACGCATCCAGAACGGCACCTGAAACACGTCGCCCATCTCCTGCAGGCGGGAATCAAGAGTGCGGGCACCAATCTGGGCTCCGGCAAAGGTAATCGGGAGGGTTGTGGCCGCTACTGTGTAGATCGTTGCCATCGAGCCACCCCCAAACCACAGAATAGCCAGCACGATCCAGGCAATGGGAGGAATCCCCAGCAGCACGGTGGAAACCGGTTCTAAAGCACGCCCCAGGGTATGAGATAACCCTGCCATAAGACCCAGTACTAACCCGGACAGGGCTGCCACAACAAATCCTGCCATCGCCCGCCAGGTGGTTGCCCAGACCGCTGGCCCAAGCTCACCCTGTTGCCAGAATTGCTGAATAGATACCAAGGCGTCTCCGGGCCCGGGCAACAGGAAGCTACCATAGTGCAGGCTTCCCCATTCCCACAGCGCTGCAAACAGCAAGACGCCAGTAAGGCTGCCTCCCCACCCCAACCCTGTTTTGATCAAACTACCCATAAATTACCGCTCTATGTTTCTGAACCCAGAATAACGCCTGAAAAATTAATAATCTTGACCTCAATCAAATGACAATGATTACTACTTAGATTAACATCTGCAACGTCTTTTACATATATTCAAAATACATATTACCACCGGAACCGGAGAATTCATGAACTTGAAATCCGACAAACTGTGTTTTGCCGTGCTTGCCTTCTCAACAACAGCGGCTATCCCAGTATCTGTTCAGGCACAACCCTTGGAACTAAACGAACTCATTGTGACCGCAAAAGGCTACGAGTCTGACACTCTGGAAACACCAAGCGCCACAGAGAAACTCAACGCGATAGATGCGCCAGCCTCGCAAACCACAGGCGATTTGTTCCGGGGTAAAGCCGGGCTTTCGGTACAAAGTGATGGTGGAGCCTGGGGTGGAAATCCGGTTATCCGGGGCCTGAAGAAAGAAAGTATTGTAGTGCTGGTAGATGGTGTCCGGCTAAATTCGGCGCAACCACAGGGGGCGATTTCTTCACTGGCTGCTATGAGCCTGATGGACAGCGTTGAAGTTGTTAAGGGCCCCGGCTCTGTATTGCATGGCACCGGTGCGTTGGGCGGCGCCGTTAACCTGCGCACGCCAGAAGCCAGATTTACCGAGAGCACCGAAGCACATGGGCGCTTCTCTGGCAGTGCCGGCACGGTAGACAGCAGTTTGGCAGGTGGCACTCTGGTAGAGCTCTCCAGCAAAGATCACGGCCTGGTACTGGGTGCGGCGGTTAAAGATGTGGACGATTATGAAACTCCAGATGGAAAAGTGGATAACAGCGGCTACCGCTCAGAATCCGTCTTGCTCAAATACGCGTACCGGCTGACGGACAATCAACGGCTAACCCTGAACCTGCAAAATCACGAAGACCGGGAGGTGTGGTATCCAGGTTCCACAAAACCTGGGCCGGGTGGCAACGGCGCACTGACGATTCACTCACCCAAACAAACCCGACAACTGGCCGAGGTGGGTTACGAAGCCGGGTTCGGACCCGGCACATTGGAAGCCAGCATATACCGGCAAAATGTGGACAGAGAAATCAGAGCCTGGTGGAATTTTAAAGACCGTAACCAAGTATGGAATGATGTCAGTTTTGATACCGATGGTGCCAAAACCCAATACCGGATGCCACTGGGCGATGCCCATCTGATCACAGCCGGCCTGGAAACCTGGAAAATGGAAGCAGACCCTGAGCGGTTTACCTACAACCCACCCATGTCTGACACCGTTATTGCCAATTCACCATTCAGAGATGGTGAAATACGAAGCCAGGGATTGTTTCTTCAGGACGACATCGCCACTGGCAAATGGAATTTCCAACTGGGTGCACGATATGACAAGGTAACCGGCGATGCACGAGTTATGGGCAACGGCCCGGGCGCGCGCACCAGCGACCTGAAGAGCAACTCGGAAACATTGTCCTGGTCTACGGGCGCTATCTATAGCA
>DATJDA010000314.1:0-3853 GCA_035497695.1 Marinobacter sp. | reverse complement strand
CAGGGTAACGCCCAGGCGCCGTGGCCTGCTGATTTCTTTCGGACGGTGGATGCGGGATAACCAGCGCGTAATTCGTCGTATCCAATGGTTTGTTGTTATCTTCTACGCCATTCTCATTATCGTGCCGGCAGTGCGTGCGCTCCCCCCACATACGACCCATATCTGGAACAACGTTACCCTGTTCGCGCAGTTTCTGTTCTGGGGTATATGGTGGCCGTTTGTTCTGATCAGCATGATCCTTCTCGGACGGGTATGGTGCGGTGTATTTTGTCCGGAAGGCAGCCTCAGTGAATGGGCGAGTCGATATGGCCGGGGCGGTGCTATACCCCGCTGGGTGAGATGGGGCGGCTGGCCATTCGTGGCGTTTGTGGGCACCACCATTTACGGACAGATGATCAGCGTTTACCAGTACCCGAAAGCGACGCTGCTTATTCTGGGTGGCTCCACCCTCGGCGCAATAATTATCGGCTACCTGTATGGCCGGAACGTTCGGGTATGGTGTCGGTACCTGTGCCCGGTAAACGGCGTGTTCGGTTTATTGTCCAAATTGGCACCAATTCATTTCCAGACAGACCCTGAGCTCTGGCAGGCCAGCCGTGCCAGTGGCGAGCGCCCTCCGGCGATCAACTGCCCCACCCTGTTATCCCTGAAAGATCTGCAAAGTGGCAGTGATTGCCATTCGTGCGGTCGCTGTGAGGGCCACCGCGGCGCCATCCAGCTGACGGTCAGCACGCCAGGGTCCGAACTGATTCAAGAGAGTGCCAGCCGCGCCACACTGGTGGAATTCTTACTGATCACTTACGGATTGTGCGGAATTGCTATAGGTGCGTTTCACTGGTCTGCGAGCCCCTGGTTTATATGCATTAAGCAGGCTCTTGCTACCTGGCTGATCAGTAACGACTGGCTGTGGCCTATGCAAACACACCTGCCCTGGTGGATTTTCACCAACTATCCGGAACAAAACGACGTACTAAACCTGCTGGATGGCACGCTGCTATTGACGTACATCTCAGTTACCGGAATTGTGTGTGGCTCTGTTCTTGGCGGGCTACTGTTCCTGTCACAGCGCAGCCTCGCCCACTTTAACCGTCAGGCTCTTTTTCACCTATCCCATGCTCTGATTCCACTTGCCGGCACCGGGGTATTTCTCGGCCTTTCTGCAATTACCGTAACTATGCTTCGCGCTGAACACGCGCCATTATTCTGGGTGAGCCCTGTTCGGGCGGCTCTGCTTATTGGAGCTTCCTGCTGGGGGCTGATGCTATTTTGGAAAATCACAGGTCAGTATGCCACCAGCAACATCCGGCGAGTTCTCGCAACTGGTTTTGGGGCTGCTACCATTGTTTTTATCACCAGCGCATGGTGGCTATTGTTCTGGGGTTGGTGATCAACATCCGAAACAGGAGCAAATATGAGTATCCAGGAAGAATTGGCTTCAACCATTCAGCAGCTTGTCAGGCCAGGCAAAGGATTACTGGCGGCTGATGAGAGCAACCCAACTATTGCCAAACGGTTTGCGGCCGTAGGCGTTGAATCCTCAGAAGAAAAACGGCGGGAATACCGAAGTCTGATTCTGTCGGCACCGGATCTGGATGCATTCATCAGCGGCGTGATTCTGTTTGAGGAAACTCTGGGGCAAAATAGTCTGGACAACGTTCCGATCCCCGAATTACTGGCAAACCAGGATATTGTTGCAGGCATCAAGGTTGATAAAGGCAAGGGGCCACTGGCGAATGCGCCGGGGGATGAAATTACCTTTGGTCTGGATGGTCTGTATTACCGCCTTGAAGGTTATAAAAATCAGGGAGCACGCTTCGCCAAATGGCGCAGTGTATTCAACATCTCAGACACGCTTCCCTCTCGTCAGGCTATAGAAGCAAACGCAGAGGTGCTGGCGCGCTACGCAGCGACTTGCCAGTCGATTGGCATTGTGCCAATCGTAGAGCCGGAAGTATTGATGAATGGCGGGCATACAATCACCCGGTGTGCGGATGTCAGTAGCGATGTACTGCGTGAGGTTTTTCACGCCCTCAGTCGCCACGGGGTTGAACTGGAGAGCATCATACTCAAACCGAGTATGGTCACTCCCGGAAGCGATTCTGCAAAAGCTTCACCAGAAGACGTTGCCGAAGCCACCTTGAGAGTGCTTAGGCGAACAGTTCCTGCAGCCGTACCGGCGATTTATTTCCTCTCTGGTGGCCAGACTCCTGAAGAGGCAACTCTGAATCTGAACGCACTCAACACGATAGGTCATACGCAACCATGGCGGTTAAGTTTCTCCTATGGACGGGCATTGCAAGAGCCAGCACAGAAGGCATGGGCAGGAAACCTGGACAACCGACTGGCAACTCAGGAGGCAATTCTGAAACGGGCCAGGCTTAACGGCTCAGCGAGTTCCGGCAACTACACGCCACGCATGGAGAACGGCGGGTTTCTCTAGCTCGCCTCGGTAATTAACGGCTGGCTGGAAGCATTCTGTTCAAGGCACGCAAACATGGGTGCGACCTCTTTTAGTTTCCGGGCTTGTGGCCAGATTGCTTCGGCCTCTGGAAAACCTCGTCGCAAGAGGTTAACCCATTGTTTTATGCGGCCAGTCACATAACGATCTTCCAGCCAGCCCTGCAGTACACTGGCGTATTCATGTATCAGGGCGACTGCTTCGGGCCATGTCATGTCTGGAACATGCACCTGTTGTTGACTGGCTTTTATTTTCCGGGCCAGATCTGGCCGGGCAATCAGGCCGCGGCCAATCATTACATCATCACAGCCAGATACCTCACGACACCGCCAGTAATCTTCTACCGTCCAGATTTCACCGTTGGCGATTACCCTCGCCGAGACAACTTCGCGCACCTTCGCGATTTCTTCCCAGTAGGCCGGCGGTTTATAGCCATCAACCTTGCTTCGGGCATGAATAACAATCTCCGACGCGCCTGCTGCATCAAGTGCTTGTCCGCAGGCTACAGCCATCGAACGGTCGTCATATCCCAGACGCATTTTTGCGGTTACCGGTATATTTTCCGGAACGGCCCGCCGCACGGCTTCCGTGATCTGATACATGGCCTCGGGCTCACGCATCAATACACAGCCGCCTTTGTTTTTATTCACCGTTTTGGCCGGGCAGCCAAAATTTATATCCACCTGTGTGGCACCCAGTTCGGCCGCCTTCAGGCCATGCCTGCCCATTTGCCCGGGATCTGAGCCCAGCAGTTGAATCGCCACCGGTGTACCGACTCTGGTGCAAGACAGATTATTAAGCTCGGGTGCGTACTTATAAAAAATTCTTGCAGGCAGTGAGGTGTGAGTCACACGAATAAATTCTGCTACGCACCGGTCAATTCCGCCTACTTTCGTGAGGGTTTCTCGAATGGGCGCGTCAACAAGCCCTTCCATGGGGGCCAGGATTATTCGCATGATTGCTCCGGGAAGAAGAAAAGTGCAATGGGATTACAGTCTTTCAACAGACTGAAACTTTCCCTCGTCATCAAAGAGAATTCGAAAGGTGCCGTTTATACCATCATTCAGGTAAAAACGGGAAAGAATACGGGCCGGAAAACGGACAGAGCGTCCGTCTCTGGCCCTGGTATTAACCTCTGTCGCAAGGCCCTGATACAGTTTTATCCACTGATCAGGGCTGATGCTGATATCCACAATAATCTGCTGCATGAAGCTTAGTTAGCAAGTTCCAATAGCAGACGATTCAGGCGGGACACATAAGCACCCGGATCTTGCAGTTGTTCACCGCTTGCCAGGGTAGCCTGATCCAGAAGGACAGCAGAGAGTTCGTTAAAACGCTCGTCGCCCTTTTCGCTTTCCAGACGCTGAACCAATGGGTGATCGACATTGACCTCAA